>VGXR01000078.1 GCA_016873255.1 Planctomycetota bacterium
GCGCGGCGGGGCCGGGCGCAGGCTCGGGCGCAGGTTCGGGCGGCGCGGGGGCGGGTGCAGGTTCGGGCGCCGGATCCGGTGCCGGCGCAGGCTCGGGCTCGGGCGCGGGTTCAGGCTGAGGCTCGGATGCGGGCTCGGGGGATGCGGGTGCGGGCGCTGGCTCAGGCGCCGGTTCGGGCGCAGGCTCGGGTGCAGGCTCAGGCGCGGGTTCGGGTGCAGGCTCAGGCGCGGGTTCGGGCGCAGGCTCGGGCTCCGGCGCGGGCGCCGGTACCGGCGCGGGCGGAGTCGCGGCCGGTGCTCCCTGACCCTCTGGACGCGGCGGAAGCACGGGAACGGCTCCCGGCGCGGGTGGCGGCAACGGTGCACTGGCGCTTGGCTGGACTCGCTCGGGCTGCGTCGGCTCCGGAAGCAGCGCCGCGGGCGCCGAGGGCTCGGCAGGCACGGTCCGGTGTTCCTCCACGGGCGCAGGCTCCGGCGCGGGGGCAGGCGCAGGTGGCTCGATCGGCGCGGGCGCGGGCGCCGGCGCCTCCGCGGGCGCAACCGCCGCGGCAGCTGCCGCCGATGCGGGCTCGAACCCCGCGGGTTCAACGGCAGCGGGTTCAACGGCAGCGGGTTCAACGGCAGCGGGTTCGACGGCAGCCGGTTCGATGACGGCGGGTTCAACGGCAGCCGGTTCGATCGCCACGGGCGGCGGCAACGGCACGCTCTGCGGCACCGGGACCTCTGCCACCTTCATCGGGTCATCGGGCGGCAGCGTCATCTCGAACATCGGCAGCGCGGACGGCCGCGATGATGACTGCGGCGATCGAGCCGCGGCCACAACGGCGGGCTGCGCGTCGAAGTCTGCCCGTGCCGCATCGCGCGGCAACGGGTCCACCGTGCCGGCCGGCGCACTGGCCGCACGCGCCGGCGGCGTGATCGGCGGAGGCGCGGTCCGTTCCGGAGCGCTGCACGCGAAGGGCGAGGACGCAAGGACGGCGGCCGCCACGGACCGCAGGACGGTGCACTTCATCGGAATCGCTCTCCCGTGACCACGACCAGCGCCTCGAAGGTGCGCTTGGAGTCCGAACTCAGCCCGCTCTTCGTGCGCATGTCGGTGCGCACCGCCTCGGCCAGGAGCTGCGCCGCGCGGTGCGGCCCGAGCGCGCGTGCGGCGCGGCACACCAGCGCCTGCGAGTCGCCCCAGAGGCGCAGCTGCTTGCCGGCCTCGAAGTCCGAGCGGCCCTGCGCGATGAGCCGCGCGGCGTCGTGCACCTTGCGGAGCACGTCGACGATGGACCACCCGACCATCACCTCGGGCACGCCAGACACGCGCACCAGCTCGTCGAGCTTCTCGAGCGCCGCGCGCGGCCCGCCGCGCAGCAGCACCGACTGCAGCTCCCACGCCGCCTCCTCGCGCGACAGCCCGACGAACTCCGCCACCAGCGATCGCGGCACCGGCTTGCCCTCGCCCGCCGCGGCGGCGAGCTTCGCAAGCTCCGTGTCCAGCCGCGCCAGGTCCGGACCGATCTTCTCGACGAGGAGCTCCGCCGCGCCCGGCGCAAGCTGCGATCCGTGCCGCTTCTCCGCACGCACCGAGCACCACCGCACGGCGTCCTGCTCCGACGGCGCCTCGCACTTGATCACGGCACCTCCCGAGGCCTCCACCAGCTTGTCGAACTTGCCCGGGTTCCAGCGCGCGCCCGCGCGCATCAGCAGCGTGCTCTCCTGCTGCGGCTCCTCGGCATAGCGCTCCATGGCACGGCGGCGGTCCTCGGCGCCCAGGAATGCCTCGGCGTTGTCCAGCACCACCAGCTTGTGCTGCGACAGCAGGCCGTACGACCGCAGCTCGTCGAGCACCGCCGACAGCGGGCACGATGCCCCGTCGAGCTCGAAGCGGTCCACCGAACCGAACTGTGCCTCCAGCGCGTCCTGCAGCCGGCGGGAGCGCTCCACGCGCAGGAACGAGTCCTTCCCCGTGAGCACGACGATCCGCATCGACGCATCGGGCGTCGTGCGCGATGCCTTCGATCCGGAACCGGACGCGGCGCGTGCCATGAATCGCCGATTGTAGGTGCGCGCGCGGTACGCTCCGAGCCGTGCCAGAGGCGAACTTCGACGGAATCGTCGGGCCCACCCACAACTACGCCGGGCTCTCGCCGGGGAACGTGGCGAGCACCGCGAACCAGGGCGCGGTCTCGCGGCCGCGCGATGCCGCGCTGCAGGGTCTCGCGAAGGCCGCGGCGCTTGCGCGGCTGGGGCTCGTGCAGGGCTGGCTGCCACCGCAGGAGCGGCCGCACGTGCCCACGCTGCACGCGATGGGGTTCGCGGGCTCCGACGAGGTGGCCGTGGCGGCCGCGGCCCGAGAGGCGCCGCACCTCCTCGCACGCGCATCGAGCGCGAGCGCCATGTGGACCGCAAACGCCGCCACGGTGACGCCGTCCTCCGACAGCGGCGACGGGCGCGTGCACATGACCGTGGCCAACCTGCGCACCATGCCGCACCGCGCCATCGAGCCGCCGCAGACGGCGCGCACGCTGCGCGCGGTGTTCCGCGACACGGGGAAGTTCGCGGTGCACGATGCGCTGCCGGGCACCCACGCCGACGGCGCGCCAAGCGATCTCGGCGACGAGGGCGCCGCAAACCACACGCGCTTCCGCGCCGACGGCCGCGCGGGCGGCGCGCAGCCCGGCGTGCACCTCTTCGTCTTCGGCGTGCAGGCCGGCGGCGCGGGCCGGCGGCCCTCGCGGTTCCCGGCGCGCCAGACGCTCGAGGCGAGCCAGGCCGTCGCGCGCATCCACGGCATCCCCGCGGAGCGCTGCGTGTTCGCGCAGCAGCACCCGGCCGCCATCGACCAGGGCGTGTTCCACAACGACGTCATCTCGGTGGGCAACGGCAACCTGTACCTCGTGCACGAGCATGCGCTGGTGGACCAGGACCGCGTGCTCGACGACCTCGCGGCGGCGGTGGGCCCGTCGTTGCACGCGGTGGTGGTGCCGGAGAGCGAGGTGAGCGTCGCCGACGCGGTGCGCACCTACCTCTTCAACTCGCAGCTCGTCACGCTGCCGGACGGCAGCATGGCGCTCATCCTGCCGCGCGAGAGCGAAGGCCACGCGGGCATCGCGCGGCTCGTGGAGCGGCTGGTGTCCGACCCCGCGTGCCCGGTGGTCACGGCCATCTACCTCGACGTGCGCGAGAGCATGCGCAACGGCGGTGGGCCCGCGTGCCTGCGTCTGCGCGTGCCGCTCACGCCCGAGGAGATCCCCGGCATCGCGCCGGAATGCCTGTGGTCGCCCGACCGGCACGCAGCCCTCGAGGCCTGGGTGCGCCGGCACTACCGCGAGGAGCTGTCCCCGGCCGACCTGGCCGACCCCCAGCTTCTCCGCGAGTCGCGCGCGGCGCTCGACGAACTCACGGGGCTGCTCGGCACGGGGCCCATCTACGGGTTCCAGCGGTAGCCCGTGCGCCCGCAGGCCCCAAGTACGCTGCGAGCATGAGCGGGAAGAAGCCGATCATCGTGGCCGTGGTGGTCCTGGCGGCCCTGGCCGCCATCCTCTGGCCCCTGAAGAACTACGTGCAGGCCACGCGCCAGGCGCAGCGCGATGCCGAGGCGCGTGCCATCGCCGAAGCCGAGGCCGCGAAGGCACGCGAAGCCGAGGAAGCGGCTGCACGCGCGCGGGCCGAGGCGGAGGCGAAGGCAAAGGCCGCGGCCACGGCGGCGGAGATCGAGCGGAAGAAGGCCGAGATGGAGGCGCTCGCGGCCGCCGACGCAGCCGCAAGAGCGAAGGCCGAGGCGGAGGCACGCGCCGCCGAGGCACGCGAGCGCAACCTCGCGGCATTCCGCCGCGGGCTGGAGGCGCAGAAGAAGGGCGACATGCCTGCGGCCGTGACCGCCTACCGCGAGGCGCTTGCGGGCGATGCGGAACTCGCATCGGCCTGGACCAACCTCGCCATGGCGCTCGATGCGCAGGCCGAGTCCGGCGGCGACGCGTCCGCGCTTCGGGCCGAGGCGCTCGCGGCGGCCCGCAAGGGTGCCTCGCTGCGCGCAGCGGGTGATGCCGCAAAGCGCGCGCACGCGCTCCATGCGGTCGGTCACGTGGCGCAGCGCGCCGGCCTGCGCGACGAGGCCGTGGCTGCCTACGAGGAGGCGCTCCGTGCCGATGCCCGACAGGCCGCGTCCGCGATCGCGCTTGCCAACATCTGGGCCGAGGCCGGGGAGCCCGCCAAGGCCATGGCTGCCCTCGACACGGCACGCAGCGCGGGGGCCGGCGCAGCGGAGATCGAGCTCTGCCTCGGCGTGCTTGCGTGGCGCGCGGGCAATGCCAAGGAAGCCGGAGAGCGTGCGCAGGCGTGCCTGCGGATCGACCCGGGTTCCGCCGACGCCAAGGCGCTGCTCGGGTGGTCCTGCCTGGCTGCGCAGCGCTGGGGCGATGCGGCCCAGCAGCTCGACGAGGCGTCTCGCGTGCGCGCGGACGACCCCGACCTGCAGGCGGCGCTCGGCTACGCGTACGCGAAGCTCGGCCGCCATGCCGACGCGAACGCGGCCTTCGAGCGCGCCACGGTGCTTGCACCCGCGCACCCCACCGCGCACGCATCGCGGGGCGTGGCGCTTGAGGCAATGGGCGACGTGCAGAGGGCGCGCGAGGCGTTCGAGGCTGCGCTGAAGGCGGGGTCGCCGCCGGCGGTGTCGGCATCGAAGACTCGGCTTGCCGCCATCGCGTGCAGGGAGCGGCGCTGGGCCGATGCCCGCCCGCTGGCGGAGGCCGCCGTTTCCGCGGACCCGAAGAACCCCATGGCGCGCTACGTGCTCGGCCTGGCGTGCTTCGAGCTCGGCGACCGAAAGGCCGCGAGCGACCAGGAGTTCGCGCTCACCACCATGGACGCCGCGCGCGCGGCCGACCTGCGCGCACGGCTGTCGCAGGAGTGAAGGCGTGCTCGCGCTGCACGTCGTCGCGGGACCGGATGCCGGGCACCGGCACGCGCTCTCCGACGCGGAGCCGCAGCTCATCGGCCGCAGCACCGAGGCCCTCGGCTCGACCGACCCGAGCGTCAGCCGCCGCCACGCAGCGCTGACCCCGGCGGACGGGCGCTGGTTCGTGCAGGACCTCCGGAGCACGCACGGCACCTGGGTCAACGGGCAGCGCGCGGAGGCGCGCACCGAGCTGCGGGCCGGCGACACGCTGCGCTGCGGCAGCACGGTGATGGAGGTCCGCGCCGTGCAGCCCGATGCGCCGGGCGCCCCGGCCGAGGCGGACCCCGAGCGGCTGCGTGCCATCGGCGAGACCGTGGCCACCATCAGCCACAGCGTCAAGAACATCCTGCAGGGCCTGCGCAGCGGCGCCGATGCCGTGGAACTGGCGCTCCGCCGCGGCGACCTGCAGCTTGCGCAGGAGGGGTGGCCGATCGTCGCGCGCAACCTCGACCGCATCTCGTGGCTGGCGATGAACATGCTGGCCTTCGCCAAGGAGCGGCCGCTGGAGGTCGAGGAATCGGACCTCGGGGCGGTGGTCCGCGAGGCATGCGACCTTGTGCGCGGCGGGGCCGAGCGCCAGCGGGTGCGGGTGGACGCGCGGGTCGACGACCCGATGCCGCCGGCACCGGTCGACGCGAACGCGGTGCACCAGGTGCTCCTGAACCTCCTGGTGAACGCGGTCGACGCGGCGGCGGCGCGCGGCGGTCGGGTGCAGGTGCGCTGCGCGCTCGACACGGCGCGCGCATGCTTCGTCATCGAGGTGGAGGACGACGGCAAAGGCGTTCCCGCCGAAGTGCGTGCCCGGATGTTCGAGCCGTTCACGAGCACGAAGGGGCAGCGCGGCACGGGCCTCGGCCTCGCGGTGGCGCGGAGCCTGGTGGAGCGGCACGGCGGCACCCTCGAGCATCGCGATGCCATGCCGCACGGCACGGTGATGACGGCGTCGTTCCCCGCCGACCGCGGCGACCCCGATGCGGAACGCACGCGCGGGCCGCTCCCCTCGGAGCCGCCCGCGACACGATGGGATGCGCCCGCCTGAGCGGCGGCGTGGTTCAGGCGGGAAGCGCGATTCAGGCCAGCGGCGCAGTTCAGACGGCAGTCGTCTGCCCTGCGCGCGACGCCGCGCGCACCGCGAGCCGCCAGGCCCGCTCGCTCGCGAACGGAAGCGCATCCTCGAGCGTCGGCGCGACGCTGCCGAGCGGCATCAGGCGGTCGACGCCGGCGGCATGGAGCGAGGGCATCCGGCCCGGGGCGACGCCCGCGAGGACAAGGCTGCGGCCCGCGCGGTGCATGCGCTCGGCGACGGTGCACAGCTCCTCGGCACCCGCGTATTCAAGGTCGTCCGCGTCGCAAAGGTCGATCACGGCCACGTCCACCGAGGGGTCGAGCGACTCCACCCAGTGCTGCATGTTGGGCAGTCGGTGCGGGCGACCCTTGCGGCGATGGCCGCAGCGCAGGCGGAACACGGCAAGGTTCGGCGGCCACGTGCCCGCGTCGGCGCCTGCCGAGGGCTCGACCGGGTCGAGGTCGCCGACGGGCTGCGACAGGTCCTGCCAGATCACCCACGACAGGAAGAGCACCGGAGGCACCATCGCGAACGACAGCGAGTGCGCCAGCACGATCCCGCCGAGCGCGGCGCCGAAGGCAAAGCTCACCAGGAGCGCTCCAAGCAGCGCGGCGCGCTCGCCGGAGCTCAGGCCGCCGGGCACCTCGCTGCCCGTCGGGCGCGAGGCCCGCGCCGGTGCGCGACGTCGCGCGAGCACCGCGAGCTCGATGCCGAGGTCCGTGACCACGCCTGTCATGTGCGTGGTCCTGACCACGCCGCCCGAGATGCGGGTGATGGTGGCGTTCTGCAGGCCCATGGCGACGCACCCGAGCGCCGTTGCCGCGTACAGCCAGCCTCCCTCGATCGACGCGCGGCCCTCCACCTGCGGCGCGTCGGCGAGCGCCATCACCATGGCGAACGATCCCAGCGCAAAGACCTCGAGCGCGATCGGCAGCACGTAGATGGACTTCCACCGCTGCGCGCGCGCGCGCTCGGTGGCAAGCCCCGAGGCGAAGGCACCCAGCAGGAACCAGCCGACGAGCCACGCGGGAAGCTTGAGGAACGCCCAGTCGCCGTCGGCAATGTCCTTGCCGAAGGCGGCCACGGTGCCGGTGACATGCGACACGGCGCGGCCGCAGACGACGATGCCGATGAGGTTGACGTAGCCGGCCACCCACGCAAGCGTCACCGCCAGGCGCGCCTTCTGCGAGAACGAGTTCGCCTGCGCGACGAGCATGCCCGCTCAGCGCGCGCCCACGAAGTCGGCGGCGGCCGCGGGCACCGTCTCCAGGATGTTCTGCACGATCTCGTCCGCGCCACGGCCCTCGGCCTCGGCCTCGAAGTTGAGGAGCACGCGGTGGCGAAGCGCAGGCAGCGCCACGGCCTTGATGTCCTCGGCCATCACCGTCGGGCGTCCCGCCAGAAGCGCCTTCACCTTGGCCCCGAGCACCAGGGTCTGCGCGGCGCGGGGGCTGGCGCCGAAGCGCAGGAACTGGTTCACGAGCGGCGTGGCGAACTGCCCGCGCGGGTGCGTGGCAAGCACCACGCGCACCGCGTAGTCCTGCACCTGGTCGGCGATGCGCACCGCGCGCACCAGCTTCTGGTGGCGGAGGATCGTCTCGGCGTCGATCACCTTCTGCGGCTCGTCCACCGCGCCCGCGGTGGTTCGGTTGAGGATCTCACGCAGGTCCGCGCGCGTGGAGTAGCCCACCTCGAGCTTGAAGAAGAATCGGTCGAGCTGCGCCTCGGGCAGCGGGTAGGTGCCCTCCTGCTCGATCGGGTTCTGGGTGGCCATCACGAAGAACGGCTTGTCCAGCTGGTACGTGGTGCCGCCCACGGTGACGCTGCGCTCCTGCATCGCCTCGAGCAGCGCGCTCTGCGTCTTGGGGGTGGCGCGGTTGATCTCGTCGGCCAGCACGATCTGCGCGAAGAGCGGGCCCTTGCGGAACTGGAAGTCGCGGCCCTGCGGCGTCTCCACGACGATCGTGGTTCCGGTCACGTCGGCCGGCATCAGGTCGGGCGTGAACTGGATGCGGCCGAACTTCAGCTGCAGCGCCTGCGAGAGGCTGCGGATGAGGAGCGTCTTGCCGAGGCCCGGCACGCCCTCGAGCAGGCAGTGGCCGCCCGCGAAGAGGCAGGTCAGCACGCCGTCGATGATGTTCTCGTGGCCGACGACAGCCTTCTGCACCTCCGCCTTGACGCGGTCGTGGTCGGTCTTGAACGCGGCGATCAGGGCTTCGGTCTGGTTCGCGTCTGCCATGGGTCCTCCGGCGGGCACGCATGGTAGGTGAGCGCGGGACGCGCGAATCCGCGCGCATTCCGTGGGTGATGCTTGCGCGCGGGCGGGGCCACGCTATGCTCCGCCTGCCCGCCAAGTGCGCGGGCACCAGGGCGCCCGGAGGAATGCGGTCAAAGTCCGCAACGAAGGCGTCACCGTAGGCACCGCCCGCGTGGGCGGTTGCGAGTCGGGTCGACCGGCCCCCTGGAAATCCCTTTTCTCCTGCGCACCTCAGGAAGGAACCCCTCATGCACCGGATGCAGTCCGCCGCGGTCGCCGCGGCCATCGTTTTCTCCAGCACGCACGCCTTCGCCGGGATCGTGGCCACCTACGCGGTGGGCACGGGCACCAGCACCTCGACCATCCAGGTCGACTTCACCAACGGCAACGGCTACATCGTGGAACTGTCGTGGACGGAGCCAATGAACGGCTTCCAGGCGATGCAGGCGGTCGCCGCCGGCGTATCGGGTGCGCAGCTGCAGTACGACACCTACAACTTCGGCGCGTTCATCACCGGCATCGGGCTCGGCAGCGACTACCAGTACGGGACCGGAGACCTCTACCCCGTCCCGAACTACTGGCACTACTGGACCGAGGTCAACGGCCAGTGGCAGATGGCGATGTTCGGCGCGAGCGACCGCATGCTCAGCAACGGCAGCAAGGATGCGTGGGTCTTCGGTTCAGGCGCAACGCCGCAGGCAGTGCCGGTGCCGGGCGCGGCGGCGCAGCT
>VGXR01000079.1 GCA_016873255.1 Planctomycetota bacterium
GCTCGGGGGCTTCCGACGCACCGCCGCCCACGTCCCCGGCCCCGGCCGCGCCCGCCCCCGCCCCCGCGATTCGCGGGCTCGACACCAAGGCCTTCGCGCAGGAACTGGACTCGCTGGGTGACGTTCGTCCCGTCACGCGGACCGTGTTCCGCGCGGAGGGGGCCATCTCGGCGGTCACCTTCGACATCGGCATCGCCGGCGATGCCATCACGGCGCGCGACGCGGGGCAGGGCCTGGAGATCGTGGCGCGCGCGGTCAACGGCACGGGCGTGGTGATCGGCGCGTTCCGCTGGGATGCGCAGCGGCTCGACTGGAGCTGGCGGCGCGTGAGCGCATCGGTGCACCGCAAGGCGCTTGATGCGTGCGCGTCGGCGCTGGCCTCCGCCGCGATCGAGGTGCGCACGACCGGCGGCACGGCGGTGCGGCTGCAGCCGCCGGTGTCGCAGGTGCGGGCGAGCCTCCGGCCCGGCGCGACCACGCGCGTGGCAGCGCCGGTGCCCCCCGGGCGCCGGCCGCTGATTGCCGTGGCTGCGGGCCCCGGGTGGACCATCGAGCCCGGCGAGGGGAGCACGTCGCTCGTCTCCGACGCAGGCGAGCTCGTGGTCGGGTGGGACGACGCGGCTCGCGAGTGCACGCTTGAGTGGGTGTCCGCCGCGGCGCTCGAGGCGGAGTTCCTCCGCGCCGAGGTGCTGCAGAAGAAGAAGGAGCTCGGCGCGCGCAACCGCAGCGAGCGGTCCATCATCGAGCAGGAGATCTCGGCGCTCGAGGCTCGCATCAAGGACATCGAGGAGCGCGCCGGCCTCGGCCCCGACCCGCCGTCGGTGCCGGCCATCACGCTGAAGTCGGATACCGGCCGCGAGTACGCGGTCATCAAGGCCACCTTGAGGAAGGCCACGCCATGAACGCAGCCAAGCAGGAACTGTTCGAGTCCGTCCGCGCCGTCGTCGCCGGGCGACTGCGCGACGAGGCGCAGGTGCGCGAGATCGCCTACCGCGTGTCGGAGGAATCGACGTCGCTGCGGCGCCGCGTCGACCGAGCGGTGGGATACGCGCGCGCCGGACTGCGCCTCGAGGCCTGCGCCGAGGCCGAGGCCGAGCCCACGGTGTTCGAGCTTGCGTCCGCGTTCGACGCCGACTACATGCGCCAGTGGAAGTCGATGTGCGCGAAGAACAGGCTCCCGGTGCAGGACGAGATCCCGCCGGAGTCGATCGCCGAGATCGAGGAGGCCATCGCGTTCACCGCGCCCCTTCGCAGCCGACTTGCCCTGATGCGGCGGCTGGTGCTCAGCGACGCGTCGGCGTGGCACCGCCTCGAGGTGCTGCGCGAGCTGGTGTCGCGCGACCCAGACAACCCGGCGTGGCAGGAGGACCGGGCGGCGCTGGAGCCCGTGGCCGCCAACGAGCTCGGCGATCGCTTCGAGGACGGCCTGAAGGACGGGGACCTCGCCGACGCCGAGCTGTGCGTGGCGCGCCTGGAGGACGGCCGCTGGCACTGGAGCGGCGCGGCGAAGGTGGCCGCGCAGCTGCGCGGCAAGCTCGATCGCGCGCTCGCGGCCCGTGCCGTGGAGGAGGCGCGCGCGGTGGTTGCGCGGCTGGACTCGGAGTGGCAGGCGGAGAGCGAGGACGGCGCGCGCACCGCCATCGCCGAGTACCGGGGGCTGGAGCAGCGCGCGCTGGCGTGCGGCGGCGACATGCCCGCCGACCTCGCCGACCGCGTGCTGCAGGCCGAGGACTGGCTGGCCGGCCGCGATGCGGCGGCGGACGCGCTCCGCGAGAACCGCGACCGCGTCGCGGCCCTCGAGCGGCTGGCGCAGGACCAGCAGTCGACGCTTGCTGCGCTGCGGACCGCGCTGCGCGCCGCCGAGCAGACCTCCGAGGGCGTGCCCGACGACGTGCGCTCCATCGCCGAGCGCCGCATCGGCGAGCTCGAGCGTGCGGTTCGCCTGCGGCGCGTGGGCGTGATCGCCGCGGTCGTCGTGGTGGTCGCCGGCGCGGTGGTGGCCGCGGGCATCGCGCTCAAGAGGTCCGACGAGGCGCGGCGGATCGACGAGGCGTCCGCGGCCATCCTCTCCAACGTGGACGCCGGGCGCTTCGAGGAGGCTGACCGCCTGCTCGAGGAGGCCGGCAAGGACCCGGTGCTTGGGCCGTCCACGAAGGTGGCGGACGCCCGCGCCGCACTCGGCAGGCGCCGTGCCGAGATCGCCGACCGCCGCTCGCAGTTCAAGGTGCTGATGGCCGAGGCAGGTGATCCGGCCTCCGAGGCCGCGAAGCCAGACCGCGTCGACGAGGCACGCAAGCTGGTGCAGGACGAGGACGAGCAGCGCGCGGTGGCCGACTGGATCAGGCGCAACGGCCGGGCGATCGAGGAGCGCCGCAGCGCGCGCGTCACCGACGGGGTCGAACGCGCCAAGGCAGTGGTGGCGGAGATCCTCGCCGCCAAGCCGTCGGCGGAGGCCTCCTGGGACGGCAAGTTCGATGCGTGGGAGAAGGCGCTCGCCGATGTCCAGCGGAAGTGGGGGGAGTTCGACGCCGTGATGGAGGAGGTGCGCGAGGGCCGCACGGCCCTGGCCGCGCAGCGCGGGCGCACCGAGTCGGCGCGCGCGGAGATCGGTCGCCTCGGCAAGCTCGCGGGACTTGGGGCGTCGGCGGGGTCGCCGGCGCAGCTTGCCGCGGCCCTCGAGTCGTACGCCAAGGACCATCCCGACACGCCGGAGGCGCGCGACTTCACGTCCGCGGCCGCCGCGCTGCCGGCATGGGAGGCGGTGGTGGCATGGTCGCGCGTGCAGCCGGTGCCCACCGCCGCGCTCGCCCAGCGGCCGCAGAAGGAGCGTGACGCGGCCGCCGCGGCCATGCGTACGCACCGCGAGCAGAACCCGGCCAGCCCGTATGCCGCCGCCTGCGCCGCCGCGGAGCCGCTCCTCGGCACCGCGCCGAACTGGCGTCCGTGGCTCGACGAGAAGCTCGGGTCCATGGAGTCGATCCAGCTCTTCATGGTGGAACGCAAGGACGGCTCGCGCTGGTACTGCCGCAAGGATCCCGCCAAGGAGGCGGTGCAGACGCAGGGCGGCGTTGCGTGGAAGAGCATCCTCGCCATCCAGGGCCGCTCGATGAAGGAGGGATTCGAGCGCTTCGAGCCCGCGCAGACGCGCTTCGAGGGTCCCTCGCCGCAGAAGGCGTTCGCGGTGCAGCTCAAGGACCTGCTCGACAACGACGAGAATTCGGTGAACGACATCGATGCGGCGTTCGACGCGCTGGTGGCGCTGCGCGACAACGAGTCGGTGGACGGTGCCCTGCTTGCGGTGCTGGCGCGCGGGCTCGTGGAGACGATGGTGCCCGAGATGCCCGAGCCCGTGCGTGCGGACATGGAGAAGGCCGCCAAGCGCATCGCGCGCGAGAAGGCCGACGAGATCGACTGGATGAACCCGCGCGACCCGGACGCGCGCGCACGCAGCCGCGCCGCGCGCAACGCCGTGCGCGAGGCGCTGCAGGTGGACCTCTGGCGCAAGGCCTGCACCACCGCGCTGGCGGCCGCGTGCAAGCCGCTGGCCGATGCATACGTCCCGGCCGGCGTGCTGGTCAAGCCCGACGGAATGCCGCGCGTGCTCGGCGTGAACGGCGTGAGGCTCGACGCGGGCGCCGCGCTCTGGGTCGCGGAGCCGCCGGTCGGCGACCGCCCCGGCGCGATGGTGCGGCTCGGCACGGTCAGGAGCGAGGGCGAGGCCGACTTCACGACCGCGGTCACCGGGGTGCCCGCGGGCACCATGGTGTTCGTGCCGCGGCCGGGAGGCAAGCCGTGAGCGGCGGCGAGGACCCCATCTTCGAGGAGGGGCTCTCCGGCGGCGACGCGCCGGGTGCCGCCGGCGACGCGGCCGACGACCGCATGGCCGCGGGACCGTGGTTCGTGCGCTTCGCGGGGCGCCGCAGCGGGCCGTTCGACGCCGACCGGCTGCGGACGATGGCGCGGCGCGGGGCGCTGACGCGGATGCACTCCCTCAGCGCCGACGGCAGCGCGTGGGCGCCGGCATCCTCCGTGCGCGCGGTCTTCAACGCCGATGGCAGCGTGGTGGCGGCGGGCGTGCGTGCGGTGGAGCTGGAGTCCATCGAGGAGCAGGCGCTCGGCGAGGCCGATGGCGAGGTGCTCGAGATGCCGCGCAGCACTTCGCGCCGCGCCATGGGCAACGCGCTGGTGCGGCCGGTGGTGCTGACGGCGCTGGTGCTCGCCACGGTGATGCTGGCCATGCCGACCTCGCGCGACGACTCCGGCGCGCTGGCATGGTGGTGGTCGGAGGGAGCGCTCGGCATGGCGGTGCGCGGACTGTGCTCGGTGGCGGTGCTGGGCGGATATGCGATCGCCTTCCTGGCGCCGGAGCCCGCGCGCGCGGCATCGGTGGCGGCGGTCGCGGCGGTGCTCTCGACGGCATGCGCGCTGGTGGCGGTGCCCGCCATTCCGTGGGCCGCACCCATCGCGCTGCTGGTGCCGATGGCCGCGCTCCTCGTGGCGCTCGACGCGGCCGGGTCGAACGGCGCCCGTGCCGCGGGAATCGCGGCGGCGGTGGTCGGCGGGCTCGGCGCGGTCGGCACGATCGTCCTCGGGGTGATGGGCCTCTCGGGCTGGTCGATCGCCGGCATGGCGTTCGGCACGCTCGGCGCGGGAGCGCTTGCCTATGGCGGCGTGCGCGCGTCGCGGCCGCCGAAGGGCGCGGCCGGCGGCGACGCGGTCTTCTGGTCCGGCGTCGCCGGCGCCACCGGCGCGATGGCATCGGTGTTCGCGGCCGCGTTCGGCGGCCTGCTCGGCGATGCGCCGATGCAGGGCGCGCTGGTGGCCGTGGGCGCATGCCTGGTGCTCTCGTTCGCGGCGCTTTCGTGGGCCGCGGTGCACGAGGCATGCGAGACCTCGCACCTGCTTCCGTCCATGGACGATGGCGACGGCACGATGACCTGATACCCTCGGCGTGACGTACGGAGGAACACATGGCACAGGCTCCCCAGCAACCGATTCCCGCACCGCGCGCCCCGGCCCCGGCCGCGCACCACGATGGAGCGCACGCGCGGCTCGATGCGCGCAAGGGCGACATCGAGTGCATGTTGGGCCTCCCGTCCGGGCGCTACACCACCCCCGCTGCACCGCTGTGGCTCGGCGTCGCGGCCATCCTCACGGTGGCATTCGCGATGGTGCTGGTGCTGGTGGCGCCGCAGAGCTACCTGCTCGAGCTCATGAACCGCTGCTGGACCAACTGGGCCGTGGTGTTCTTCTCGTGGTGGTGCATGGGGATCCTGGTTGCAAAGTGGATGAAGACCTCGGTGCAGATGCGTGCGCTGCGAGCCGTGGAGATCGTGCCGCGCCGCGGTGACTTCGTGCTCAGCCCGGGCACGGCGGGCGAGGTGCTGCGGCGCATCAAGGCCGTCGCCGACCGACCGAAGGACTTCATCCTCTTCCGGCGCATCGAGATGGCGCTCTCCAACCTCGGCAACATCGGCGAGGTGCGCGACGTGGGCGCGGTGCTCGAGAGCCAGGCCGATTCCGACGCTTCGTCGGTGGACTCGAGCTACACGGTGATCCGCTCGCTCATCTGGACCATTCCGATCCTCGGGTTCATCGGCACGGTGGTGGGCCTTTCGCAGGCGATCGGGTCGTTCACCGGCGTGCTCAACCAGGCCGGCAGCGACTCCGCGAGCATCAAGAGCAAGCTCGGCCCGGTGGTGGAAGGCCTGGCGACGGCCTTCGAGACCACGCTCGTGGCGCTCCTCGCGGCCGTGTGCATCCAGCTCCTCTCGACGTGGGTGTACAAGCGCGAGGAGTCGCTCCTCGACGCGATCACCGACTTCACCAACGAGCACATCCTCTCGCGCCTCAAGCTGACCGACTGGCAGTGACCCATGGTCCGTCGCCGCAAGCGCGAGGAAGCGCCCCTCAGCCTCTTCTCGTTCCAGGACATCATGGCATGCCTGACGGGCATCCTGATCCTGGTGGCGCTGCTCCTTGCCATCGACGGCCTCTCCGACACCATGAACGCGACGCCCGGGAAGGACGGGTCGCCTGATCCGGCCGAGGCGGCGGCGCGGTCCGCGGAGCTGCGCGAGCGCGTGGCCATCCTGCAGCGCACGATCGACGACCGCCGGGGCGGCAAGGACGTGGCCAAGGCCGAGGTGGACATCCTCGACGACCGCGTGAAGCAGCTGGCGCAGGAGGCCGAGCGCGCCAGGCGCGAGGCCGAGGAGGCTTCGGCGCGCCGCCAGGCGATGACCAAGGACGCTGACGACGCGATGCGGCAGTTGCAGGAGCTTCGCGAGCGGCTGTCGAGCGCGCGCAAGGCGTCGCAGGCGCAGGCCGTGCGCGAGCGCGTGCGCTTCAAGCCGGGCATGCGGTTTCCCAAGGCGCCCGTGTTCGTGGAGGCGCTGCGCGACCGGATCGTGCTCGGCGAGCTCGACGCCGAGCGCACGCCCGTGCACGTGGCGACGCTCGCCGATCCGGACGCGGAGGCGCGGCTCGTGGGCGCGCTCGGGCCACGGCTCCCGGACACCGCGTACCTGGTGTTCGTGGTGCACGAGGACGCCATTCCCCGGTTCGAGCAGCTGCGCTCGCGGATGATCCGGCGCGGCTACGACGTTGGCTGGCAGCTCTGGAAGGGCGAGCCCGCGAGCATGCTCGACGGTGCCGCGGAGGCGGCTGGCGGTGCCGGCGGCGCGCCGGCAGGCGCCCCGGCCGCGAAGGACGGTGCACCGTGAGCGCGGGCGGCCGTCGGCGCCGGCGCGGGGGACACAAGGCGGCATCGCTTATGGGCGACCCGCTCGACCTCTTCCTGGATGCCATCACCAACGCGCTCGGCGTCATCATGTTCATCCTGCTGATGGTGGTGCTCTTCGGTCGTGCGTCCGATGCGCCGCAGAGCCCGGCCGAGCAGGTGACGGAGGCAACCGAGGTCGAGCGGCTCGAGTCGCAGGTCCGCGAGCTGCAGGCCAAGGTGGACGCGCTGCCGCCGCGCGGCGACCCCGAGCTTGCGGCCCGCTGGAAGGCGGCCATGGAGCGCCTGCCGGCCATGGAGCAGGAGGTGGCCGCGCTGAAGAGCGCGCGACGCCGCGACGAACAGGATGCGCTGGCCGCGGAGGCGCGCCTCGCGAACGACCGCAAGACGATCGAGCGGATGACCACCGAGCTCGCGTCGGTGCAGCAGGCCACGCGGGCGCCGACGGGGTTCGTGCGGATCAGCCGGTTCCAGCAGGATCCGCGCAAGGCGGTGATCCTGGCGGTGGCCGACGGCAGGGTGTCGCGCATCCGTGCGACCAAGGAGACCAAGTCGATCAGCGCGCCGACGGCCGGCACGCCCATCACCGACCAGGCAAGCGCCGACGCCGCGGTCCGGTCGCTGCTGGCCGAGTTCCAGCCGTCGACGCATCGCGTGGAGCTCCTGGTGTGGGAGGGTTCGTTCATGCAGGCCAAGCTGGCGGAGAACGCGATCGAGGACCTACGCTTCGACTCGAACCCCATTCCCGTGCGCGCGGGCACGGCGCTGGAGCCGGGCGCGGGAGGCGTGCAGTGAGGCGCGGAGGCGACGACGGCTGCATGAAGGGCGTGCTGCGCCGTGGCGCACGGCGCGCGGCGCGCGCGGCGTGCGCGATGCTCGTGGCCGCGGCTGCGGCCGGCTGCGGAAAGCCGATCGTCGTGCACACGCTGGCCGAGGGCGGCGGCGACCCGATCGGAGAGGCGCGCATCTACCGGCACCGGTTCGGCTGGTTCAACCTGTTTCCCGGGAAGAAGTTCGTGGTGACCGCGGCCGACGGCGCGGCCGAGGTGGACGTCGGCTCGGCCAACACGAACCTCACGATCCTGCGCTCCGGGTTCGAGCCCGTGATCTTCGGGGTGTTCGAGACTCCGGCGCCTGCCATCGAGGCCGACACGGGCGGCTATGACCACGTGGTGATGTTCCGGGACATCAAGCCGAAGCCGGCCAACGGCTACGAGGTGCGCATGAAGGCGGTGCGCCGCGAGCCGATGTCGCTCGAGGTGACCGATTCGCGCACGGGCGCGCCGGTCGAGGGCGCCGCGGTGTTCGGGGCGACGTTCCTCTACCTGCCGCAGCCGGGCGTCGAGGCCGACTGGGGCTTCCCGCCGCTGCAGGAGGCCGTCACCGACGAGGACGGCCGTGCGCGCGTCGAGCAGGTGTCCGGCTTCCGCAACCGCGTGACCGTGCGGCTCAACGGCTACCAGGACGGCACGATCGAGTTCGACGGCCGGCGTGTCACGGGCCCGCGCTCGGTGGACGTGCCGCTGCGCAAGCTTGAGTTCAAGCAGGTGGACTTCCTCGTGGTCGATGCCAAGGGCAAGTCACCGGTGCCGGGCGCGGAGGTGCGGCTCGGCGAGGCGCGCGACGGGCTGCCGGAGAACCCGAATGGCCTGAAGGCGAAGTCGGGCACCGACGGAAGGACCGGCCCGCTGGCGGTGCCCGACATGCAGCCGTTCCTCCTGAGCGTGACCGCGCCGGGCTACAGGGAATGGCGCGGCGCGCCCGTCTGGCGCGCGCTCACCGACGGCCAGGTGAAGCGGATCGAGATGCAGCGGAAGTGACGGTCACATGCGCTCGGGCGCGGTGATGCCGAGCAGGCCGAGGCCGTCCGCGAGGACATGCTTGGTGATCGCGCACAGGCGCAGGCGCGAGAGGCGCATGGCCGCATCCTCGCAGCGGAGCACCGGGCACTGCTGGTAGAAGCCG
>VGXR01000080.1 GCA_016873255.1 Planctomycetota bacterium
CAGCGGCAAGCTGCTCGGCGGCGCGCCCGCGCTCGGAAGCTGGGTGAACTACGGGCTCGGGACGGTCAACCAGAACCTGCCGGGGTTCGTGGTGATGCTCGATTCCACGGGCGGCCCCATCAGCGGCGCCAAGAACTGGAGCTCGGGCTACATGCCCGCCATCTACCAGGGCACGGTGCTGCGCGGCGACGGGCCGCCGATCCTCGACCTGGCCAACCCCGCGGGCCGGAGCACGGACCTGCAGCGGCGCATGCTCGACCGGCTGAAGGCGTGGAACACGCGCCATGCGCTCGCGCGCAGCGGCAACCCCGACCTCGAGAGCCGCATCGAGAGCTACGAGCTTGCCTACCGCATGCAGAGCACCGCACCCGAGGCGGTTGAGGTGGAGGCCGAGGGCGCGCGCACCAAGGAGCTGTACGGCATGGACGACCCGCGCACCGAGGAGTTCGGGCGCAAGTGCCTGCTCGCGCGGCGACTGGTGGAGCGCGGCGTGCGGTTCGTGCAGGTGTATTCGGGCGGGTCGCACAACGACGCCAACTGGGACGCGCACGGCGACCTCAAGAAGAACCACGACTACCACGCGGGCCGCACGGACAAGCCGATCGCGGGCCTGCTGAAGGACCTCAAGCAGCGCGGTCTGCTCGACGAGACGCTCGTGGTGTGGGGCGGCGAGTTCGGCCGCCAGCCCACGGCCGAGTACGCCGAGGGCACGGGGCGCGACCACAACTCGTTCGGGTTCACCATGTGGATGGCCGGCGGCGGCATCAAGGGCGGCGTGTCCGTGGGCCAGACGGACGAGCTCGGCTCCATCGGCGTTGGCGAGCGCTACCACGTGAAGAACCTGCACGCCACCATCCTGCAGTGCCTCGGCCTCGACCCCAACGCGCTCACCTACTTCTACGCGGGCCTCGACCAGAAGCTCGTCGGCGTCGAGGGTGCCGACCCCATCCGCGGCGTCCTCGCGTAAATTTCCCATGATCACCCCTGACTTCAACATCCATGGGCGTGTTGCGTTGGTCACCGGCGCCTCGAAGGGGCTTGGCAAGGCGATGGCCTTCGGGCTGGCGCGCGCCGGCGCGAAGGTGGCCATCAACTACGCCAACAGCCGCGAGCACGCGGACCGCACCTTCCGCGAGTTCCGCGACGCGGGCCTGCACGGCATGCTCGTGCGCGCCGACGCGACCGACGAGTCCGAGGTCGCGCGCATGTGCTCGGAGATCGAGGCCGAGCTCGGCCCGGTCGACATCGCCGTGTTCAACGCCACCGGCCCGCAGCCCCTGAAGCCGATCGAGGACTACGACTGGGCCTTCTACCAGGAGATGTACGACTTCTTCGTGAAGAGCCCCTTCCTCGTCACGCGCCGCGTGCTGCCGCACATGAAGAAGCAGCGCTGGGGCCGCATCATCAACATCACGAGCGAGGTCTTCCGCCGCGGCACGCACCCCTTCAGCGCCTACGTTGCCGCCAAGGGCGCGCAGACCGGCTGGACCCGCGCCATGGCCGGCGAACTGGCCCCCTGGGGGATCACCGTGAACGCCGTGGCCCCCGGCTGGATCCCGGTGGAACGCCACGCCAACGACCCCGAGGAGATGAAGGAGGGCTACCGAAAGCTGATCCCCATGGGACACTTCGGCATCCCGTCGGACGTCGCCGGCGCCGTCGCGTTCCTTGCGTCCGACGCCGCGCGCTTCATCACCGCCGCCGACATCCCCGTCAACGGCGGCATGACCGTCACCTGAGCGACCGACTCCACCGAGGCCAATCATGAAGAACCCCGCGTCGCGCGCCATCCTCACCGTCGCCCGCTCGCTTGGCCTTGCAGCCATCCTCGTGACCGCGGTCACGGCCGGCGTCGCGCCGCTCGCGGACCTCGTGGAGGCGCAGAAGGCACGCATCGCCGCCATGAAGTCAGCACCGAAGGCGAAGCCGCACGTGGCGTTCGTGTCCAACGGCGTCGCGGACTTCTGGACCATCGCCAAGGCCGGCGCCATTGCCGCGGGCAGGGAACTCGGCTGCCAGGTGACGGTCGAGTTCCCGGGCGGCGGGCTCGGCGACCAGAAGCGCATGCTCGAGGACCTGGTCGCCCGCGGCATCGACGGCATCAGCGTCAGCCCCATCGACCCCGTGAACCAGTCCGACGTTCTCTCGCTGGTCGCGGAGAAGTCGCTCCTCATCACCAACGACAGCGACGCGCCCAAGGCCCCGCGCCTCTGCTACATCGGCATGGACAACTACGAGGCCGGCCTGATGTGCGGCAAGCTCGCGCGCGAGGGCTGCGCGGGCGGCGAGGTGGCCATCTTCATCGGCCGCCTCGAGCAGGACAACGCCAAGCGCCGCCGGCAGGGCTTCATCGACGGCCTCCTCGGCCGCACGCCGGACGCCGCGCGCTACGACGAGCCGGGCAAGCCCATCACCGAGGCCGGCTACACCATCGTCGGCACGTGGACCGACTCGTTCGACCGCGCCAAGGCCAAGGCGAACATCGAGGATGTGCTCATCAAGCACCCGAAGCTCGCGCTGATGACCGGCCTGTTCGAATACAACTCGTCGCTCGCCGTGGAGGTGCTCAAGCAGACCGGCATGCAGGGCAAGGTCATGCTGGCGGGCTTCGACGAGGGCGCCGACGTCATCCAGGGCATCAAGGACGGATTCGTGCTCGGCACCGTGGTGCAGGACCCCTACGGCTACGGCTTCGAGAGCGTCCGGTTGCTGAACGCGTTCTGCAAGGGCGACATGTCGATGGTGCCCGCGAGCGGCATCCTCAGCATCCCCGCGCGCGTGATCCGCAAGGACAACGCCGAGGGATTCTGGAAGGAACTGAAGGCGCGCATCAAGGCAGGCAAGGAAGCGCCCGCGAAGTGAGCCAAGCGGCCCCACCAGCGCCGTCCGTCGCACGCGCGCGTCCCGGGCGGGCACTGCGCGCGGATGTCGACCGCCACGCATGAGCGTCGACCGCCCCGTCCTCCTCTCCGCGCGCGGTCTCGGGCGCCGCTACGCGGGAGTCTCGGCGCTGCGCGGCGTGGACCTCGACATCCGCGGCGGCGAGGTGCTGGCGATCGTCGGCGAGAACGGCGCGGGCAAGAGCACGCTGCTCAGGCTGCTCTCCGGCGTGGTGGCCCCGAGCGAGGGCTCGCTGCAAGTCGCCGATGCCAGCGCCGGCATCGCCCTCGTGCACCAGGAACTCAACCTCGCCGAGAACCTCGATGTCGCCGGAAACATCTTCCTCGGCCGCGAGCCGCGCACCGCGGGCTTCCTCAACCTGCGCGCCATGCACGGCGACGCACGCCGGTGGCTGGCGACCGTGGGCCTCTACATCGACCCCGCCACGCCGTGCGGCGCGCTGCCCATCGCGCACCGGCAGCTGGTGGAGATCGCCAAGGCGCTCTCGGCCAACGCACGCATCCTCATCCTCGATGAACCAACCTCGAGCCTCACTGCGCCCGAGGTGGAGCGGCTGCTCGCCATCATGGCCGACCTGCGCGCGCGCGGCACCGCGGTGGTGTTCGTGTCGCACCACCTCGACGAGGTGCTGCGGATCGCCGACCGCGTGGTGGTGCTGCGCGACGGCGCGGTGACCGGAACCCTGGCACGCGGCGACTTCGACCGCAGCACGCTCGAACGCCTCATGGTGGGCCGCGACCTCGCCCCCGCAGCGCGGCGCGCGGCGAGCGCGAGCGCCGACCCTGCACGCGCGCGCAACTCGACCGCCGATGCTCCCGCCGCGGACAGCGCCCGCCACCCCACCATCCGCCTTCGCGCCGATGCCGTCGTCACGCGCCACCATCGCCGCCGTGCGGTCAGCCTTCAGGTGCGCGCGGGAGAGGTGGTGGGCCTTGCGGGCCTCGTGGGCTCCGGCCGCACCGAGCTGCTCGAATCGATCGCCGGCATCGTGCCGCACGGCGGCCGCGTGTGCCTCGATGGCGGCGCCGTGGCGGCGGGCGCCGTGGCGCGCACGCGCGCAGGCATCGCGCTCGTCCCGGAAGACCGCGCGCGCAACGGCATCCTGGCCGACGAGCCCGTCTCCACCAACGTCTCGCTTGCCTGGATCGATCGTCACAGCCACCGCGGCCGCATCGACGCGCCCGGCGAGCGCACGCTGGTGCGCAGCGTGGTCGACCGCGTGCTGCTCCGTCCCGCAGACCCCGCGCGCACCGTTCGCACGCTCTCCGGCGGCAACCAGCAGAAGACCGTGCTCGGCCGCTGGATCGCCGTGCAGCCGGCGGTGCTGCTCCTCGACGAACCCACCCGCGGCGTCGACGTGGGCGCGCGCGCCGAGATCCACGCCGAGGTCCGCCGCCTGGCCGATGCCGGCGCCGCCGTGCTCTTCGCCTCCAGCGAGCTCGAGGAGGTGCTGATGCTCGCCGACCGCGTGCTGGTGATGCACGACGGCGGCATCGCGGGCGAGCTGGCCCTGCACGAAGCCACGGAAGAGGCGATCATGCACCTGGCCACGGGCGGCGCCGCATGAAGAAGAACCTCGGCATCCTCGGCATCCTGCTTGCGGTGTGCGTGGTCGCGTCGATCTTCGGCGACAACTTCCTGACCGGCTACAACCTGCAGAACCTCACGCAGCGCTCGGCGCTCTTCGGCATCCTCGCGCTCGGCGCGAGCGTCGTGATCGTGACGGGCGGCATCGACCTCTCCATCGGCAGCGTCGTGTGCCTCGCTGGCATCTCGGTGCCATGGCTCCTGGTGGAGCATGAGTGGTCGCCGTGGGCGGTGGTGCCCGCGGTGCTCGCGGGAAGCGCGCTCATCGGCCTCTTCCACGGGCTCCTCATCACGCGCCTTCGGCTGCAGCCGTTCCTGGTGACGCTGTGCGGCCTGCTCCTCTACCGCGGCATCGCGCGGTGGATGACCGGCGACCAGTCGCAGGGTTTCCAGGGCGAGTTCGATTCCGTGCGCGCGCTTGCGCTCGCGAGGTTCCCGGTGGGCCTGGAGGCGTACAGCGTGCCGGCGACGGTCATCCCGCTGGTGCTGCTTGCGGCGGCGCTCGCGGTGTTCCTGCGCCGCACGGTGTGGGGCCGGTGGCTCCTGGCCACGGGCCGCAACGAGTCCGCGGCGCGGTACTCGGGCATCCCCACCGATCGCCTGGTCACCGGCGCCTACGTGGCGTGCAGCCTGTTCGCGGGCCTCGGCGGGATGCTGTTCATCTTCGACATCGGGAGCGCCCAGCCCTCGGACTTCGGCAACTTCTACGAGCTCTACGCCATCGCGGCGGCGGTGCTCGGCGGCTGCAGCCTGCGCGGCGGCGAGGCCAGCGTGGTGGGGGTGCTCCTGGGCGCCGCCACGCTGCAGGTGCTGCGGACGGCGATCATCCTGCTCGGATTGAGCTCGCAGCTGGAATTCGCGGTCATCGGCGCCGTTCTGCTGGTGGGCGTGTCCGCCGACGAACTGGTCCGCCGCCTGCGCGAGCGCCGCGCCGAGCGCGCCGCCGCGCCCTGAGCCAAACATCGAGTCATCGCACCGACAACCTCGGAGAACCTGAGACCCATGCTCGCAGCCTCGCTCCTCGCCGCACTCGCCATGAACGCATCCCAGCCGAACGCCGCGCCCGCCACGCCAGCACCGACCCCTGCGGCGCCCGCGCCCGCGCCCGTGCCGCCCACGGTCACCGTGGAGGACTGGGGCACGTTCGAGGGCAAGCCCGTCCACCTCTGGACGCTCACCAACAACAAGGGGCTCAAGCTCAAGGTCTCCGACTACGGCACCATCATCACCGAGCTGTGGGTGCCCGACCACGCCGGCACCATGACCGACATCGTGCTGGGCCGGCCGTCGCTGCAGGCGTACATCGAGCGCACGCAGTACTTCGGGTGCACCGCGGGCCGCTGCGCCAACCGCATCGCGAAGGGGCAGTTCACCATCGACGGCACGCAGTACCAGGTGACCTGCAACAACGGCGCCAACTCGCTGCACGGCGGCGCGCGCGGGTTCGACAAGCGGCTGTGGGAAGGCACGTCCGGCATGGTGAACGGCGACCCGTCCGTCACCTTCACCTACACCAGCCCCGACGGCGAGGAGGGCTACCCGGGCACCGTGAAGGCCAAGGTCACCTACACGCTCACCGCGGCCAACGAGCTGAAGGTGGACATGGAGGCCACCAGCGACAAGTCCACCTGCGTCAACATGGCGCACCACTCGTACTGGAACCTCGGCGGGCATGGGTCGGGCAGCATCCTCGACCACGAACTGGTGCTTGTGGCCGAGCAGTACACGCCCGCGGACGCGTCGCTCATCACCACCGGCGAGATCAAGCCGGTGGAGGGCACGCCGCTCGACTTCCGGCGCCAGAAGCCCATCGGCCGCGACATCGACAAGCTGCCTGCCACCAAGGACGACCCGGGCGGCTACGACCACAACGTGGTGGTGCGCGGCGACCGCGGGCTGATGCGCAAGGCCGCGTCGCTGCGCAGCCCCAAGACCGGCATCTTCATGCTGGTGTCCACCGACGAGGCGGGGCTGCAGTTCTATTCGGGCAACTTCCTCGACGGCATCCCCGGCAAGGGCGGCGCCACGTATGCCAAGCACGGCGGCCTGTGCCTGGAGTCGCAGGCGTTCCCCGACAGCATCAACAAGCAGGGCAAGGACGGCTGGCCGAGCGTCATCCTGCGCCCGGGCGGCATCTACCGCCACTCGATGCTGCACTCGTTCAACACCAGCGCGCCCGGCCCGATGGCGCGGTGACGCAATTTCAGAACGCGCAGCTCTTCGGCGTCCGCGGGAACGGGATGCAGTCGCGCACGTTGCCCAGCCCCGTCGCGTACGCGATCGTCCGCTCGAAGCCGAGGCCGAAGCCCGCGTGCGGCACCGTGCCGTAGCGGCGCAGGTCGCGGTACCACCAGTACGCCGCCGGGTCGAGGTGCATCTCGCGGATGCGCGCGTCGAGCACGTCGAGCCGCTCCTCGCGCTGGCTGCCGCCCACGATCTCGCCGATCCCCGGCGCCAGGATGTCCATGGCCGCCACGGTCCGCCCGTCGTCGTTCAGGCGCATGTAGAAGGCCTTGATGTCCTTCGGGTAGTTCATCACCACCACCGGGCGCCCGAACACCTGCTCGGTGAGGTAGCGCTCGTGCTCGCTCTGCATGTCGATGCCCCACTTGGGGTCGTACTCGAACTTGTGCCCGCCGGCCACGGCCTTCTCGAGGAGCCGGATGGCCTCCGAGTAGTCGATGCGCTCGAACGCCGCGCCGCAGAACCTCTCGAGCCGCGCGATCGCGTCCTTGTCCACGCGCTCCACGAAGAACCTCATGTCGTCGCCGCGCTCATCGAGGCACGCCTTGAACATCGCCTTCATCAGCCCCTCGGCGCAGTCGGCGTCCATCTTCAGGTCGGCGAACGCAAGCTCGGGCTCGATCATCCAGAACTCCGCGAGGTGCCGGCTGGTGTTGGAGTTCTCCGCGCGGAACGTGGGCCCGAAGGTGTAGACCCGGCTCAGCGCCAGGCACCAGCACTCGACGTTCAGCTGTCCGCTCACCGTCAGGTGCGCCTCCTTGCCGAAGAAGTCCTGGCTGAAGTCCACCTTGCCGTCGGTCGTGCGCGGCAGGTTGGCCAGGTCCAGCGTGCTGACGCGGAACATCTCGCCCGCGCCCTCGCAGTCGCTGGCCGTGACGATGGGCGTGTGGATCCAGAAGAACCCGTTGTCGCTGAAGTAGCGGTGCACCGCCTGCGCCATCGTGTGCCGCAGCCGCCCCAGCGCGCCGAAGGTGTTGGTGCGCGAGCGCAGGTGCGCCTGCTCGCGCAGGAACTCCATCGTGTGCGCCTTGGGCTGGATCGGGTAGGTGTCCGGGTCCTCCACGAACCCGTACACGCGCAGTCGCTCGACCTGCATCTCGATGCCGGTGGAGCCGTCCTTGCCCTTCACGGCCACCAGCGTGCCCTCGGCCTCCACGCTGCAGCCGGCGGTGAGCCTGAGCACCTCGCTCGCGTAGTTGCCCAGCGAGTTGGGCACGACCAGCTGCAGCGCGTCGAAGCACGAGCCGTCGCTCAGGTTGACGAAGCTCACGCCGGCCTTCGAGTCGCGGCGGGTGCGCACCCAGCCCTGCACCGTGGCCTTGCGGTCGGTCCAGTCGGCGGGGGAGCGGCGAATGACGGCGATGGGCGTTCCGGCGTGCATGGGGCCACGGAAAATACGCGCCGCGCCCACCGCGCCCGCCGCGCCCCTGCTGCCACTCTGACAGCCCCTGCCCGCGCCCCCGCCCCCCCTTTCCCCCCCCCCCCCTCCCCACCCCCCCCCC
>VGXR01000081.1 GCA_016873255.1 Planctomycetota bacterium
GCGCCGGATCCACGCCGCGGCCACCGCGTGAGGGCCCCCGAAGGCCGGGCATTCGGGCCGCGCGCGATTGCCGCGCGCCATCGCCGCGAGATGTCCGCCGGTCACTTGCCGAGCTTGGAGAGCACCTCGGCGTCGATTCCGAGGAACTCGCGCATGTGCTGGTCGTAGGTCTCCTGGTCCTTGTCGCGGCTGAAGTCCAGGCGCAGCTCGTTGATGACCTTGGTGCCCTGCCCGATCCACTGCTTCCAGGTCTCGGCGGAGATGTTCTCGAGGATCCACTGGCCCACCGGGCCCTTGAAGGGAGCGGATGCCATCTTGGTGCCCGGGCGTCCGGTCCGCTGGCACACGAACCCGCCCGCGGCGCGGGCGCGCTCGGCGGCGGCGTCGACCTCGGGGGCAAGCCTCGGCGGCTCGCGGCCGATCGACCGCAGCAGGTCGGCGATCGCGTTGCGCGGCATCAGGTCGCCCTTGCGGGCGGCGGTCTCGTAGCCGCGGTTGAGGATGTCGACCGCCTTGTCCGCCCAGCCGGCGCCCAGCATGGCCTGGCCGGCCAGCTGGAACGCCTTGCTCATGTCGGGCGCCAGCTCCACGCAGCGCTCGAAGCTGCGCGCGGCCTCCGCGTGGCGGCCGCTGTCGAGGTACGCCTTCCCCAGCGAGAAGTGCGCCATCTCGTTGGTCGGGTCGGCCGACGCCATCTTCTCGAACTGCGCGATGCGGTCTGCGGCCTGCGGTGCTCCGGTGGTCATTCCCGGATGATAGGAGCGCCGCCCGCGCCGAGCGGACGCACGCGCTGCGCGGACGCGTCCCGCCGGATCCAGTGGCGGCGGTGGTAGACCCACCACTCGAGGCTCAGGATGACGAGCGCCGCGGCAAGCGCGTACGGCCACAGGTCGCTGAGCGTGATGCCCCCGCCCGCGGTGCCGGTCACCTTCTGCGTGCCGATCGAGATCTCGCCCGCCGCGGAGAGGAGCCCCTCGCCCATGGCCACGTTCACGGCGAACTGCCGTCGCTGCTCACCGCGGTCGTCCGACCAGCGGAAGAGGTAGGTCCCCGCGCGCGCCACCGGCCCCCATGTCGCGGATCCCTCGCGCACCGGGACCTGCTCGCGCGTGCCGTCGGGGAGCGTGAGCTCCACCTCCTTCACGCCCGCGGAGACGCGCACCGACAGCGTCTCGCCGGGCCGATGCTCCTCCTGCACGGCGGCCTGGTCGACGGCGCCGAGCCACTCGACCGCGTTGGCGACGAACGTCACGAAGCCGCGCTGGTACGGCCAGTCCGACTGCAGCGGGTCGAACGCCGTGACCACCGCGGTGACAGGCCCGCGCCGAGCCACCACCACGAGCGGCACGTCCGGGCCGTCGACGATGCTCTCGACGTCGGACGCGGGCGCCATCGCGGTGGCGGTGCGCACGTGCAGGTCATCGAGGTTGACCGCGCGCAGGAGCGGGTGCGCGGACTTCTGGCTGCGGACGGCCAGCCCGGTCTTGGTGCCGTAGGCGTTGAGCCCCTCGATGCCCGCGGGCACGCCGAGCACCAGGTACCTGCCCGGCGGCAGGTCCTTGGGCAACGCGCCGGCGGCAGCAACCACCACGTCGAAGTCGCCCGCCTTGGCGCCGAGCTTCGCGAAGTCGTCCGCGGAGAGCGACTCGATGCGCTCGGCGGGCATGAGCGCGACGGTGGTACGGGTGAACTCGTCGACCGCGCCGACCAGCGCCATGCGCAGCCGGCGCGGCGCGGCCACCGCCACGGAGGATGCGTCGTCCGCCCGCAGCGAGTCCTTGCGGACCAGCCGAACCTCCATGACCCCCGCGCGCGGCTGGATGACCGGCGGGAAGGTCACGCGCTCATAGCCGGCCTTGTAGGCCGCCCCATCGGGCGAGGGACCGCCGCCGGCCACGGGCTCGGGGCCCGACGCGGCCGGGACCCGCACGGGCCGCGGCGTCACGGAACGGCGCTCGCCGTCGAGGAGCAGCTCGAGGTCCGTCTCCACCTCCTCGCGCCCGTCGTTGCGGAGGCTCACGAACACCTGGATGAGCCCGGGGTCGCTTGCGCTCCGCTCCGCCGCGATGCCCTCGATCCCGAGGTTGGCGGCATCGGCCCGGCCGGTGACGTGGTAGACGACCGACTCGCCCGGGCGCACGGCCTGGTCGGCGAGGTCAAAGATGCGGCCGTCGGACCAGAGCTCGAGCGTGACGCCCTCCTCCGGCTGCATGCCCCGCTCCTCGGGATTGGTGACCGTGGAGAACGCGCGCGCGAGCGCCAGGGCCTCGCCGATGCGGCTGGCCCCGTCGGTCTGCCCGACGCGCTCGATGGCGCGCAGCAGGTCGCCCCGCGAGCGCGTGAAGGGCTGCACGATGCGCGCGGCGTCGCCGAAGGCGATCACCATGGTCTCGCCGGGCGGCGCCGCGAACAGGCCGCCCGCGAAGAGCGCCTCCACCCGCTCGGCCGCCTGCTCCTTGGCCACGTCGAGCCGCGTCTTGCCATCGGCGAGGTCGGTGGCGCCCATGGAGGCCGAGGTGTCGAGCATGATCACGGTGCGCCCGCCGCCCGAGAGCCCGAGGTCCATCCGCGGCTGCATGAGGGCAAACGCCACGAACCCGAGGAGCAGGAGCTGCAGCAGGAGCAGGAGGCTCGGCCGCAGGCGCTGGAACGGCGTGTTGGCGCGCATGTCCTCCACCGAGCGCTTCCAGAGGAGCGTGGTGGGCACGCTGGCCGCTCGCCGGCGGAGCTTCAGGAAGTAGAGCGCAAGCAGGAGCGGCACCAGCACCGACGCCACCACGATGCCCGTGAGCGGCGTGAGCCACGCGATGGCGACGAGGGGCGCGGTCATCGCAGGAGCCCCCGTCGCCGCAGGTACTCCAGGAGCAGCACGTCGACGTCGGTCGACGTGTCCACGACAAGGTGCATGATGGAGCGGCGGACCGCGAAGTCGCGGAGGCCGGCGCACCACGCACCGAGGTTCGCGCGGTACTGGTCTATGAGGCCGGCGCTCGCGGTCACCTCGGCCTCGTCGCGGTCCTCGGCGTCGGTCAGGCGCCAGTCGCCCGCCAGCCCGTGCGCGGCGGGGTCGATCTCCTGCGGCGCCAGCGTCTGCAGGCACCAGAGGTCGTAGCCGCGGCCGGCCACGTAGCGGAGGCCCTTCTCGTAGCCCTCCTTGAAGAGGAAGTCGCTGATCACGAGCATCACGCCGCGGCCCTGGCGCGACACCGCGAGCGACTTCATCGACTCCTCGAACGAATTGGCGCCGCCGGGCTGCAGGTCGAGCAGCCAGCGTCCCATCTCGGAGGTCCTGCGCCGCCCGCGCAGGTTCTTCAGGATCCGCAGCCCGCCCTCGCCGCCGAAGGCCGCCATCGTGACCCGGTTGTGGTTGACGAGCCCAACGTAGCCGAGCGCCATCGCCAGCCGCTGCGCGTATGCCAGCTTGTTCGGGTCGCCCCAGTCCATGCTGGCGCTGGTGTCGACGGCCACGAGGAGCGACAGGTCCTCCTCCTCGAGGAAGATCTTCAGGAACAGCCGGTCGAGCCGCCCGAAGATGTTCCAGTCGATGAAGCGCAGGTCGTCGCCGTGCACGTAGGGCCGGAAGTCGGCGAACTCCACGCTCTGCCCGCGGCGCTTGGAGCGGCGCTCGCCCTGGATCTTGCCGCTGAAGATCTTGCGGCTGACCACGTCGAGCTGGCCGATGCGCGCCATCAGCTCGTTGCCGATCAGGTCGTCCACGCGCTCGGGGCGCGTCGCCCGCGCGGGCCGGTCGAAGAACTCGCTCACGGCGCGCCCTCCCCGGCCGGCGCGGCATCCTCCGGCACCTCGCGCGGCAGGCGCTCGATGATGCCGGCGACGATGCGGTCGGCGTCGAGCCCGTCCGCCTCGGCCTCGAAGCTCGGGGCGATCCGGTGGCGGAGCGCCGCCGGCGCCACCGCGTGGACATCGGCGATGGACACGTGGAACCGGCCGTCGAGGAGCGCGCGCACCTTGGCGCAGCTCACGATCGCCTGCGCCGCGCGCGGGCTGGCGCCGACGGTGATGTCTCGGGCCGCGCGCGCGTCGCCGTGCGCACCGCCCGGGTGCGTGGCCAGCACCAGGCGGATGACGTAGTCCTGCACCGGCGCCGCCACCACGATGCGACGCGCGAGCCGCTGCGCCTCCTGGATGCGCCGCGCGTCGATCACGGGCGCCACGGGCGGCTGCCCCTGCACCGTGGTGCGGCGGAGGATCTCCTGCAGGTCCGCGCGCTCGACGCCGGGCACGTGCACCTTCAGCAGGAAGCGGTCGAGCTGCGCCTCGGGCAGCGGGTAGGTGCCCTCCTGCTCGATCGGGTTCTGCGTGGCGAGCACCAGGAACGGCGCCTTGAGCCGGTGCGTCTCGCCCCCGACCGTGACGGAGCGCTCCTGCATCGCCTCGAGCAGCGCCGACTGGCTCTTCGGGCTGGCGCGGTTGATCTCGTCGGCAAGCAGGAGCTGCGTGAAGATCGGCCCGGGGCGGAACTGCATCACGCGGTGGCCGTGGGAGTCCTCCACCAGGATCTGCGTGCCGAGGATGTCGGCCGGCATGAGGTCCGGCGTGAACTGGATGCGCGCGAAGTCGAGGTGCAGCGCCTCGCCGAGCGTGCGCACGAGGAGCGTCTTGCCGAGGCCGGGCACGCCCTCGAGGAGCACGTGTCCCCCCGCGAAGAGGGACCACAGCACCTGGTCGACCACGGACTGCTGGCCCACGAGCCGCTGCCCGACCGCCTCGCGCAGGCGCTGCGCCACCGAACGGAACGCCGCGCAGCGCTCACGCGCCACCGACTCGTCGTCGATCCCGGCATCGAACGCCGGCAGCGCCGCGACGTCCGCGGGAATCGCGGCGGTCCCGGTCACGAGCCGCCCTCCTGTCCGTCCTCGCCGCGCGCACGCCGCCGTGCCGCCCGCAGTCGCGAGAGGGCGTCTCCGGGCGCGTCGGCATCCGCTGCCGCGGGAGGCTTGGGCTTGGTGCCGGCGTCCCCGTCCGCGCCGCGGGCCGTCTCGGAGAGGGCGCCCACGTCCGCGCGCGGCGCGTCCTTCGGAGCCTCGAAGCGGGTGGCCGCCGGCGCCGCAGGGGTCTCTGCCGCGGAGCCGCGCGGCGCATCCTGCGCGCCCCGCCCCGTGCCGCCGGCCGACGCACCGCGGCGCGCCTTTCGGAGCGCGTCCACGCCGCCCGTGCCTGCGCTCGCGGCGCCGCCGGTGACGCGCGCGGCGAGTTCCGCGGCGTCGCGACGGTCGAAGGCGATCCGCCGCCACGCGACGTCGACGAGGATCAGCACCGCCGCGAGGATCGCCGCGAGCTGCCAGAGCGCGCGCGCGGTGCGCGATGCGCCGAGGTCGGAACGGTCGAACAGTTCCCACGTCTTGGCGTCCGCAACGCGCAGCACGCGCCCGCCCGTGCGCTCGGCGACGGTCCGCAGGAGCGCGGCGTTGTCGCGCGTGGCGCGGTACTCGGCGGGGTACGGCACGCTCACCGCGGCCTGAACGCTCCCCGAGCGCGCCTCGCCGCCCTGCGCGCCCGCGCGCGCGAACGCGACGTTCGCGAGGTAGGCGCCCGCCTGGTCGGCATCGAACTCGGCCGCGAAGCGCCCGGGGCCCACCTGCCGCAGCGGCAGGTCGCGCACCTTGCCGTCGGGGGCGACGAGGCGGGCCTCGGCCTTGGTGGCCGCCGCGAAGCCCGTCGCCGACTGCTCCCGGGTCTCGACGTCGATGTACGCGCGGTCGCCGTCGACGCGCGTGGCGACGCTCACGTCCTGCGGCATCGCGGGCCGCATCACCCAGCGCATCGACTGCTCCCAGAACGCGCGGAAGCGGTTCCAGCCGGTCCACGCCGCGCCCCAGCGGCCGGTCTGGTCGCCCGCGAACACGATGCTGCGGCCGAGCCCGTAGTTCCAGTACGAGTAGATCGGGTCGACGCCTTCCTTGTTGCGCACGGAGACCGGCGTCTGCGCCAGGCCACCGCGCGGCACGCAGAGGATGTAGCCGCGCAACGGCGGCAGCGCATCGAACCCGGCGAGCGGGCCGCCCGACCCGGGCGCCACCTGCGGCACGAAGTCGCCCTCGACGATGAGCGACCGCGACACCACGGTCGCCTCCTGGCAGAAGATCTGCGGCAGCTTGCGGGGGTTCTCGACGCGGTAGAAGCGGCCGCCGGTCTTGGTGGCGATCGCCTGCATCTTGCGGTGGTCCTCCGGGCCTCCGTGGCCGAGGCTCGAGGCGCCGCTCCCGGCCAGGAGCACCGTGGTCACCGTGACCTTTGCCGCCTTGAAGTCGTTGAGGAGCTCGGGCGGCGGTGCGCTCGGGTCGCCGTCGGAGATCACGATGACGTGCTTCTGCCCGGCGCGGAGCTTCTGCATCTCCTCGAGGATCATCTCCATGGGCACCGTGAAGCTCGGCATGTCCCCGACCATCATGCCCTTGGCCGCGCTCTTGGCGGCGGACTTCTCGCCCGCAACCTGCATGGGGAAGCCCCATCCGTAGCCGTCGCGACCATCGCCGCGCTGCCCGCCGCCGAGCGAGATCAGGCCCACGTAGTCCTGGCTCGAGAGCGCGTCGATGGCGGCGGTGGCCACCTGCACGCCCCAGTAGTTGCCCTCGGGCATCTCGCAGCTGTGGAGGAGGAGCGCGAGCGCGCCGCGCATGATCTGGCGCGTCTGCGGCGGATCGAGCCGCACGGGCAGCGCCTTCTCCGTCTCCGACCCGAGCCAGCCGCCCGCGCCGAGGCTCTCCGGGCCGCCGAGCATCAAGAACCCACCGCCGAGGTCGTGCACGTAGGCATGCAGCGCCCGGTCGAACTCGTTGTCGAACGCCCATCGCGGCAGGTTGGCCATCACCACCGCGTCGAAGCCCGCAAGGTGCGCAAGCCCGCGCGACATCGCGACCTCCGGCCCGACGGTCACGACCTCGATCTTGCCGTCGCGAAGCGCGCTCACGAGCGCGGCGCACTCGGTGCCGCCCTCGGGCTCGATGACGAGGACGCGGCCCGTCCCGCCGACGAACACCACGGCGGCACCTGCGTTGTTCTGCTGCACCGTGTCGGCCGCGGGGTCGGCAGGCTCGAACACCGCGCGGAACCGCTGGGCACCGGTGCCTTCGGCGACCACGGGCAGCGTGAAGAGGTTGGCGCCCGGGTCGAGGTCGACCGCGTAGCCGAGCCCGTCGCCCGAGGGATCGAGGTCGATCGGCTCGTCGTTCTGCCACACGAGGATGCGGCCCTTCGCGGACTTCTGGCTGCGGATGGCCACGCGCAGGTCGATCGACTGCCCCTCGCGCGCGCGCGTCGGCGTGCGCAGGCTCTCGACGATCACCTCGTTGGCGTGCTGGTACTCGAGCGGCACCACGTCGATCGGCACGCCCGCGGCCTTGGCGAGTGCCGCGGCCTCCTGCAGGCTGCCGCTCGTCTCGTTGCCGTCGGAGACGAGGAGCACGCGCGCCGTGGTGTCGCCCGGCTGCGTGGCAAGCGCCATGCGCACGCCCTCGGCAAGATCCGTGGCCTGCAGGTCGCCGACGTGCCCGCCGAGCGTCAGGTCCTGCGTGGCAAGCGGCATCGCCGCGATCACGGCATCGCGCGCCACGGTCACGGCGCCGGCGCGGTCGTCGGGGCGTTCCTTGCGCGACACGGCCTCGCGGACCGCCTGCTCGGCGCGCTCGCGCAGCTCGCGCGGCACGCTGTCGCTCGAGTCCTCCACCACCAGCACGCTCATGGCATCCGTCTCGCGCACGATGCTCGGGCGCGCCACCGCGAAGGTCAGGAGGAGGAGCACCGCCGCACGCAGCGCCAGTCCGCCCCAC
>VGXR01000082.1 GCA_016873255.1 Planctomycetota bacterium
CTGAACCGCGTGTGGAGTCGGCGCTGCACTCAGCCGGCGCAAAGGAGCCAGGCTCGAAATGTCGAAGTCCCTGATTGCCGCCGGGGTGGCGGCCACGGCGATCTCCTTCCAGGCGGCGGCCCAATGCCCTGACTGCGAGAACTTGTCCTGCAACTGGTTCGCCTGCGGCTGCGTCCGCGTTGTCGGGACGGGCTGCTCCACGACCATCGACACCACGGGCGGCGACAGCGGCGTCAACCTCGAGAACTCCCTCCTCCCCTCATCGAACTGACGCGGCACGCCGCAAGGAGTCCACCGATGCTCATCGCAATCGTGCTGTCCTGCTCCGTCGCCGCGGCGACGGACGTGCTCGGCGACTTCGACCGATGGATTGCTTCACGGCCGGACGGGATGCTCGATCCGGTCGCCCGAGGTGGGTGGATCGATCGGTTCATCGCCGCGGACCCGCGCACCCTGCCGGCAAGGGGGCTTGAGCGCTTGGGCGACCTCTACATGTCCGACGGCGAGCCGTTCGATGCGATCACCGCCTACCGGGCGGCATGGTCCGCATCGGGTGGTGCGTCGGTCCACGCCGCCGCGAAGCTGGGGTTCGCGGCGCTGGAGGCCGGCTCCCCGCGCGACGCGGCGGACGCCGTCCGGTTCTTCGAGGCCGCCGGGGGCAACCACGCCCCCGGCGGCCCGGATGACCCGGCGGGCCCACTCGTGTCGCAGTTCAGGGAGGCGAGCGGCACGCTGGCCATCGACGCGGCAATCAGGGGTCTGCGCGAAGGCACCGTCGGCACGCGCGAGGATGCGGACGCCGCGATCGCCGAGTGGAACGAGGCGCTCGCCGGCGGCCGGATGGATCCCCAGTCCGCGGCCGAACGGCTGGCGGCACTGGTCGGCAGCCTCCATGCATGGGGGACCGAACCGCCCGAGGCGCTGGTGCCGTTCGACCCGCTGTCCCTCGCAAAGGCCGCGCTCGCACTGGGCTCCATCGACCCCGGCAGTGACGTGGGGGTCGGCGCGATGGCCGGCGCGATCCGCGCGGCGAGCCTCGGCGGCGACGCCGCGACGATCCTCGACATCGCGACGCTCGCCGCGGCCACCGCAGGCCCGGCGCAGAACAACGCCATGCTCAACGAACTGCGCGCCGCCGCTGCACGCGCAATATCGGCGGACGGCGACGGCTCCGGCTGGCTGCAGCGCCGCCTGCTCGAGCTCTCGATCGCGTCCGAGGAGCGGGTGCACCCGACCGATTTCGGCCGCATGTCCAACTGGCAGCTCTCGCTCCTGCAGCTGGCCAAACGCTGCGTCGCGGACGGTGACGCGGCAGGGGCGCAGGTCGCGATCGACAGGCTGCGGGCGCAGGGCGTCGACGGCGTCGTCGCGTCGATGCTCGCCGAGACCGAGGCGAACCTGTCCGACCTGCTCGTCGACCAGCCGCCGGTGCGGATCCCCGAGGAGAAGGCGGCGGAGCCGGCGGAACGAGGCGCGCACGACCAGCCGGACGACGGACGCGAACCTGCGCCCGCCGACGCACCGGCGCGGGGCGATGCAGCCCCTCCGACCACGGCCCGGGCCGCCGCGCCGGCGGATCCGACCCCTGCGGCGGAGGGCGGCGCCACGCGACCGCGCGGCATCGGCATCCCGATCCTCGCCGTGCTGGCGGCGCTCGCGCTCGGCGTTGCATGGCGATGGCGCCGTGGGCCGGGCGCGAACGGGCCGTGACCGGCTCAGTCCATCAGGTGCCCGAGCCCGCTGGCCCGCAGCACGTTCCGGAAGCTGTCGCTGAACACGAAGTTGTGCTCCGGGAAGGCCAGGCCGCTCAAGTTCTGGTCCACGTGGCTGAACATGATCTCGGTCTCGCCGATCCGCTCCCACTGCCCCGTGCGGTGGTCCAGGCGCTCGATGGTGCCGGCGGTGCCGGCGCCCATCGGGTCGATGCGCTCGATGCGCGCGTCGTAGCGGATGCACTGGCCGGGCACCACGTCCTGCGTGATCTCGGCCTTCTGGATCTTGGCGAGGACGACCTTCTCGCGGAAGCGCCGCAGGCTGCCGGCCAGGATGCCGGCCGTCTGCGCCATCCCCTCCACCATCAGGCACGCGGGCATCACCGGCTGCGCGGGGAGCGCGCCGTCGGCCGCGAAATGCTCGTGCAGGTGCTCCTCGGCGAGCGACACGTTCTTGATGGCCACCAGCCGGCGATCCGGCTCGTACGCCACGATCGTGTCGATCCACATCCAGCGCATCGGGTCACTTCTTCAGCTTGATCTCGATGAAGTCGCAGAGGCTCTTCACCGTGAACAGCTTGGCGAGGCCACGGACGTTCCGGTCGCCGCCGAAGCTCGACAGGTCGACGTGCGGCATCTTCTCCTTGAGCACGGCGAAGCCGGCATCGGTGAACTTGCCGTCCTTCACGTAGTCGGGGTTCGACATCATGTTCTCGGGGAACAGCTCGCCCTGCTCGATCTTGAAGGGCTTCTCCGGGGTGGAGAACTTCTTCTCGAGCTGGAACTGGATGTCGAGGAAGTCGATGCTCTCGGCGCCGAGGTCCTCGGTCAGCGTGGCAGTGGCGACGACGTCGTCACGGTCCGCCCCAAGGGCGTTCTCGAGGACATCAGTCACCTTCTCTTCGATCTCGGAGCGGGAAATGGCCATCGGGTCTCCGTCTGGATGGGTCACCCCTTGGCGGGGGTCTGCGGGGGGATCCGCAAGGGGCGGAGTGTAAAGCGTCCGGAAACAGCCGTCTCGGGCTCGCCGCCCCCCTGGCGCCGGACCGTGCCGGCGCCCTTGAACTGCACGCTCCCGTCGGGGAGCGACTTCTCGAACTGCACATCGACCTCCAGGGCCTCGCCGGGGCGCACGAACGACCCGTAGCGCATGGCCTTCACCCCCCCGAGCACCATCCGGGGCTGCCCCCGGGCATCGGTCAGGGTCCGGGCGGCCTGCACCAGGGCCTCCAGCATGAACACGCCTGGCAGCACGTGGAAGGTCGGGAAGTGGTCCTGGAGGTACTCCTCCGCGAGCGTCACCTGCTTGATGGCCCGGACCCGGTCGGGGCCCTGCTCAAGGACGGTGTCGATCAGCCGAAAGTGCATCGCGGAAGGATGGTATCCGCGGCCCGGAGGGTCCGCAAAGATCGGGCCGAACGGGCGGCAAATGCCGATGAAAGCCCACTATGGCCCGTTCGAAGAAGACCTCCTGTTCGACCGCCCCGCACTTCTGGAACGCCCCCGGCGTCCGCGCCAAGGCGGCCTGGGTGGCGGCGTCGGTCGGCACGCTCGCGCTCCTGCTGGCGCTCGGATCGTTCCACCACGCCGACTGGCCGTCGAAGGCCGTCGCGGTGCACAACGAGCCCGCGGCCAACCTGCTCGGCAACGCAGGCGCGGCGCTCGCGTACTGGACCTACGCGATCTTCGGCTTCGGCACGTGGCTCGCGGTGCTCCTCGGCGCCGCGGCGCTCGCGGCCATGCCGTTCGGCTTCCGCCCGCAGCACCTGTGGCTGCGTGCGATCGGCGCCGGCATCCTGGTGCTTGCGGTCGGCGCGATCCACGCGCTGTGGTTCCCGCGCCTCGGGCCGGTGGCGGGCGTCGAGGCGGGCCTGATCCCGCAGTGGGCCGCGGCGGAGCTCGCCGCGCGCTTCAGCGGTTTCGCCACCAGCCTCATCCTGCTGTGCGCCGCCGTGGTGGGCGCGATCGTCGCCGCCGACGAGGTGGTGTTCCGCATCCCCGGCGCGGTGCTGCAGGGCCTCGGGTTCCTCGAGCCCGTGTGGAAGTACGACTGGGCGGGCTTCTTCGCGACGCTCACCGGCAAGCGCCGCAGCTCGACCGCGGTCGCGCTCGCGGGCGTCGGCGCCAACGCCTCCCCTGCCCTGCGCCGCGCGCGAGGCTCGCGCGTGACGGCGGTGGACGAGGAGGACGAGGACGGCGCGGACAACGTGACCGTGGTGGATGCGGCCGAGGAGGATGAAGACGGGGAGGTCGAGGACGCGGCGGATGCCGAGGACGCGGACGACGACTCGGAGGAAGACGAGGACGAGGAGCCCGAGGCCGAGGCCGAGGATGACGAGGATTCCGAGCGGGATTCCGACGTCCAGCCGGCGCGCGCGGCGCTCTCCAACGCGGAGCTGCACGCGCGGATCTCCAAGCTGCCGGTGCGGATGGCGGGTGCCGCGAAGAAGACGGCCCTCCGCGACGAGGACATCCCTCGCACGGTGGACTACACGGGCTACCGGTTCCCCGGCCTCGAGATGCTCTCGGAGCCGGTCTCGGGCGCATCGGACGAGCGCGAGTCGTTCGTCCGCGACCAGGCCGCACGGCTGACGGCGGCCCTGCGCGAGTACGACATCGAGGGCGAGGTGATCGACATCGAGAGCGGGCCGGTCGTCACCCGCTACCACGTGATGCTCGCCGAGGGCACGCGGGCCGCGCGGCTGCAGCCCGTCGCCGACGACCTCGCGCGCAAGCTGAAGGCGCCGAACATCCGCATCATCAACAACATCGTGGAGAGCGGCGCGGTGGGCATCGAGGTCCCGAACCGCGAGCGCGAACAGGTCCGCCTGAAGGAGCTCATGAGCGGCCCCGCGGCGGAGGGCATGGCGCTCCCGATGTTCCTCGGGAAGAACAACTCCGGCAACCCGCTGGTGCTCGACCTGGCCAAGCAGCCGCACATGCTCATCGCCGGAACCACGGGCAGCGGCAAGAGCATCTGCATGAACACCATCATCATGAGCTGGCTCTACACCAAGCGCCCGGACGAGCTGCAGCTGTGCCTGGTGGACCCGAAGATGGTCGAAATGGCGCCGTTCAGCGGGATCCCGCACCTGATGGTGGACGTGGTCACCGACATGGCGAAGGCGGCCGGCATCCTCGAGTGGGCCGTCCGGCACATGGAGGAGCGGTACGAGCTGCTGAAGTCCGCGCGCGTCAAGGACATCTCCCAGTACAACCAGCTCGGCGAGGACGAGATCCGCGCGCGCGTGAGGCCCCAGAGCGACGCGGAGTGGGCGCGCATCCCGAAGAAGCTGTCCTACAAGGTGTTCGTGATCGACGAGCTCGCGGACCTCATGATGCAGCACCGCGAGGTGGAGCAGTCGATCGTGCGCATCGCGCAGAAGGCGCGCGCCGTCGGGATGCACCTCGTGCTGGCGACGCAGCGCCCGCAGGCGAACGTCGTGACGGGCCTGATCAAGAGCAACATGCCCTGCCGCATCACCTTCCGCGTCGCGAGCGTGATGGACAGCCGCATCGTGCTCGAGCAGAAGGGCGGCGAGCTGCTCCTCGGCAAGGGCGACATGCTGGTACTCGAGAACGGCAGGAACGAGCCCGTGCGCGCGCAGGGAACCATGGTCGACAACCGCGAGATCGAGGCGGTGACGGGCCACCTCGCCACGGTCGCGCCGCAGAACTTCGAGCGCACCCTCGTCGCCATCAGGGGCCCCGGCGGCAGCTGCGAGGCCGAGGGCGAGCAGGAGGGCGGCGGCCTGGCCGCGGCGGCCTCGGACCCGCTCTTCGACCGCGCGGTCGAGATCATCATCGACTCCAACCGCGGCAGCGTCAGCCTCCTGCAGCGCAAGATGTCCATCGGCTATGGCCGCGCCAGCCGCCTCGTGGACCTGATGGCCGAGGCAGGCATCGTCGGCCCCACCCGAGGCGCAAGCCCGCGCGAGGTGCTCCTCACCATGGAGGAGTGGGTGCGCATGAAGGAGATGCGCGGCGAGGAGCGCAAGCTCACCGACGAGGAGCGCGAGCTTGCCGCCAAGGTGGACCAGGAGAGCGACGCGTTCCAGGACGCGTTCCATGGCGAGGGGGAGGAAGCCTGACCATGCAGCCCCTGAACCCCGAGTTCATCCGCCGGGGCCTCGATGCCGCGATCGAGCAGGCCGAGAAGAGCTGGCGCGAGGGCGGCATCCCGATCGGCAGCTCGCTGCTCGACGCGAACGGCAAGGTGGTGGCCGCGGGCCACAACATGCGCGTGCAGAACGGCGACCCGACCGCGCACGCCGAGGTCAGCTGCGTCCGAAACGCCGGCCGCCGCCGCGACTGGCGCTCGCTGGCCCTGGTCAGCACGCTGAGCCCCTGCCCCATGTGCTCGGGCACTGCCATCCTCTTCAAGGTGCCGCGCGTCGTCATCGGCGAGCACCGCACCTACATGGGCGCGGAGGGCTGGATGCGCGCCAACGGGATCGACCTCACCGTGGTCGACGACACCCGCTGCATCGCGCTGATGGAGCGCCTGCAGCGCGAGAAGCCCGACCTCTGGGCCGAGGACATCGGCGAGTAGGACGGCCCGGGCCCCGGCGGGCTCAGCCCTTCAGGATGTCGACGACGCTCTCGGCAACCCATGCGCGCTGGGCATCGGTCAGCTCGCCGTAGATCGGCAGCGCGATCACCTCCTGCGCCGCGCGCTCGGCATGCGGGAAGACGCCCGGCGTGTAGCCGAGCGACTTGAAGCACTCCTGCATGTGCAGGCACAGCGGGTAGTAGATCTCGGTGCCGATCCTGCGCCGGGCCAGCTCGTCGCGGACGCGGTCGCGCATGGACGCGGGCACGCGCACCACGTACTGGTTGTAGATGTGCCGGCCCTTCGCGGGGGCCTTCGGGAAGCGCAGCGGCAGCCCGCCCTGGTCGACGGGCACGGAGCTGTCGGCGGCGCCGGCCGCGCGGAAGAACTCGCCGTACCACGCCGCGTTGCGCTGGCGCGCGGCGCTCCACGCGTCGAGGTGGCGAAGCTTGATGCTGAGCACGGCGGCCTGCAGCGCATCGAGGCGCGAGTTCATGCCGATCTCGTGGTGGTAGTACTTCGGCTCCATCCCGTGGTTGCGCAGGCGCTTCATGCGCGCCGACAGCGCGTCGGAGTTGGTGGCCATGATGCCGCCGTCGCCGAAGCCGCCGAGGTTCTTGGAGGGGAAGAAGCTGTAGGTGCCGATGTCGCCGACGCTGCCCACCCGGCGGCCGTGCGCGTCCTCGGTGCCGATCGCCTGCGCGCAGTCCTCCACCACGGAGAGCCCGCGTGCCTTGGCGATGGCCATGACGGCATCGAGGTCGGCGGCCTGGCCGAAGAGGTGCACGGGCATCAGGCTCTTGACGCGCTTGCAGCAGCCGAAGGCCTGCTCGATCGAGTTCGGGCAGATGTTGTAGGTGACGGGGTCGATGTCCACGAACACCGGGCGCGCGCCGAGGCGGTGCACGCTGCCCGCGGTGGCGAAGAACGTGAACGTGGGGATGATCACCTCGTCGCCCGGGCCGATGTCGAGCGCCTGCAGCGCAAGCAGGATGGCGTCCGAGCCGTTGGCGCAGCCGATCGCGTGCTTGGCATGGCAGTAGGCGGCCACCTCCTTCTCCAGCTGGTCGATCTTGGGACCGCCGATGAAGTACTGGCTCTCGCACACCTCGAGCACCACGGGCTCGACCTCCCTGCGGATGGTCGCGTACTGGGCCTTCAGGTCAAGCAGCGGGACGTTCACTTCCGTGGCGGTGGCGGTGCTCATCGCGATAATGATACGGCAGCCCCGCAGAATCCCGCCGCCGCGAGCGGCGCGCGTGGACGCCCGCGGTCGCGCGGCGCACCTGCCCTCAGCCCCGCGCACCTGCCCTCAGCCCCGCGCACCTGCCCTCAGCCCCGCCCG
>VGXR01000083.1 GCA_016873255.1 Planctomycetota bacterium
CTTCCGCCACGTGAACGGCCGGTGGCACGAGACGCAGGTCTTCGGCGGAGGGACGGGACGGCGCGGGATCGGTGGCATCGGCGGAGCGGGAAGGGTAGGCGTGCCGGCGGGCGAGGGCCTGCGGTGGCACCGGTGACGCACGCCGTGGACGGCCGCGAAGCGTCGTTCGGCAGAGACGCACCGTGTTGAACGGTTTGCCGCCGCCGCGGCTCCGTGCAAGCGCCCGAGGTCAGTCTCCCCGACGCGACAGCGGGCGCGAGGCGAAGATCCCCGGCGTCACGAGACGCCGTGGGTCCTGCGAGCGGGTGCCGGGACTTCGACCCGGTGCCGGGCATGTGCGGGCGGCTGCCGGGGTTTCATCAGCGCGGTGGCACCGATGGCGAACCACCCCCGTCGTATCTTGGCGACATGCCTCGAGTGGACGAGCCATGCGCGATGCACGCCGTCTCGCGCCGCGAGGCGCTGTCGATCGGCGCCGCCGCGGCCCTGGCGCCGATTGCCGGCGGTGCGGGTTCACACGCACCGCCCGTTCCCGCTGCGGCGCTCGACACGACGCAGGAGCACCCCGGCATGCCACCGACGCCCGCGCGCCCCGCAGCGCCCTTCACCGTGGTCCTCGGCATCGCACAGGACGGCGGCGTGCCGCAGGCAGGGTCGTTCGGCGACGCGCGCTGGAACGATCCGGCGCGGCGGCGACATGTCGTGAGCCTGGGACTCGTCGATCCGGCAAGTGGGCGGCGCTTCGTCTTCGATGCGACGCCCGACTTCCCGCGGCAACTGCTCGAGCTCCACCGGATCTCGGGCGGAGCCGCGCGACCGGCGATTGACGGCGTCTTCCTCACCCACGCGCACATCGGCCACTACACCGGGCTGATGTACCTCGGGCGGGAGGCCGTGGGCGCCTCGAAGGTGCCGACCCACGCGATGCCGCGGATGCGCGCGTTCCTGGAGACGAACGGTCCGTGGAGCCAGCTCGTGGCGCTGGGCAACATCGAGCTTCGACCGCTGTCCGCGGGTCAATCGGTCGAACCCATCCCGGGCGTGCGCGTGACGCCGGTCCCGGTGCCGCATCGCGGCGAGTTCAGCGAAACGGTCGCCTTCCGCATCGCGGGAAGCGCACGCAGCGTGCTCTGGCTTCCCGACATCGACACCTGGCGGGAATGGGACGAACTCGGCACGCGCCTCGAGGACGCGCTCGCATCGGTCGATGTCGCCTACCTCGACGGCTGCTTCTTCGCCGACGGCGAGCTGCCGGGCCGCGACATGAGCAGGATCCCGCATCCGCCGATCATGGACACGATCGCGCGGCTGGCGTCGCTGCCGCTGTCCGTTCGCGCGAAGGTGCGCTTCGTCCACCTCAACCACACGAACCCCGCGCTCGACCCGCAGAGCGACGCGGCCCGGGTGATCCGCGACGCGGGCATGCGCGTGGCCGAAGAGGGCGAGATCGAGGCGCTCAACCGCGCATAGGCCGGCGCTCGCGGTGGAGCGCGGGGGGGCCGGGTGCACCTGTCCGGTTCCCCGGGCCGCGGGGCTGTCCCGAGGTTGCGGGGGCGCATCACCGACCTTCATCCCTCCGCGAGCCGTGTCGCGATCGAGGCCGAGGGCAGCCACGGGCCGAGCATCCGGTTGTTGAGCTGGAGTCCCGCGCACGGGCGAACCGCCCAAGGGCCGCCCATCGCCCGGTTGAGTGCGCAGGCGATCCGGTGCCTGTCCCATCCGGGATTGCCGTCGAGCTGGTAGGTGCCGGCCGGAAGGCGCCACGCGAGCGCAGCTCGGTGGCCAGCACCGGCGCGACGGTGCCGTCCATGCCGGTGATGAGCGTGCGGGCGATGGGCATGGTCGTCGCTGGATGGACCCGCCCGGCGCACCCCCGTCACAGGCCGCGCGCGGGAAGTGCGCTCCTCGGACCCGGTCTCAGTCGCAGACCCAGCGCATCAGCGCCTCGAGGCTAAAGGGGCGGCGTGAGCCGATGGCTCGGAGGACCAGGACGCAGGCCAGGAGGAACGCGCCTGCGAGGGCGAACGACATGCCCACGGACGTCGCGCGCATCCAGTAGGCGGTCGGCTCCCCGGTTTCGCTGTACCCGTAGACCCACAGGGGCCAGAGGTGGACCACGTGGTGGACCACGTAGATGGTGAGCGAATACTGGCTCATCGTCCGGGCGATGCCGACCAACCGGGGCAGCCGCCCCGCCTGCGCGAGGGGATCGACGAAACGGTGCGCGAGTCCGAGCGACAGCATCGCCGCCCCGAGCATGCCGACCATGTACTCCGTCGTCGGCGGGAACATCGTCCAGCCCCCGAGCAGTCCGGCGGCGACCGGACCGGCAAGGAACGGGCGCACGGCCAGGAGCACCACCGAGACGGCCACCAACGCCAGGCCGATCGCGGCAAGACGCAGCCAACCGGACCCACCGCCGGTGCCGCCTGGCCCCTGCACGAAGAGCCGGGAAGCAGTCGCGTACCCGAGGAACGAAAGGGCGAGCCACGGCACGAGCGGGAAGTAGCCGGTGACGAGGTAGCCGATCAGCACATCGGAGATGGTGAGATCGCACTCGAAGTGACGGTTCTCCCAGTACTGGCCGTAGTCGGCCATCGAACGCATGATCGGGGCGAGCAGCAGCAGGACCGCACCGATCAGCAGCAGCACCTCCCGCGGCAGGTGCCGCATGAAGGCCAGGAGCACGAGCGCCGAGCCGATCAAGGTCAGGACATCCCAGTTGAAGATGTCCTCGGGAAGCCAGACGAAGAGGTTGAAGGCGAATCCGGCGGCGAAGATGAAGAGCCCGCGACGGACGGAGGTTTGCGTGATGGCGGCATCGGCCCGGCCGGAGGCGACCAGCGACTCGGACCAGATGAAGAAGCTCGTTCCCGAGAGGAAGATGAAGAGCGGCGCGCCGACGCCGGCAAAGGGCGGCGTGTACCCCGCGAGATTCTCGGTGAAGTGCACCAGCACCATCGAGATGATCGCGATCGCACGGAGCAGGTCGATTGAGGCGAACCGGGCCGTCATTGACCGGCCATCACCAGGTACTCGAACATCCAGAGCAGGAGCTGTGTCGCCAGCAGGACGATCACCACCCACTCGAGCCGGTTCCCCGCCCGCGCGAGCATGAAGTCGCTGGCCCGCTGGCCGCACATGTCGTAGGTGTCGCGGAAGACGTCCGCTTGGAGGGATGCTGCGTCGTGGCGAGCGACGAGGCGCAGGCGCTCCCGGAGCCGATCTGCCACCTGGCTCGCCAGGGTCGGCGGGTAGATCGGCGGTGCGAGCACGACGGGCGCGATGCGGGCAAGCAGTGCCCGCAGGTGAAGCACCCGCCGCAGACGGTCACGCAGCTCCCCGCGGCGCCGGACGGCGCGTTCCTCGAACTCGAAGGCAAGCGACGCGTCCGCGTCTAGCTCAGGCCATGTCGCCTCGAAGGACCGCTCGACCTGCCGGACGATGCGGTCATGCCCCGAGACCTCGATGACGGCACCTCGGATGGGGCCCAGCCGATCCGCTGGCGCGAGGATCGCGCATCGGCTGGGTGACCAACGGATCCGGCACCCTTGGAAGGCCATCCAGAACGAGGGGCCCTCGTCCGCACCGGCACCGGCATCGACCCATGCATCGACGGCTCGCGGAATCTCCAGATGTTCCCCGGGCATCGAGAGGATCTCGATGGCATCGTCGTTGCCGATGCCGATGGACAACCGCTCAACGATGGCGGAGGCGGGGAGCCCTTCAACCCCCGTGACCGGGGCAGCCGACCGGTTGCCGTCCGACGCCGCGCGGTGGTCAGGTTCCTTCATGGTGCTCTCCTTGCCGCCGCGGCAGACGTCCCTCGGCAAGATCCGCCGCGATCCACTCTGCAACGCGCTCGGCGGAGTCAAGCACGCCGTTGAGCGTGGAATCGTAGAGGTAGTCCCCCGCCAGGAAGAATCCCGGATGGCCGACCGGATCAGGACAGTGGCGTCGCTCGAGAGGCATCGGGGTCCATCCCCCCGGGAGCGCGCTCACGGCGCCGATCCAGCGATGGACCCGTGCCTCCATCGTCGCCGAGTGATTCGCCGCCAGCGCGGCGGAGAGAAACCCAGGCAGCGAGCCGAGCACGGCATGCACGATCTCATCGTCCGTGGCCCTTGCCAGCTCGCGCGCGGCATCGCCCCCGAGGAGCCAGCCGAGGACGCCGTGGGTCATCGAGGGATCACGGGATGACTCGTCGTACATGCAGCAGCCGCCGAAGCGATCGAGCATCCAGAACGAGCCCGAAAGCGACTCTCTCCAGAATGGCCGATCGAACAGGACGGATACCCGCAGGTAATGCGCGGGATGGTCGTGGTGCGAACGGTGTCGGTCGACCGCCTCGCGCAGGCGGGCGCCGCCGAAAGTCACCTTGCAGAGCTGGTCGTGCGGCAACGCCACCACGACCAGGTCGTGCTGATCCTCCGCGGCATCGGCTCCCGGCGAGTGCCGGAGGACGAAGCCGCCGGACGGAGCCGCCTCGATCGACTCGACCCTGCACCCGGTCCGCACGCTGCAGGCCAGCCGTGCGGCGAGCTCGTCCATGAGGCGCTGGTTTCCTCCCTCGATGCCGTACAGCCGCATGTAGGACGGGTCGTTCATCAGGTAGTTCTGGAGGCCGTACGTCTCGTTGGTCTGCGCCGGCTCGGCGGCGAGGTCGCTGTGGATCAGGTGCTCGACGTAGCGCCGTGCAAGGGCGCTGTCGATGGTTTCCAGGGTGGCGCCGAAGCCGGCGGCAGGCTCTCGGGCGGTCGCGTGGCCGTCGTCGCCGGACGCATAGAACTCGCTTGGGGTCATGCGGTCGCGCGCGAGGCGGTCAAACGCAAGCAAGGATGCCTCCGCGTGACCGCCGAGGCAGCTCCGTACGTCGTCGGTGCTGGAGATGACCGCACCGTCGACGACCATCGCCGATCCGCCGAGGACGCGGATCGGCAGGCCAAGTTCCTCCACCAACTCGCGCAGCGGATCGTGGCCGAAGTGCGAGTAGTCGTAGAACTCCGCCGCACCGGCCTCATACCGCACGTCGGCGGACTTGAAGTGCATCGTCCGGACCTTGCCGCCGAGTCGGTCGGATGACTCGTAGAGCGTGATCTGCAGCGGCCGGACGGCGGCGCGCTGCAGTTCGTAGGCGGTGAACATGCCACCAGGGCCGCCGCCGACGATCGCCACGCTGGGCGCACTGCCGAGCGGTCGATGCGGGACGGCGGTGTCGGTAGTCGACTCGGGTGGCATGGTCGCGCGAATCGGCTCGCGCTCCACGGATGAACGGCCGGGAACCAGGCGCGATTGCCGGGAGAGGTAGCGTTTCCCCGAAATGTGGCCCCCGAGGCAGGATGGCCGACGCGCCGGCAGCACGAGGACTCCAGCCGCCCGTGCCGGTCGGCTCGACTCATCACGCCCCGAGCGCGACTTGCGCACGCCGACTGCGCGACGCCGGGCCCGTGAGCCGGGCACGGGGAGCGCTCGCGGCAGCTGAGCTCGCCTCACTTTCGGCGAACGACCAGATCCGAGTTCCGCACCGACCAGCCAAGCGTCCGGTGTCGTTGCCTCCGCCGTTGAGATCGCTGGTCGAGGAACGAGACAGCCCTCCATGGGAAGAAACCGCGGACGCGCACCTGGACGGCTCCAGTCGAGGGAAACGGAACCCCCGGGTAAACAGAGGGAAGGGAACCGGTGTCCTCATCGAGGGGAGCAAATTGGAGGGAATTTCATGATTCTGCGGTGCCAGCAGTCCGGAGCGAACGCCCTGGCCTCACGGCCGGGGCGTTCGCGTTTGGCGGCGTGCGGATGCCGTTTGGCGACCCCATTCTGAGAGCACGGGGTTGCGTGCGCGGTGGGCTCTTGCGGTGGGCCAGCGGAGTGGCGTTGCCGGGTGCCTGGCCGACCGTCGCTCAGGTCTCGCCGGGTTGTCTCTCGGGGCATCGAGAGACGTTCGTGCCGTCTGGTGTCTCTGGTGAACGCTCTCGGCGTGTTGATGTCTCTGGGGTCATGACCGCGGATTTGGGGGGGCAGTTGCCCGGCGTGCGCTCGCAGGCGCTGCGGGAGACGGCCACGGCACCCCGCGTGGAAGGCTTGGACCAGTCTTGCGATGGCGAAATCGCAAAGTTTCGCAACCATCGTGAGGGGGGGGATTGCGTTTCTGAGGGTGAGTCGCGGTGCATCGCCCCCGGCAGTGTGCTGGTGGGGGCATCGCAAGACACCATCAACTTGAGAATGAGCAATTCCATGCAACACCGGAGTGATCGCTCATCGTTCCGTCGCGCGCCGTTCGCGGTCACGCCCCGGGATGCGGTCCTCCATGCCCTCAAGGTCTAGCCGTCACGCCTTGTCGAAACCAGAACCTCCCCAACCGGCGGAACAACCTTCCAATTAAGTTCTCATTTTGTTGGAATTCGCCCGGCATGGGGTAGGTTGACCCAGTTCCCCCCTTCCCCTTTCCTCCCAAAAGGTAGTCCACATCATGACTAAGTCGCGCTTTGCCCTCACTGGCTCGGTTCTTTTCGCAGCCTCTCTCGCGGCCTCCTCCGAGGCAGCCCTCATGCCTCCTCCGAGCCTCATGTACGTCCGCTCGTCATTCGATGGATCCTCCACCAGTTGGACGGCCTACGCATCGCTTGAAGACATGGCAGCAAACACGGGCGGCACCGCTGTCGGGTCGAGTTCGTCGATCCTGTCCACCGATGGGGTCTTCACGGACGGCACCTTCGTCTACAAGACCACCAAGAACAACATCGGGCTCAATTACAACAACACGTATGTCCGCTACAACTCGCTCGCGGACCTGAATGCGAACTCGGGTGGCTTCAGCATCCAGATGACGCAGGGCATGTACTACAACGAGGACGTGATCGCCAACACCACGAATGGCTGGATCTTCCGCACGGCATCCCTCGACAGTCCCAACAACCACGGCATGTGGGCGTTCAACACCGCGACCGATCTCGTTTTGAATAACTCTTTCTATGTCAGCGGGTTCGCTGGCGGACCCCAGAATGGCGACAACAGGTACTGGGCCGGCACCGGCAGCACATGCTGGCGGTCCAATGTCGTGAACGGCGTGGTGCAGAGCTTCAGCGTCTTCGCGAGCGGCCCTGACCTGTACAACAACAACCCGTTCGCCACCGTGTCCAGTTCCGCGGGCTACGGCGCCGACGCCAACTTCATGACGATCGACTCGTCCTTGATCCCCGCGCCGGGTGCCATGGCACTGCTGGCCGTTGCAGGGGCCGGTGTGTCTCGACGCCGTCGCGCCTGAGCGCACATCGCGGTACTTGACCCATTGCACCGAGTGGACACCCTGCGGGGTCGGCTTCGAGCCGACCCCGCTGTCGTTGTGGACTAGGTCGCCGGCATGCCACCCGGCCGAATGATGCTCGAGGCCTCAACGCGCCCGATAAGGCGAATTGTTTCCTGATTCGTGGCGCATGGGTGGCCGGATCAGTTATAAGTGTCCCATGCGAGGCCGCGACCGTCGCCTTCTCACGACCGCCTTGGCGTTCTCCACCACCGCAGCATGTCTCGGGCAGGGATCCACCCCGTGCACCACCGCCATCGTGGAGAACTTCGGCGCATCGCCCTCCGGCACGTTGTA
>VGXR01000084.1 GCA_016873255.1 Planctomycetota bacterium
CGGGCGTGCTGTTCCTGGTTGATTCCTCCTGCCCGCCTGCGGTGATCGCGCAGAGCGGCGAGTTCTCGGCATCGTGCCCCGCGCGCATCGAGGCCTGCGTGCTGCCCGGCGAGTACCGGCTGATCGCGTCGATGAGCGTGTTCAGCGGGTTCCCGTGCGGCGATGCCGCCGGGCGCAATGCCTACCGGCTGCAGCTGGACGTCTCCGGATGCGACGCCGTGCCGCCCTCGAACGACGAGTGCGACACCGCTGCCGAAATCCCCGGCTCGGGCGGATCGCTGCCCTTCGACACGCGCCTGTCGACGAACTCCGCCGGATCGCTCCCGGCAAGCTGCGACGAGGGCAGCGGCCCAGCGATCGTGCGCGACGTGTGGTACCGGTGGACGCCCGCGCCGGGAGTGGCGCGCGTGTCGACCTGCGGCTCCGCGGGCTTCGACACCCGCCTCGTCGCCTACGCCGCCTGCGGCGGCGCGCCCGTGGCCTGCAACGACGACTCCCTCGGATGCAGCGGGTTCACGAGCAGGATGTACCTGCCCTCGGACGGCGCCACCACCTACCTGATCCGCCTCGGCGGCTTCGATTCCGTGGGCACCGGCGACATCGCCTTCGACGTGCTGCAGCCGCTCCTGAACGACGAGTGCGCCGGCGCAACCACCATCGGCAGCACGGCGGTGCCGTTCTCCACCGAGCTTGCCACCAAGAGCGTGCCGGCGCTTCCGGCGCTGTGCGACGAGGGCTTCGGCCTCGACATCGGCGCGGACATCTGGTTCCGCTGGACCGCACCCCGCGCGGGCGTCGCCACGGTGAGCACCTGCGGCGCGGCCCAGTACGACACGTGGCTCGCCGCCTACGACGCGTGCGGCGGCACCATCATCGCCTGCAACGACGACTCGACCTTCTGCACCGGCCTGACCAGCCGCATGCAGATGAACGTGGAGACCGGCGCCTCGTACCTGATCCGCGTCGGCGGCCACGACGAGTCCGGAACCGGCACGCTGACGGTCACCGTCGGCGACAACGGCCCCGGCGGACCCGCCAACGACACCTGCACCTCGCCGCAGCCGGCGTTCAACGGCCTGAACCCGTTCGACAACTCGCTCTCGCAGAGCGACCCGCCCACCGCGCCGTCCGGCGGATGCCCGGGCACGGGCATCTACAACGACGTGTGGTTCACCTACACACCGGCATTCGGCGGCCTGACCGACATCTCGCTCTGCGACAACGCGCCGTTCGACACCCGGCTGGAGGTCTGGACGGGCTGCCCCGACGCGGGCGGCACGGTGGTGGCCTGCAACGACGACTCGTGCGCGGGTCGCAGCCGGATCGTCGCCAACCTGCAGTGCGGGCGGTCGTACCTCATCCGCCTCGGCAGCTTCGGCCCGGGCGGGTTCGGGCAGGGGCGGCTGGCCATCACCGGCGGCATCCTCTCGTGCAACGACAGCTGCCGAGCCGACCTCGACGACAGCGGCACGGTCGGCGGCACGGACCTCTCCATCATGCTCCTGCGCTGGGGCACGCCCGGGCCGGGCGACCTCGATGGTGACGGCGTCGTCTCGGGCGGCGACCTCACCAAGCTCCTGGCCGACTGGGGCCCCTGCCCGCCGCCGTGAGCGGGCTGCACCCGCATCGTTCCGGGCGGTTCGTGCGTATCACCTATCGTGTCCGCCCCATGAAACCGCTCCTCGCCATCCTTGCCGCGCTCGCGCTGCATGCCGCCGCCGCGGCGCAGGTCTGCGGCAATGCCGCAAGCGGCAGCTGCCTGCAAGTGCACGCGCCGCGCGGCTGCTCGGACGCAAACTGCTGCAACACGGTGTGCAACCTGCAGCCGAGCTGCTGCACGGTGACGTGGGACTCGGGGTGCGTCGACCTCGCCAACTCGCAGTGCAACTGGCTGTGCGGCGCCACGGCCGCGCTGCCGTGCACGCAGACACACCCCAACCCCTCGTGCTCGGATGCCAACTGCTGCAACACCGTGTGTGCCATCGACCCGGGCTGCTGCACGTTCTCCTGGGACGGCACCTGCGTGTTCATGGCCGAGCTCTACTGCAACCTCGGGCCGCCGGTCGAATGCGGCCTCCCCGGCCAGGGTTCGTGCACGGTGGTGCACCCGACCCCCGGATGCTCCAACGCCACGTGCTGCAACACGGTGTGCGGCCTCGACCCCTCCTGCTGCACGGGCGCATGGGACGCGCTGTGCGTGCAGCTGGCCAACGCCTACTGCGCCGGATGCTCGCTCCCGTGCCCGACGGGCGCGGCACTCGAGTCGGAGGCATGCGGCCAGCGCGGCAACCTCGCCTGCGCGGCCGGGCAGGCGCCGGAGGCGCTGACGCCGGGGACGTTCACCTGCGGCACCATCGACGGCGCCAACTCGGGCACCTCCTGGGGCGGTGACCGCGACAGCTTCGCGGTCACGCTGACCGACGGCAACGGCGACGGGCTGGTGCGGGTGACGCTCTCGCTCGTCTCCAACGGGCCGGCCTTCGCGGCACTCGTGCCCGCGGCCTGCCCCATCAACCTCGGTGCGGCCGCGCTCTCGGCCAGCACCAACAACTGCACGCAGGCCGACTCGGCCGCATGCCTCCCGCCCGGCACCTACTGGGTGGTGGTGGCGCCGGGCACGTTCCCGAACGCCACGGCCTCGTCGCCGATCGACTGCAACCTGCCGCTGCGCTACCGAGTGCGGGCCTCGGCCACGGACACGGGCTGCGCGCCGCCCTGCTCGACGGCGAGCCTCGGCTGCTTCGACCCGCACGACTCGCCGGGCTGCAACGACGTCGCCTGCTGCCAGGCCACCTGCGCCACCGATCCCTTCTGCTGCAGCGACCAGTGGGACCTCGACTGCGCGCGAAGCGCGGCCGTGGCGTGCGGCGCGCCGGTTCCCGCCAACGACAGCTGCGCAACCGCCATCCCGATCGGGGTGAACCAGACCGCGGCCTTCAGCACCATCCGGGCCACGGTGGGCACACCGGCCCTTCCGGCCTCGTGCGAATCGGGGACCGGCACTTCCATCGGCCCCGACCTCTGGTTCAGCTACAACGGCGAGCGCAGCGGCGCGGTGACCGTGTCCACCTGCGGTTCGCCCACGGACCTGCGCGTGGCGGTCTACTCCGGCGACTGCGGGCTGCTGACCCTGGTGGGATGCAACTCGGGCAGCATCATCTGCTCGCCGTCCTCGGGAGCTCGGTTCCAGTTCCAGGCCGTCTGCAGCACCAACTACCTCATCCGCGTCGGCGGTGAGTCGCCGTCGCACGCCGGAAGCGGCTCGCTCACGCTCTCCGCGCCGGGGCCGGTGTGCCCGGCCTTCTGCCCCGCCGACCTCAACCGCGACGGCGCAGTGGACGGCTTCGACCTCGGCCTGCTGCTCGGCAACTGGGGCTCGTTCGGGACGGGCGACCTCGACCTGAGCGGGCAGGTGGACGGACTTGACCTCGGCCTCCTGCTCGGCTCGTGGGGCGCATGCCCCTGAGCGGCCCGAGGCTCAGCCCCCGGACTTCAGCCGCTCCGACAGCGCACGACGCATGATCTTCCCGGTGGGGTTGCGCGGCAGCATCTCGAGCACGCGGAACTCGCGAGGCACCTTGTAGGGCGGCAGCTTCTCGCGCACGAACGCGCGCACCGAGTGCTCGTCCCACGCGGCGCCGTCCTTCAGCTCGACGAAGCAGATCGGCACCTCGCCGCGCGACGGGTCCTGCAGGCCGACCACCGCGGAATCCTTGACGAGCGGATGGTGGTTGACCACCTCCTCGATCTCGCGCGGGAACACGTTCTCGCCGGAGATGATCAGCATCTCCTTGATGCGGCCGGTGATGGAGAGGTTGCCGTCGGCATCCATGCGACCCATGTCGCCCGTGCGGAAGAACCCGTGCTCGTCGAACACGCTGGCGGTGAGCTCGGGCAGGTTGTAGTAGCCCTTCATCACGTTGGGGCCCTTGATGCGCACCTCGCCGTCCTGGCCGGGGCCGAGCACCGCGCCGTCGGGCCCGACGATGCGCTCCTCGATGCCCGGCAGCGCGCGCCCCACCGAGTGCGGACGGAACTCGTCCGGCAGGCACCAGTTGGTGACGGGCGACGTCTCGGTCAGGCCGTACCCCTCGTTGATGCGCTTGGCGAACCGCTCGAGGAAGCCCTCGGCCACCTTGTCGGGGAGCGGCTCGCCGCCCGACACCACGTAGCGCAGGCTGGCGAAGTCATCGGCCCCGGCGTGCTTCGCGTGGAGGATGGCGTTGTACATCGACGGAATGGCCACGAACACCGTGGGCTTGCGGCTGCGCGCAAGCTCGACGAGCTTCGTGGGCACGAACCGCGCGGTGTAGTACGCCCGGCAGCCGACGGAGAGCGGCAGCAGCGTCATCACCGTCAGGCCGAAGCTGTGGAACTGCGGCAGCACGCCGAGCATCGAGTCGGCGCGCGTGAAGCTGGCCCACTCGGTCACCTGCCGCACGTTGGACGACAGGTTGCGGTCGCTCAGCATCACGCCCTTGGGCTTGCCGCTGGTGCCGCTCGTGTACAGGATCACCAGCGTGTCGTCGGGCGCCGCCGCGGGACCGAGCCGCACCGGCGGGATGCCGCCGAAGCGCATCTTGTCGAGGCGGATCACCTCGAGCCCCGGGATCGGGCCGCCCACGAGGTCGAGCATCGGGCCGACCGCGATCACCGCATCGAGCCCGGCATCCTTGGCGATGTACTCGAGGTCCGCGCGCGAGAGCAGGTAGTTGAGCGGCACCGCGGTGCGGCCGGCCATCCACGTGCCGAGCACCGCCGGCGCGAACATGCCGGACGTCGGCAGCAGGATTCCCACGTTGCGCGCGGAGCTGCGGCGCTCCACCTCGCGGGCGAGGTGCCAGGCGGCCACGAGCGTCACGCCCCCGGTCCAGGTGCGGAAGTCATCGACCGCCACCGGGCTGAACGCGCTCCGGAGCAGGCTTCGCTGGATGGTGCGCAGGAGTGCCATGGCGCCGCGGAGGGTACGCGCGCAGGGGCGCGGCGATGGGCCGCCGACCGGGGGTACCATGCCCTGCGTGCGAAGGATCGCCACCCCTCCCGTCGCGCGCGGGGCCATGATGGCCGGTGCCGCGCGCCTCTCGGCCGCCCTGCTCGCGCTGGGCGCCGTTGCCTGCGAACCGCAGCGCACCGCCACGCTCGACGATGCGCTGCGCGCCTACGAGGGCGGTCGCTACCAGGACGCGCTTCGCATGTCGCGCGACCTGCAGGCCAAGTCGACCGATGCCGCGGAGCGCCAGCAGGCCGCCTACGTCGCCGGCTGCTCCGCCCAGGAACTCGGCCGCGACGACGATGCCCGCGCGAGCTTCGCCGTGGCCGCGCGCAGCGGCGACCCGGTGGTGGCCGGTCGCGCGCTCGTGATGCAGGGGAACATGGCCGCCGAGGCGAAGCGCTGGAGCGACGCCGAGGCGCTGTACTCGCAGGCCGCGTCGAAGCTCCGCGGACGCGACGCGGAACTCGCGCGCGAGCAGGCGCGCGACGCCGCCGCGCAGGCCACGGCCGCACGAAAGGCCGCGCAGGCACCGCCACCCTCGCCGCCGCCGCCGGGACCCGCACCCACCCCGGCACCCGCGCCGGCCGACCCGGGCCCCTTCACCATCCGCTCCGGCGCCTTCAGCAGCGAGACCGGCGCGCAGCAGCACGCGCGCAACATCGCCAAGGCCGTGAAGGCCGCGGGAATCAAGGCCCCCAAGGTCCGCCAGGCCTCGACCGCCGCGGGGCGGCTCTGGGTGGTGGAGTTCGGCGAGTTCGCAACCAAGGCCGAGGCCGAGCAGAAGCTCAAGCGCCTCGGCGTCGGCTCGACGCAGATCCTCCCGATCAAGGGGAGCTGAGGCTCACGGCGCCGCCGCGGCTGCCGAGGCCAGTTCCTGGTCCTCGCGCTGCTTCAGCGGCACGTACTTCTCGTTGAACCACTTCGCCCACGCGCGCATGTCCCAGGCCAGCGCGCTGGTGTCGCCGCCCGAGTCGTAGGTGCTCATCGCCACCAGCGAGTCGTGCACGCCGCCGTGGTAGACGGTCACCACGCAGTCCTGGACGCGCATCACCACGCCCTCGATGAGCGAGCCGATCACCGGCTGGAACCCGGCGGCGTTGTCGCCCGTCACCGGGATGACGTTCGCCACGTAGTTGATGGTCTTCCCGATCGCGATCCAGCCGGCATCGCCCGTGGTGGTGTCCGGGCCGCCGGCCGCCACCTGCGCGAAGATGAGCGCGGGGATCGCCTCGATCGCGTGCGTGGCACCGGCGAGGATGCCCGCGCGGTCGACGCGGTCGTGGTCATCCGAGCGCAGCCCGTCGTCGATGGCGGCAAGCACGCCGTCCGCGGGCGGCAGCGCGATTCGGCGCGTGGCCTCGGCGCGCACGGCGGCGTCCTTGTGGTCGATGGCCACGCTCGCGAGCGCGTACTGCCCCTCCCCGCCGCCCGCCGCGAAGGCGTCGAGCATGGCGATCATCACGTCGTGCTTCCCGCCCCGGAAGGCCGCGTACATCGACTCGAACGACGCCGGGTCGGTGCACTCGCGGATGGTGGCGAGCGCCGACTCGCGTGCCTTCGGTCCCGACGACGGGCCCAGGCTGCGCGTGCGGAGCGTGCCGAACGTGGCGTCGAAGCGCGCCCACTGGTCGGGGGTGCCGGGGCGCTTGCGCGGCGGCGCCATGCGCGGGATGCCGCCCTTCGTGGGGAGCGGCTGCAGCAGGATGGGCGGCACGCGGTCGCGCCGGAAGCGGGGGTCGCGGGCGGCTGCATCCGGCGACGGCGGGGGCGTGGACGGCGAAGGATGCGGCGCCGCGGCGGACGCCGGCGCAAGCGCCATCACCAGCGCGCCCGAGGCAAGGGCCGCGGCCAGCGAGGAGGAGCGGTTCCGGAGGCGCGTCGTCCGCATCGCCCTACGATACGGCATGGCCTCCGCCGAACCGCAGGAAACAGCCCCGCAGCGCACGGTCTTCGAGCGCCTCGGCGGGCCGGACCCCTTCTGGCGCATCGCGCGCGCGTTCTATGCGCGCATCGACCGTCACCCGCAGCTGCGGCCGATGTTCCCCGAGGACCTCGAGGAACCCATCCGCAACCAGGCCGAGTTCCTCATCCAGTACTTCGGCGGGCCGGGCGACTACAGCAAGCGCAAGGGGCACCCGCGGCTGCGCATGCGGCACATGCAGTTCCGCATCGGCGTGGCCGAGCGCAACCAGTGGGTGGAGACCATGCTCGGCGCGCTTCAGGACGCGGCGATCCCGGAGCCCGAGCGCACCGAGATGGTGCGGTACTTCGAGCACACCGCGACGTTCCTGATCAACACCGACGAATAGCCCCGGTCTGCGGAGCGCTCCGCCGACCGCGCGCGCCGTG
>VGXR01000085.1 GCA_016873255.1 Planctomycetota bacterium
CAGGCGCGGGCGAGCGGAGCGAGCCTGCGAGCATCGCAGAGCGATGCTCACGCACCGACCGCGGAGCGAGCGCCGCGGGGCCGGATGGCCCCAGCGGCCGAGCGAGCAGTCGGGGCGGCCGGACTTGCACCCGCGGAGCGGGACCGTGGCAGGCGCGGGCGAGCGGAGCGAGCCTGCGAGCATCGCAGAGCGATGCTCACGCACCGACCGCGGAGCGAGCGCCGCGGGGCCGGATGGCCCCAGCGGCCGAGCGAGCAGTCGGGGCGGCCGGACTTGAACCGACGACTTCCTGCTCCCAAAGCAGGCGCTCTACCAAGCTGAGCTACGCCCCGCGACGTTTCGCAAGTCTACGCGCCGTCACTGCCCGCCGAACAGGTAGGTGCTGTTCGGAATGATGCTTGGGTTCAGGCGGTCGCGGAAGAACTTCCAGTCGATCGCGAACCCCGCCTCGGTATCCGGCGGCTGCTGCCAGCGGTGGCCGTTGGTTTCCCACGAGTTCGGCAGGGTCTTGTTGGCCAGCTCGTACGGCTCGGTCGACCCGTCCACGTACGAGATGGTGATTGCATCGGGCCGCCACGCCGCCGGCCAGTCGATCCAGTTGGACGTCTGCGGCACCACCAGCCAGCCCTGGTTGTTGTAGGCGACGGTGTCGTCCTCGACGATGGTGCACATCATCCGCTGCGGGCTCTTGATGGTGCCGATCGTGGTGGTGTTGTACTGCGACAGCTGCGGCGCGGTGCCGAACATGTTGGCCGTGAAGTCGTCGTCGAACTCCGGCAGCTCGTCGGGCCGCGTGGTGCCCAGGCATGCGTTGAGGCTGTAGCTGCGGATGCGCGTGTTCTCGCCGCTCACCGTGCCCGCCGACGGGTTGGTGGGCTCGTCCGGCGAGATGTAGACCTTGATGTCGCCGATGTACGGGAAGAGCACGCCGGACGTGATGGATGCCGGGGTCTCGAACTGGTTGGCGCCGTTGCCCACGACGCCGATGTGGCCGACGCCGTTGTAGGCCCGCACCCACGAGTGCGTCCAGCCGAGGGAGCCCATCTGCTGGTTGGCGCCGTCGATGAAGGCGGTGCCGTTGGAGTCCGTGCGCGGCGACACCAGGCGCGATGCGTTGGACGTGGCGTAGGAGTAGATGGCAAGCGCGATCTGCCGCTGGTTGGTCAGGCACTGCACCGTCCGGGCGCGCGAGCGGACCTTGGACAGCGTGGGCACCAGGATGGCCACGATGATGGCGATGATGGCGATGACCACCATGAGCTCGGTCACGGTGAACCCGAGGGACTGCCCGGGGCGGGAGCGGCGGACGATGTTTCCGGAGGCGGTCATGGCGTCTTTCCACGGTAAGATACGGCCATGCTCAGGCGCAATCTCCCTCGGATCGTCGCGGTTTCGGCCATTTTCGCTCTTCCCGCGGGCCTGCAGGCCGCGCCCGCGGCGCAGGACAAGCCCGCGGGCACCGAGGCCCCGAAGCGAACGGATCGGTCGAAGTACGCAGGCATCAATGGCCTGGTCGAGGCGCATCGCGCCGCGCAGGTGAAGATGGTGAAGCTCTGGCGCACCATCAAGGCCGGCGAAGGCACCGAGAAGACCTCCAAGGACTACCAGGAGGCGCAGCTTGCCGTGCAGAAGGCCAGCAACAAGGTCACGCAGTTCATCAACCGCGAGCAGTGGTCGGACGCCGACCGCGCCGAGATGAACAAGATGTGGGCCGAAGCGCTCGAGAAGCCGATCGAGTGAGCGGGCATCCCGGGAGCGATGGCAGCGACAGCAATGGGCCTCGGCCCACGGGCGATCGCGCCCCTGCGGCAACGGGCATCGCGACGGTCGCCTCGCGCATCGTCACGGCGGCGGCTCTGGTGCTGATCGCCTGGTTCGCCTTCGGCTGGCTGCGCCAATGCACGCCGGCGGAGACCGTCCGGGCGGGAAGCGACGGCGTCAACCGGCTGGGCGACACGGCGCTGAGGGCATACGGGCGAACGCTCGACACCATCGAGTCGGTGCTCAAGCCCACTGCCGTCACCAACCCGCTGGTGGTGCTGCGCGGCGAGGACCGCACGCCGAAGCTGGTGGTCTACACCCATGCGGCGGACGTGGCCGTGGACCTCGTGGAGGACACGTGGTACGGGGACACCTACAGCCGCGTGGAGGCACGCAACTGCCGTGCGCAGTTCGTGGTGCCGGTGGACCGCATGACCGACCGCGACATCGTCTTCGTCCCTGCCGGCGAACGCGAACCCGCACGGATCATCGTGCTCGCCCCGCGCCCGCGGCTTGACACCGAAATGCTGGCCATCGCGCCCGAGTCGATCGAGTTCACTGAGCGCAACTCCGGGCTGAGGTATGCGCGCAGCTGGCTGGGCACGGACAACAAGGACCAGCTCGTGCGCCAGGTACGCCCGCGGCTGCTCGAGGCGGTCGGCGACCCCGCCGTGCGCGCCCGGGCCGACGAGGCCGGACGCGAGTTCTTCCGGAGCCGCTTTGCCGAGTGGCTCCGGGGCGACCTGAAGCTGGGGCGCGACGTGGTGGTCGACGTACGCTGGACCGAATAGAGGAGGCGCAATGCGATACTGGCTCTCCAACAACGACGGCAAGACGACCGGGCCCTATGGACTCGAGGAGATCCGCGCATTCGCGGGCAGCGGGAGGCTGTCGCCCGCGGCGATGGCCTGCGCCGAGGGATCCACCGAATGGCAGCCGATCTCGGCGGTGCTGACGGCGCCGCCGACCGCGCCCGTGACCGCCGGTGCGGTGATGGACGGCGCGTGCGGCTGCTGCGGCATGATGCCGCCGAAGAAGCCCAAGACGCTGTACGGGCGCACGGTGTGCAAGAAGTGCTACTACAAGTTCGCCAACCGGCGGCAGCTGGCGTACATCGTCGACGTGATCTTCTTCACGGTGCTGTCGATGCTCGTCGGCGGCGTCTTCGGCGCAGCGGGCGCGCTCGCCGGCATGCCAGAAGACACCATCGAGCTGCTCGGAATGCTGCTCGGATGGGCACTCTTCCCTGTCTTCCTGCTGAAGGACGGCTTCCGGGGCACCTCGCCGGGGAAGTGGCTGTGCGGCGTGCAGGTGCTTGATGCGCGCACCGGCGCCCCCATCGGCGCAGGCGCGTCGTTCAAGCGCAACCTTCCGCTCCTCATCCCCATCGTCGGCCAGCTGATCATCCTCATCGAGATGCTGAAGGGCCCGCGCCTCGGCGACGGCTGGGCGCACACCAAGGTGATCTGGAAGAAGTACGCCGGGCAGCCGATCTTCTGGCCGTCCGGCGCCCTCGCCTGAGGAGCACCCCATGCCCAGGAAGCTTGATCTCGACGACTACAAGGTCAAGCCCGGCTTCAGGGCCTCGCTCGCGGACTGGAAGCCCGACGACGACGGCGGGTTCACCAAGCCGGAGGGCGAGGCGCGCCTGGCCGACAACCTGGTGGCCGTGGACGAGCTCCAGATGAAGTTCTGGGCCAACAAGAGCCGCGCGATGCTGGTGGTGCTGCAGGGCATCGACACCGCGGGCAAGGACGGCGTCATCCGCAGGGTGATGACCGCGCTCAACCCGCAGGGCGTCTCCGTGCACTCGTTCAAGAAGCCCACCGACGCCGAGGCAGCGCACGACTACCTGTGGCGCGTGCACTCGCGCTGCCCCGGAATGGGCGAGATCGCGGTGTTCAACCGCAGCCACTACGAGGACGTGATCGTCGGCCGCGTGCACGGGTTCCTGAGGCAGAAGGAGATCGACCGGCGCCACCGGCAGATCAACGACTTCGAGCGCATGCTGACCGAGGAAGGCACCATCGTGCTGAAGTTCTTCCTCTCCATCAGCAACGACGAGCAGCTGCGGCGGCTGCACGAGCGGCTCGAGGACCCGGCGAAGCACTGGAAGTTCTCGGTGAACGACGTGAGCGAGCGTGCTCGCTGGCCGCAGTACGTCGACACTTTCGAGGACATGCTCTCCGGAACGTCAACCGACCACGCTCCGTGGCACGTGGTGCCGTCGAACCGCAAGTGGTTCCGGAACCTGCTGGTGAGCGAGGCGCTGTGCGGCCACCTCGACGGGCTGAACCTGAAGTGGCCCGAGCCGAGCGAGGACCTGTCGAAGGTCACGCTGGCCTGACGGCGGTCACCGCCTCCAGCGGTCGCCCTCGATCGTGCCGAGTTCCGCGTGGATCTGCTCCAGGTGAGGGGGCACGAATCCCACCGACGCCACCACATCCTGCCCGGTCTCGGAGAGGATGTAGCGCATCCAGTCGGCGATCGCCGGGTTGGCCTGCGTACCCGAGGCCTCCAGCCAGACCACGTTCAGCGGACGCCACAGCGGGTAGGCGTGCGAGCGGATGGACTGGACCGACGGCTCGATGAACGGCCCGGCCGCGTCCGCCGCCACGGGAAGCGTCCGGGCGCGGGGCTGCGAGTTTCCGAAGCCGGCGATGCCGATCGCAAGCGGATACGCGCAGCACGCGTTGACCACGCTCGACGGCCCCGGCTCGATGAAGCGCATGGACGTGGTGAATTCCTCGCCGTGCATGCACCACTCGCGGAACAGCTTGAGCGTGCCCGACTGGTCGTTCGGGATGTAGAGGCGAATGAACTCGTCGCCGAGCGGCGAACCCGCATCGAGCTGGTTCCATCGATAGAGGGGGGCCGGCGTCATCCCGTGCTCGATGGAGAACACGCCGTTGCACTGCTCGCGGGTGATGCCGGGCAGCGGGTTGTCGCGATTCACGAACACGCAGACCCCGTCGAGGGCGATGGTGACCTCCACGGCGCGCTTCCCGCTGGCAGCCTCGATCGAGGCCCGCTCCTCGGCGGTCAGCGCGCGGGACACGGCCGCGATGTCGCAGCCGCCCGTGGCCAGGGCCTTCAGCCCGGAATCGGTGCCGCCCTGGCGAACCACGATGTCGAGCGTGCCGTGCATCGACTCGAACCCGATCGCCAGGTTGGTGAGCAGCGGACCCATGGTGCTCGAGCCCGTCACCTTGATGGCGCCTTCCCACTTGTTGGCCGTCGGCGAGTACACGGGGAAGGAATCGACCAGCGCCGAGAGCTCCTTGGAGTAGGCCTGCTGCGACTCCACCAGCCCCTTCAGGGCCTCGCGCATGGCATCCTCCTGCGATCGGAGCGGCATCTTGCGCACGTCCTCCGGAGTTGCTTCGCCAACCGCACGCCCAATGCCGGCGGGCAACGACGGCGACGGCGGCGGCGGGACCGCGAGCGGATGGGTGGGGGCCGGCACCTGCGCGGGAAGCGCGGCAATCGCGGCGAGCGCCCCGAGCGCAAGCGAATGGGTCGAATGCATCACTTGTTCCTCCCGCGCCACCAGATCAGGATGAAGAGGCCTGCGAACAGCGCGCCGCCGAGCATGAGCGCACGCGAGAACACCGTGTCGGTGACGGACCGCGCGGTGTTCGGGATGTCGTCGAGCCTCGAGACGATCTTCTCCACTCGCTCCGGCATGGTGGCGAACGTGCCGGCCACCTTGTCGTAGTTGCCGAGCGACTTCTGCACCTCGGGGGCGATGAGGATGTCGTACATCAGCGCGTCGGCCTGCCAGTTGGCGAAGAGCGGCACGCGCTTGGCCCAGAAGAACGTGCGCTCCACGGAAAGGCGCGTGTCCTCGGCCACGTCGGTCACGCGGTCGAGCGGTTCGAGCAGGCCGCCCCCGTCACGAACCGTGTCCAGGATCTCGCCGCCCTTGGCGGACGCCACCTCGCTGAAGCGGACGTAGGCCACGAACTCGGTGCCGCCGCGGCGGCTCCACCAGGTGGCAATCAGGAGATCAAGCTCCTCCAGTTGCTCGTCGGTGAAGACCTTCGCCGCGATGCTCCAGATGTTCTCGCGCGCCTTCCGGAGGTTCTCGACGAGCGGCTGCACGCGGTTGCCCCAGATGGCCTGCGACCGGCCGGAGTCCACCCAGAAGTAGTTCTGGAGCGTCACCACCACCAGCTGGTCCACCAGCTGCGTGAGCGTGTCGGGGCTGGTGGCCATGTCGTACATGCTCGACACGCTCAGGAGCCGCAGCCCGTTCATGATGCGGCGCTGGCTGATGTCCGGGTTGTCGCGCATCACCTTCTCGCTGGCCGAGAGCATCAGCGTGAAGTACTGGTCCGCGAACGCGTTCGACAGCTCCTCCAGCTTGGCGCGCGTGATCCGCTGGTCGCGAAGCATCTTGCCGGCCTCGCCGAACTGGGACTTCTTCTTCTGCCCCGACGAGCAGCCCGGCAGCGCCGGCGCGAGGAGCAGGACCGCCGCAAGGAGGGCCGCGACGGCGACAGGGAGACTTCGAACTCGGGACGTGAGATGGAGGCTACGGAACGATTCCTTGCCCCATCAACGACTCGCGCGGCCGGTCTCCGGGCATCCGGTACATTTCCCCCTGACACGCACAACGAAAGACACGCATGCACCACCTCAGCATCGCCGCCGTCGTGGCACTCGCCGCCAGTTCCGCAGCCCTCGCGCAGGATCCCGCCCCAGCCGTACCCGCGCCCGGGCAATCCGTGATCATCGCGCTCTCGAGCGGCGACGCGCTCCGCGCAAAGCTGGTATCGGAGACCGCCGACGCGATCGTCATCGAGCACCCAGTGCTCGGCACCGTGACGATCAAGCGCGCGAGCATCGCGTCGATGGCCGCCGTGCCGCCCGCGGATGCGAAGGCCGCGCCGGTGCCTGCGATCGACAACACGCGCCTGAAGCAGGAAGCGCAGCCCGCGGCCAATGCGGACATGGACGCACCCAGGCCGCAGGGCAACGTGGACCCGGGCGAGGATGCCATGAAAGCCGGCGCACCGCCCGCGCCGCCGCCGGTGCCGTCGCCCTGGAAGCTGCTCTTCGACGGCAACGTCAACTACGTGAACGCCGCCAACAAGCAGCTTGACTTCCGCGTGGCCGCGAGCGCCGTATATGAGGTCAAGGATGTCGACAAGTGGTCCAACACCGCGGAGTACTTCTTCCGCGTCGTCGACGGCGGCACCACCGACAACAACCTGCTCCTCAACAGCACCTATGACCGGCGCCTGGTGTCAAACCCGCGCTGGCTGTGGTTCGTGAAGGGCCAGGCGCAGTGGGCGCCGCTCGAGAGCTACGAGCAGCGCCTCTCGGCGTGGGGTGGTCTGGGCTACGAGTTCCTGCAGCTGCCGCCCGCGAAGCTCCTCGGCAAGCTGGGCGCCGGCTACACGTACGAGTTCGGCGACCAGAACGACGGCAACGCCGAGCTCTTCGCGCAGATCGAGTGGGAGTGGAACATCACCGACAACCAGGCCATCGTGGGCAGCTTCTGGATCACCCCGGCCTTCGAGGACTTCAGCGACTACCTGACGCTCT
>VGXR01000086.1 GCA_016873255.1 Planctomycetota bacterium
CCACGCCCACGCTCGCGCCGCAGCCCTCGGTGCTGAACGTGGCGCGCCAGCCGAGCGGAAGCGTGGAGACCGAGGCGCGCGCGGTGCCGGCGGGCACGAGCGCGGCCAGGATGCCCGCGAGCCGCTCGGTGTGCATCGCGCGGCGCGCATCGGCCCAGTGGGGCTCGTAGACGCGGTGCTTCACCTCGGCGCCGTGGAAGTCGTGGTACGGGAAGCCGTTGAGCGTCACCGCCGAGAGGCCCGACGCCTGCAGCCGCTCGCACAGCCCGGCAACGCCCTCGACGCTCTCCTCGAGCTGCACGGCGGCGGCCGACGACAGCCACAGCCCGACGGGAAGCGTGCCGCGCGGGCAGACCGCCTCGCGCACCGCCCCGAAGGTGCCGCACACGTTCGCGCACGTCTCCGCGAGCGTCCGTCCGGCGACGACGTTGGTGCAGTAGGCGGGCTCCACGCCGGGTTCAGGGGCGTGCGGCCGGTGCCTTGTTGCTGCGCACCGTGGTGGTCTTCACGGTGGTTCGCCTGGTCCCGTCCTTCACCTCGACCGTGGTCTCGGTGGTGATGGTCTCGGTCTCGGTCACGCCGTCGCGCGTCGACGAGCTGGTGCTCGTCGACACGGAGGTGGACTTCGAGGTGCCCTTCTCGTCGGTCGGTTCCTCGGTGACCTCGACCTTGACGTCCTCGCTGGCGGGGGCCGCGGCAGCGTCACGGCCAGGCACCGCCTTGGCGAGCTTCACGGCATCGTCGAGCTGCTTGTTGGGCGAGCCGACGTACGCCACGCGCCCGTCCTTGCCGACCACGAACGACGTGGGGATGGAGTTGCGCTTCGCGGCCGTCATCCACTCGCGCGCCATCGATCCGTCGGTGTCGAGCGCGATGGCGATGCCCACGGCATCCCCGCGCGAGGCGATGAAGTCGCGGACCTTCTTCTCGTTGGCCTCCGCGTCGCCGGCACGCTCGAAGCCGGCCACGCCGATGACGGCGATGTCGGGGTTGTCCTTCTGCAGCTGCGAGAGGTGCGGCATGGCGGCCACGCACGGGCCGCACCACGTGGCCCAGAACTCGATCACGTGCACCTTCCCGGGCTCGAGGGCCTTCACCTCCGTGCCCTTCAGGAACTTCTCCGGGGTGAACGCCGGGGCCTTGGATCCGGCGGCAAGGACGTCTCCGAGCGCAAGGACGACGGGGATGGCGGCGATGAGCATCCGGGCAGGTTACTTGGGGCGCGCGGATTCCACGAACCGCCGGACCACGCCGTCGCCCATCGCCTGGTCGGGGGTCCGCTCCGGATGCCACTGCACGCCGACGAAGAATGGCCGCGCGCGGTCGCGGATGGCCTCGATCACGCCGTCGTCGGAGTGGCCGATCACCTCGAACCCCGGGGCATCCGCGAGCGCCTGGTGGTGCCAGCTGGCCACGGGGCCGCTGCCGAGCTCGGTGTGTACGGTGTGTATTGCATCCCCGCGGTGCCGCCCGGCGTCGGGGATGACGTCGTCGAGGTGCTGGATGAGCCGTCCGCCGCGGTGCACGCCCATCAGCTGCATGCCGAGGCAGATGCCGAGCACCGGAACCGACGGCCGGGCATCGAGCGCCCGCAGCAGCGCAAACTCCGACGCCTGCCTCGCCGGGTCCATCACCTTCGCCATGGGGTGCAGCTCGACCCCGAACGGGCGGGTGTCGATGTCGTCGCCGCCGGTGATGAGCACGCCGTCGACCGCCGCCAGCGCCTCCTCGCGAAGGGCGCCGTCCGCCGGGAGGATCACCGGAATGCCCCCGGCGCGGGCCACGCTCTCCACGTAGGTGGCACGGAGCTGGTGGCGCGGCGATCCGCGGTCGTCGCGGGCAAGGTCGGCGGTGATCCCGATCAGTGGCTTGCGAGGCATCGTTCCTCCGCCGATTGCATCGGCGCACCAATGCGGGCATCATCCGTTTATGCGCCCGACACCCACCCCCGTGCTTGCCGCCGCCCTCACCGCCATCGCCGCCGCCGACGTGACGCTCCCGGCCGCCTTCACCGACCACATGGTGCTGCAGCGGGGCGTCCGCGCGAGGATCTTCGGCTCCGCGCAGGTGAGCGAGCAGGTGGACGTCACGCTCACCGATGACAAGGGCGCGGTGCTGCGGACCGCCCGGACCGTGGCCGGGCAGGGCGGGCGATGGTCGGTTGAGCTCGAGCCCCTCGGTGCCAGCGCCGAACCCATGACCCTCCGCGTGAAGGGGGCCAACGAGGTGGTGGTAACGGACGTGGTGGTGGGCGACGTGTGGATCGCGGGCGGCCAGAGCAACATGGAGTGGCCGATCGACGCCACCGGGCCGCAGGCCGAGGCCGCGGCGGCCATCTCCGCGGACAACGCCATCCGCTACCTGCGCACGCCCAAGGTCACCTCGAGCCGGCCGGAGTCCGGCATCGATGCCCGCTGGACGGTGCTCTCGCCGCAGACCGTGCGCTCGATGGGCGCCGTCGGCTTCTGGTTCGCGCAGTCCCTGCGCAAGGAAACGGGCGTGCCGATCGGCATCCTCGAGATCAACTGGGGCGGAACGCGCGCGGAGCCGTGGACCGACCTCGCCACGCTCGGCGCGGAACCGGCATACGCGGACCGCGTGATGGCGCTGCGGCAGTCCATCAACGACTGGAACGCGCAGCCGACGGCACAGCGCGACCAGGCGTTCACCGCCGCGCAGGCCGCGTTCCGGACCGCCGCGCAGCAGTGGTGGTCGGCCGTGAACACCACCGACCCCGGCGCCAAGGGGCGCTGGTTCGCCGCGGAGGCCCCGGCCGACGCGGATGCCTGGAAGCCCGTGAACCTGCCGGTCCGCTGGAGCACCGACGCGGCGCGCGCCGGGTTCGACGGCGTGGAGTGGTACCGGCGGACCGTGGAGATCCCGGAGGCTTGGGCCGGAAAGGAGTGCCTGATCGAGCTCGGTGCCATCGACGACGCGGACATCTGCTTCTTCGAGGGTCGTGCCGTGGCGAACACCATCGCCGAATGGAGCACCGGCCGGCGCTACCGGGTGCCTGGTTCCCTCGTGAAGGCCGGCCAGGCCACCGTTGCGCTGGAGGTGCTCGACATGCAGGGCGAGGGCGGGCTGGTCGGTGACCCGAAGGCGATGCGCATGACATGCCCCGACGTTCCCGGCACCCAAGTCGAGCTGTCGGGCGAGTGGCTTGCGCGCACCGGCCGCGATGCCGCCGGCCTGCCCGATGTGCCCAAGCGCCCCGTGCGCGACGAGGCACCGGGATCGGGGTACTCCGACCCGGGATCGATGTTCAACGCGATGATCGCGCCGTTCGCGGGCCTGCGCGTGAAGGGCGCCATCTGGTACCAGGGCGAATCGAACGCCGGGAGCGACGCGGACGCCGAGGCGTACCGAACGCTGCTGCCGCTCACCATCCGCAGCTGGCGCGCGGCCTTCGACCAGCCGGACATGCCCTTCGGCATCGTGAGCCTGGCCGCGTTCCGGCAGTTCAAGCCGGATGCCCCGATCCACGGCACGTGGCCGATCCTGCGCGATGCGCAGCTGGGGACCGAGCGCACGTCGCCGAACGCCGGCACCGTCACCGCGATCGACGTCGGCGATGCCGACGACATCCACCCGCGCGACAAGCGCACCGTCGGCGAGCGCCTCGCGCGCTGGGCGATGGCCACCGCCTACGGAAACCAGGACATCGCCTGGCGCGGCCCGCGCACGAAGAGCGCGCGCCGCGAGGGCGACGGCATCCTGGTGGAGTTCGACCTGGAGCGCGGCAGGCTTGCCACGCGCGACGGCAAGGCCCCCGCGGCATTCGCGATCGCCGGCGACGACGGCGCATTCGTCATGGCGGAGGCCGAGATCCGTCCGCCGAACGCGATCCTGCTCCGCAGTGCGAAGGTGGCCCTCCCCACGGAGGTGCGCTATGCGTGGCAGGACAACCCGGCCAACGCCAACCTGGTGGACGAGGTGAGCAAGCTGCCCGCGCACCCCTTCCGGATCCGCGTCGAGGCGGACCCCATCAGGGAGCAGCCGGCGCCGCCGGTGCGGTGACCGCGGGCGCCTTGCCCGGACGCATCCAGCGGCGCACGGCGACGAACGCGCCGAGCGTGCCGAGCGATGCCATCGCGTAGCCGACGGCGTACGAGTGCGCCGACGCCTCGCGCACGCGCTCCAGGAGCTCCGGGTCGTTGGATGCGTCGATCAGCGCCTTCTGGTCCCCGCTTCGGAGCAACGCGCGGATGCGGACAACGTCCTCGTGGCGCAGGTCGCGGTCGCCGCGCTCGAAGATCCCCAGGCTGAGGGCGACCGTCGCCGCCACGACCGCCACGCCCACGCTGCCGCCCACCTGCCGGAGCGTCTGCACCAGCCCCGACACCTGCCCGCGCTCGGAGTGCGGCACGCGGCCGAGCGCGTCGGTGTTGGTGGGGCTCATGGTGAACGCGATGCCCAGCCCGAGGACGAACATCCCCGCCGCCATCACCGGGTAGCTGCGCATCCATGCGCCAGCGGCCTGCACCAGCATGCCGGCCGTCGCGAGCGCCGTGCCCCAGCTTGCGGGCGCGCGGACGCCGGCTCGGTCGTACCAGCGGCCCGCGACGTGCACCACCAGGATCACCGGCGCGAGCATCGGCAGGAGCGAGAGGCCGGCCTGCGTGGGCGTGAAGCCGAGGACATCCTGCGCATACAGGCTTCCCGCGATCACCAGGCCCGTCATGGCGAACTGCATGCACGCGATGGTGATGGCGTCCGCGGCGAGCGCGCGATCGGCGAAGAGGCGCAGCCGCAGCAGCGGACGCGGGTGGTTCCACTGCCTGCGGACGAAGACCGCAAGCACCGCGGCGCCGCCGAGGAGCGCGCCGAGCGTCAGTGCCGACGTGCCCGACGCCGCGCCCGCCTCGCGCTCCGGGCCCAGCTGCTGGATGCCGAACACGAACGCCGGCAGGCCGAGCACCAGGAGCACGCCGCCGGGCCAGTCGATGTGCCGGTCCGCGCTGCGCGCGTCGCGCGGGCGTGCCGCCAGCGTCAGCACGACCGCCGCAGCCGCGATGGGCAGGTTCATCCAGAACACCCACGGCCAGCCCCAGTGCTGCACCACCACGCCGCCGAGCGCCGGGCCGATGGCCATGAAGACGAGCGGGATGCCCACGTACACCGCCATGGCCTTGCCGCGCTCGCCGGGCGCGAACGCGCCGATCACCAGCGCGCCCGACGCGGGCTGCATCAGGCATGCCGCAAGCCCCTGCATCACGCGCCCCGCGATCAGGCCCGTGCCGTCGCGCGACGCGGCGCAGACCGCGCTCGCCACCGCAAAGAGAACCACGCCCGCGAGGAACGCAGGCACCTTGCCCGCGAGGTCGCCGATGCGGCCACCGAGTGCCATGAACGACGCGAGCGTCAGCAGGTAGCTGGTGATGATCCAGTTCTGCCCCGCATCGCCCATGCCGAGCGCCGAGCCGATGCGCGGCAGCGCCACGCCGACCACCGTCATGTCGACGAAGATCATCGCGAGGCTGCCGGTCATCGCCACCAGCACCAGCCAGCGCCGCGGCTGCGCGCCGTCGTGGGCATGATGCCCCGCCGGCGGGTGCGCGGAGCGGTGGGGCGGAAGCGGCTCGCGTTCCATCGGTCAGCGCGTCACGTCGGGGGCGGTGGGGCGCAGGGGCTCGGCGCTGAAGCGCCCGGACTGCGAGAGGAACCGCTCGGGGTTCGCGAAGGTGACCTTGCGGACGAGTTCCTCGAGGTGGCCGCGCCGGCGCATCTCCATCTGCGCCTTCGGCACCGCGAGCGGGTCGCTGTGCCCCCAGTCGCCGGCCGAGTTCATCCAGATGCGCTCGCTGCCGTAGCACTCGATGATGTCGACCGCGCGCTGCGGCGTGCACTTGGTGTCCGGGTACAGCGTCATGCCGCACCAGAATCCGCGGTCGAGCACGTGCTTGGCGGTGTGCTCCTCGACATGGTCGATGAGCACCCGGCCCGGGTCGAGCCCCGGGAACCGCCGGATGGCATCCATGATGAGGCGCGTGCCCTTGAGCTTGTCCTCCAGGTGCGGCGTATGCACCAGCACCAGCAGGCCACGGTCGCTCGCCAGCTGCAGGTGCGCCTCCAGGATCTCCAGCTCGTTGCGGCTGTTCTTGTTGAGCCCGATCTCGCCGATCCCGAGCACGTTGTGCCTGTCCAGGAACGCGGGGATCAGCCCGATCACCTCGCGCGCGAAGACCGGGTCCTCGGCCTCCTTCGGGTTGATGCACAGCCAGGCGTGGTGGCGGATGCCGTACTGCGCGGCACGGCGCGGCTCGAAGTCCGTGAGCTGGCGGAAGTAGTCATGGAAACCCTGCGGGCTGGAGCGGTCGTACCCGGCCCAGAACGCGGGCTCGGTGATCGCGCAGCATCCGGCACGCGCCATGCGGACGTAGTCGTCCGTGGTGCGGCTCACCATGTGGACGTGCGGGTCGATGTACATCAGGCGCCGCCCTTCGGCGCATTCGCGGCGTCGTGCGCGCCGGTGGCGCCCTTCATGCCGGCCTTCGCGATGGGCTCGGTGCTCGGGTCGCTGAGGAGCTCGAGGATCCGGCGGGCGCGCTCGGGACGGCCATCCTGCAGCACGGACACCGCGCGGCGGAAGGCCTGCATGCGGAAGTCGTCGTCGCCTGCGCCGGCGCGGTCCACGCGGTCGAGGAACGCCGCCACGTCGAGCAGCCGCGCCCGGTGCTCCATGAAGTACAGGTCGACCACCTGCGGACGGGTGAGTGGGCTCGCGGCCGGCCGCTGCTGCGCGTCGCTCATGGCTCAAGTCTAGATCGGCTGCGAACGCCGCCCGCCGTGAGCGTCAGCCGGCGGCCATCGCCACGGCACCGGCAAGGCGTGCGCCGTCGATCTCCTCGTGGACGTCAAACGGGTCGCCGATCCCGTTCAGCAGCGTGATGGTGAGGCGTCCGCCGAGGTGCTCGCGGAACTCCTCCACGCCGCGCAGCACGGAGGCGTGGTCCCGGAGCAGTTCGTGCGAGGTGGGAAGCCCGAGCGCCCGCAGCAGGGCGATGACGCGATGCGCATCCGCGGGGGCCATGATCCCCGCGTGCACCGAGTAGGCCGTGTCGACGGCCACGCCGATGGCCACAGCCTGCCCGTGC
>VGXR01000087.1 GCA_016873255.1 Planctomycetota bacterium
GTTGTTGGAGAAGCCGTACCAGTAGCCGCCGCGCAACACACGGTACGGACCAGACGACGGCCCCTGCGGGTTTACCGATGGGCTCGTTGAGTAGTAGTTGTCGCCGTACCAGTCGTTCACCCACTCCCACACATTGCCCGACATGTCGTGCAGACCAAACCCGTTGCCGAGCTTGCCGCCCACTGGACGCGTCTGGCTGTTCGAGTTGCTGCCAATCCCAGGATCGAGGCCAGCAACGCAGCGACTCTGGCAAGCGGCGATCGTCGACGTGCAGACGAAAGGCGGTGTGATGCCACGGAGGGATCGAGATGATGTACCGGAATGGTCATGAGAGGCCTCAGTCAGAGAAGCGAGTTCGCAATTATCGGATGGCGGCCGACCTCGAGCGCATGGTCGTGCAACTCGACGAGCCGCTTGCGGACCCGGCCCCGCTGAACGTGCTGTACATCTGCCAGCTAGCGCGCGAGCAGGGCCTGAAGATTCTGCTCTCGGGCGCGGGCGGCGACGACCTGTTCACCGGCTACCGCAGGCACCGGGCGATCAAGATGGAGCGCTACTGGTCTCGGCTGCCGACCGGCGCGAGGTCGGCCCTGGAGTCGGTGCCTCGCGCCTCGACCACCGCAAGGCCAGTTTCCGCCGCCTCGCCAAGCTGTTCCGGGGGGCCGCGCTCGACGGGGACCGCCGGATTGCGAGCTACTTCGAATGGTCCCGCCGCTCGGACCGGCTGAGCTTGTACTCGCCGGAGTTTCTCGCGCGGCTCGGGACATCGGAAGCCGCCGGGCCGATGCTCGATTTCATCGCACCGCTGCCTCGCTCGGTGCCGCCGCTCGAGCGGATGCTCGCGCTCGAGCAGCGCTTCTTCCTCGCGGACCACAACCTGACGTACACGGACAAGATGTCGATGGCCGTCGGCGTCAAGGTACGCGTCCCGCTCCTCGACCTCGAGCTCGTCGATTTTGCGGCCCGCATCCCGCCCGCCGTGAAGCGGCGTGGGCAGGTCGGGAAGTGGGTGTTCAAGCGTGCGATGGAGCCGTACCTGGAGTTCAACTACCTCGTCCGCCATGCGAAGGCCGTCATCACCGACTCGGGCGGGATCACCGAGGAAACGACCGTCATGGGGGTTCCGTGCATGACGCTCCGCACGAGCACCGAGCGGCCGGAGACGGTGTCGCTCGGGACGAATGAACTGCTCGGGGTGGATCCGGCATCGCTTGCGCCGGCGCTCGACCGGCTCTTTGCGGGCGAATGGAAGCGTGGCCAGGTCCCTCCCCTGTGGGACGGCAAGACGAGCGAACGCATCGTCGCGGTGCTGGAGCGCGTCCTGCCGTTGGCTTCCGTCACTCCGCGCTGACGGTCCACGTCGCGGCGCAAGGCGCCCCACCAAGCTCCATCACGAGCCGCTGCGTCCCGACCGATACGCCGAAGTCCTGGCAGCAGTGTGTCGGCTCGGCCCGCATCCGGACCGAGGACTCCACGCTCAACGAGAATCCGTCGTTGCCCCCGGGACCAGCGGCCACCCGGAGGTGAGCCGTGCTGCCACCGTCACCCCGCTCGCGAATGCTCGTGACCGACACGTCGGGCGCCAGCAGCAGCCGGCTATGGACGGGCTGCCTGGCGCCGCCGATAACCTCATCTCGGACTTCTATCCTGCCGGGCACCGCTCTGATCGATCGCCGGTGGATCGGGCCTCCCGGTGCGTGCCGGTAGCCGTCGTGGGACGCGATGAGCACGAATCCCGCGGCGCTCGGCTGCCAGCGTTCGACGGAGACGTTCGCGCGGCGCCCCACGCGGAAGGCCGACCAGAATTCGCTCTGGTCGGCATCCGCGACGGTCAGGGTGGAATGGGCCGCGGTGCTGCGTGCATACGCCCGCCGCGGTCCGGCGTGGTACTCGAACACTCCCGGATCGATCAGGACGCGCCGTCCGCGAACCGACCATTCGACCGCCAGCGCATCCCCATGGCCGTGTGCCGGCAGGTGGGGTGCTCCGACGGGGCCGCAGTCGACCACGAGGAGCTCGCCGTCAGCGCGCAGGCCAGCGTATCCGGCGCACTCGAGCCGCCAGGGCCCGCTCCCGGGCGGGGCGTCGCTCGACGCACGGATCTGCGCCCGCGCAAGCCACTCGAGGACTTCGGCCGCGGGGGCGGCCATGTGCATCCCTCCGTCCGCCATGAGGCTCGGCGTCCCGTCCGGGTGCGTCATGGTGCTTGCGACGCCCGCCATGAGTCGCAGCGTCCCGTCGAGTCGCTGCAGCGCGGCAAATGCCTGCGCTGGCGCAGTACCGGCGTCGACCAGCGACTTGACCGACCGGCGCATGTCCATCAGGTCTTCCATCACCTGAAGGTGGTAGGAAGGGCTGAGCTCGAAGTGCATCCCGTCAGGTAGGATCTGATCCGTGAGTTCCCGCTCGAGCAGGCCAAGCGCACGCCGGGTCCAGCGGTCCGCCTCCTGACCGGCCAGGCAGCTTCCGGCGCGCAACAGTGCGCGGAGGTTCTTCATCAGATGATTGCCGCCGATGTCGGTCTCCAGGTTCCGCTCAAGGAAGCGAACCTGTGCCGCAATCGATTGCACGATCGGCGCAAGCCTCGGATCTCCAGCCGAAATGCTGCGTGAGGTCAGCACGTCGAGCCACGTCACGACCCGGATGGAAAGCGAGTAGCTGTTCCAGGTGTCCTTCCAGTAGGTCGGAAGGTACGGCGGCACCTGTGACGCCCAGTCGGCCATCAATCGGAGCGCGTCCTCCGGCTCAAGCCGGAGGAGATACTCCATGTAGTGCAGGTTGAGCTTCTCGAGATGGGTCCCCCGGTCCAGGCTCCTGGGGTTCCAGTCGATGCCGACATCGACGGTCCACGTCGTGCCGACCAGGTCCACCGTCATCGGCAGTCGCTCGTGTCCCGCGGCCGACGGAAGCACCGGACCCGCGGGAGCCCCCGTGTTCCAGGCCGGTGCCGGCTTGAGGTACCACGATCCCGGAGCGAACCCCAGACGGCGGCCCTGCGCCAGGAGCTTTCGTCTCACCGTCAAACGAAGACGGGACCACAGTTGGCTCCACCGGGAATGGCGGATCGACCGCGCCAGGAGCAGCAGGTGCGACGGACTCACGCTCCACTCCCGGCACCGCGGGCGGCCAAGCGGCGATCCAGGAGCTCACGGATGGCTGCCGCCATGATGAAGCACTGCCGGGAGGGTCGGGCGTCTTCCGCATACTGCACTGCTTCGCGGCATCCGAGCTGCCCCACCACCTCCCGGAGGCCTTCCAAGCCCCGGACGACCGCGGTCGCTCGCAATTCCGACACGCTCATGCACGCCGAGCAGTCGTACGCATATGCACGGACGACCGATCCCGTGTCGATCCCCGCATCGATGTGGTGGATCGTGATTTCCGATCGTTCGCCCAGCAGGGCAGCCCACTCGGCCGCATTCATGCCGCGTATCTCAGGCAGTGGCCCGGCATGGGCATTGAGCACGCGACCCGCAGCGTCGATGAACTGCCTCCGCAGGATCCCGCCGCCCGTGTACACGACCGCGTCGGGAGCGACGGCCCGGACCGTGGCGATCGCCGCAGGCGAGTTCAGGTCGGCGACGTTCCACACCGGCACACGGTGCAGCCGACACCATCGCCGGAGCCCTCGCGTCTTGATGCCGTGGCGACCGAGGAATTCCCGGAGTGGGTCGGGCCGATCATGCTTGGCCGCACCCGAGCCCGCACCCCTCGAAGTGAATGCCTCCCGGGCCCGGCGCAGGACGGCCGAGAGTCCGCGCTGCCGTACGAGCGTGCGAAATCGCCAGAGATTTAGGACGGAGACTGAGAGGATCCCCTCGATTTGGATGCCATCGCGCCGGAGCAGTTCCGCCAACGCCTCCGACGGCTCGGACCGATCGTGGCTGGCGGTGATCACGACCCGGGCCGGGTTCATGGCTCCTTCTCAAGCCGGTCCGAGAGGACCATGATGGCATCGCAGAGGTACTTGGCTGCCCAGTTTGGGTACCGAAAGCGCATGTACGCGCCCGAGAGCGGGGCGGATCCGCCGACGGCCCCGCGGATTCCGGCAATCGGCGACTGCAGGCGCTGATGCCCGCAGACCACGTCGACCATCTTTGCCGCCGCGCTGACCAGGCGGAGGTCGGGTGATCGAGCCTCTTGGATGAGGACGCATCTTGCCACCTGGGCATTCCCCGTGAGGCAGACGTAGTCACCCGCCGGCTTCCATTCCTCGTCGAACGCCCCGGGAAGCGCTCCCGCCCGCAATTCCGAGCGACGGACCAGGGTGTCCAGCGCGGGCGTGACCGAGTCCATCATGGCGCGGTCGTCCAGGATCCGCCCGCACTCCTGGATGCCTCGGATCGTGTAGGCGATGGTATGGGTGAATGCCGGCGCACCCTCCTGGAACGACCAGCCCGAGATGACGCCGTTCCCGCGCGTGCGCGCGACGATCGTGCGAGCACCTCGGGCCGCGGCTTCCCGAGCCTGGTCGTCGCCTCGTTCGGCCGCGACCTCAAGCAGCGGCCACAGGACGTGCGAGTAGTACGAAGGCGTCCCCGTTGATCGGTAGTCCCCACCCTTCCAGAGCCCATCTGAGCCCATGCCAACTGCCAGCCATGAGGATCCCCGGCCCGCGGCATCGAGCCACACGGTGTCCCTCGAGCTGCGCCAAAGCGCCACCATGCCCTTGAGGATCTGCCCAGTATTGAAGACCGACGGTGTCGGGTTCCTCGAGGGGTGCTTGCCTCCATTCCACGAGCCGTCGGCGTTCTGGATTGACAGCAGCCACTTTCCCAACCGAATGGCGCGCGCCCGGTGCGACTCGTCGCCGGAACGACGGGCCACCTCGAGCAGAGTCGGAATGATGTAGCCAGTCGTTTCTGGGTAGGCCCTCGACCAGCCAAGCATCGGGGTGAACTGGGCCGCGGATCCGCCGCCTGGGCGCTCGGAACGCCCGAGCCAATCTGCCGCAGCCACGAGGTGGCGCTGATATCGGTCGATGGAAGGCAAGGGCGATGAATGCGGGGGTACCTTCATCTCATGTGTTGCGCCGGGAAGAGTGCGGCAGAGCCTAATGATCCTAGCGCTTTTCCTGAAGAGCTAGGCTGCCCTTCAATGGCCTTCTGATGTGCACATCCTCTTCCTGACGGACAACTTCCCGCCGGAGGTGAACGCGCCCGCGAGCCGTACGTTCGAGCATTGTCGTGAATGGGTCAAGGCCGGCCACCGCGTCACCGTGATTACCTGCGCACCGAACTTTCCGAAGGGCAAGGTGTTCGATGGGTACCGCAACCGGTTCTGGTAGCGCGAGCGGATGGAGGGAATCGAGGTCATCCGTGTGTGGTCGTACATCACGGCCAACGAGGGCTTCGCCCGCCGCGTGCTCGACTACCTGGGCTTCATGCTCTCGGCGATACTCGCGGGGCCCTGGGTGCGCGGGGTGGACGTGATCGTCGGAACATCGCCCCAGTTCTTCACCGCGTGCGCCGCCCACGTCGTGAGCCGGCTTAAGGGCGTTCCATACGTCTTCGAGCTGCGGGACCTCTGGCCCGAGTCCATCAAGGCCGTCGGCGCGATGAAGGATTCGCGCCTCATTCGGATGCTCGAGCGTCTGGAGATGTTCCTCTACCGGAATTCGGCCGCGGTCGTTTCGGTGACGGAGTCGTTCAAGCGGGTACTTGTCAGGCGCGGGATCGACGGTTCGAAGATCCACGTCGTGACCAATGGCGTGGACATCTCGCAGTTCAAGCCTCGTGCAAAGGACGCGGAGCTTACCCGCCGGCTCGGTCTCGAGGGCAAGTTCGTCGCCGGGTACATCGGCACGCACGGGATGGCCCACGCGCTCGAGACGCTGCTTGAGGCCGCTGACCGGCTTCGGGGCAAGGACTTTGCCTTCATCTTCCTCGGCGACGGCGCTCGCAAGCAGGCGCTGAAGGAACTGGCCGAGCAGCGTCAGCTCGACAACGTGGTCTTCATCGACTCGGTGCCCAAGTCGGACGTGGCGCCCTACTGGTCGCTTCTCGAGGTTTCGATCATCCACCTGCGGAAGACGGAGCTCTTCACCACGGTGATTCCATCGAAGCTGTTCGAGTGCATGGGCATGGGCATCCCCGTGCTGCACGGTGTCGAGGGCGAGTCGGCCGACATCGTCCGCGATCAAGGCGTCGGCGTGCCGTTCCAGCCCGAGAATGTCGACCAACTGTGTGAATCGCTCAACCGGCTTCGGGCAGATGCCCGGGAGTTGGCCGCCTTCCGAGGGAACTGCCTGACCGCGGCGGGCCGCTTCGACCGGCGGTTCCTCGCCGCGAGGATGCTCGATGTACTGATGGCGGTTGGCGGCCCGGGCACCCAGGCAAACACTCCATCGGCGGAGGGGGCCCCTGCGGCAGCTTCCACGAAGGTGCTCATCCTGAACCAGTTCTTCTGGCCCGATGTCGCGGCAACGGCGCAGCACGCGTTCGATCTGGCCCGCTACCTGCAGGCGCACGGCGACGAAGTCACGGCCATCGCGTCACGGAGCATCTACGGCCAGTCCGGGGGCGCTCTGCCGGAGTACGAGGTGCGCGACGGCAGCACGATCCATCGGGTCGGCGCCAGTCGCTTCGGGAAAGCCGGGATCCTCTCGCGGGCGATTGACTTCGTCGCATTCAATGTCGCGTGCCTCTTCAAGGCGATCTCCCTACCGCGGCACGATGTGGTGATTTGCCTGACGACCCCTCCATATCATCGCGTTCATCGGATGGCTGCTTCGAGCGATGCAGGGCACCAAGTTCGTCTTCTGGACGATGGACCTGTATCCCGACGTCCCGCTCGCCGCCGGCATCCTGAAGCGCGGTTCATTCGCGCACCGAGCTTTCAACTGGCCGCGTGCGGGCAACTCGGCAATGAGAACATTCGGGCGAGGCGTGTGGTGCAGGTGAGCGTGGAACGCCCTTCGCGCTGATTCGCGCGCACTCCCACGCCAGAGGGCTGCGGCATAGCCGCTGCGCGGCTGAGCACATTCCCACGCCAGGGGGCTGCGGCATAGCCGTGCCGGGGCTCAGA
>VGXR01000088.1 GCA_016873255.1 Planctomycetota bacterium
TGATCGATGGGTCTCTCCGCCGCCAAGATCGGAAAGCGTACTCAAAACCGGGAAGGGGGGCAACCATCGGCGTTCCGCTGGCACGCGCTTTGCAGGGAGGGGTAAATTGTGTTATCGGTCATTATGTCTTGGTTCTGGGACATCGGAACCGCGCAAGGGCGGCGCCCTGGTTGGGACAACCCGACCGGCCCTGATCCTCTCTTTGCGTGCTTTGCGCCATGCTCTTCCGAGGGGAGCGTCGTCGGCGTGCAGTTGCGCCGAGGCTGCCCGGGGAAAGCCGGTCGGTGGACCACCGACCGCGGGAATTGGGGAACCAAGACATGCTGTTCAACAGGGATTCGGGACTTGCTGTTGCATTCGCTCTGGCCGCCGCCGCGTCTGCCGGCGCTGGCAATACCACCTTCTACGGCGGCACCTTCACGACCTTCGAGGGGGCGTTCGGCGCGTCGGTGGGATCGAACACCACCGAGAATGCGTCGGTTCGCGGCGGAACGTCCGTGGTGCGTTGGGGCGTCGGAGGGTCGAACGACCCGAACATCCTCACCTTCACCGGCGTTTCGAACTTCGTCGGGGCGGAGGACACGCCGTTCGTGGTCGGGCGCATCACCTACCACAACGGAGTGACTCAGGGCACTGGCTCCCCGAGCGCGCAGGGCGTGACCGGGATCCTCAACACCGTCATCGATGATCCATCGAGGCTCGGCACGCAGCTGTTCTCCTTCACGTACGGGTTCACGCTGACGCCGAACACCACCGGCAACGCGGAACTCGATGGGGACTACCTCAATTTCGAGTACCCCACCTCCCCGACCTATGTGCAGGTCGGCGACCTCCGATACACGCTGGCGATTGTCGGCTTCAGGCTCGCCGATGGATCCGTGCTCCAGACCCTTCAGTTGCCCGAGGGCGCGGATGTCGGGGCCGATCTCATTGCCCGGTTCACGACCGACGCAGTCCCCGCACCCGGGATCATCCCGATGCTTGCCGTCTCGGTGATCGGGCTTCAGGGCCGTCGTCGTCGTTGAACGGGCTGACCTTTCGGCGCCAGGCTGGACCTTCGGGCGCCAAGGGTGCGGGGGCCTCCTGCCTCGGGAGGCCCCCGGCGTGCCTTGGTGGTCGTTCCGTCGGGGCGCTTGCGGGGACGGCGGTCGCAAAAACACGCGAGCCCGGCCAAAGCGGCCGGGCTCGCGGATTGCTTCAGCGGTCGCGGACCGAGGCTTACTTGACCTCGACCTTGGCGCCGGCGGTCTCGAGGGCCGCCTTGAGCTTGTCGGCGTCTTCCTTGGAGATCTTCTCCTTGATGGCCTTCGGAGCGCCGTCGACCATCGCCTTCGCGTCGGCCAGGCCGAGGCCGGTGGCCTCGCGGACGACCTTGATGACGTTGATCTTGTTGGCGCCGGCCTCCTTGAGGATGACGTCGAACTCGGTCTGCGCGGCGGCAGCCGGGGCAGCGTCACCGCCGCCGGCAGCGGCCATCATCACGGCGCCGCCCGCGGCGGGCTCGATGCCGTAGGTGTCCTTCATGTAGTCCGCGAGGTCGACCGCGTCCTTGAGGGACAGCGCGGCGATCGAGTCGCCGAGGGTCTTGATCTTCGCGTCGAACGTCTTGGCTTCAGTGGCAGTCATGGTGAGCTCCAACTCTCTTGTGGTACCTCCGAGTGGAACCGGAACACCCGGTTTTTAACCCCCGAGGGGGCCAGTCGGACGGTGGATGGACGAAATGAGGCAGTGAAGTGCGTGTGCGGGGCCCGGCTCAGCCGGCCTTCGCGGTGATGGTCTCGCCCTTTTCCAGGCGGGCCTGGACTTCCTTGACGATGCCCATGACGCGGCCGCCCGGTCCCTTGACGGCGCCCATGAGGTTGCGCGCCGGCGAGAGGACGAGGGTGACGACGTTGGCCTGGGCCTCCGCCTTGGTGGGCATCTTGCTCAGCTTGTGGACGCCGGCGGGGCCTTCGTAGACCACGCCTTCCAGGATCGCGGCCTTGAAGACGAACTTCTCGACGTCCTTCGCCCACTTGACCAGGTCGCGCGCGAGGTCGATCACGCTGTCCTGGCTGTAGACGAGGGCCGACGGGCCGGAGAGGTGGCCTCCGAGCTGCTCGAGCGCTCCGCCCTTGAGGGCCTCGCGCGCGAGGGCGTTCTTGACGACGGCGACCTTCACGTTCTTGCGCGCGAAGTCGTTGCGCATCTTGTTGGTGGCCGGCGCGTCGAGACCTCGGATCTCGACGAGCACCGCGCCTTCGACGCCGGAGAACCGGTTTCGGTACTCCTTGACGATCATCTGCTTGACGGGCTTGGACATGGTGTTTGCTCCTGCCTGTGGTTGCGCGGGGTCAGACCGCGACGGGGACGCCGGGGCTCATGCAGCCCGCGACGACGCACTTCTTGACGTACTGACCCTTGGCCGAAGCGGGCTTCGCCTTGAGGATCGCCTGGATGAACGCGTTGAGGTTGTCGACGAGCTGGTCGTCCTTGAACGACAGCTTGCCGATGACGCCGTGGACGTTGCCGCCGTCGTCGTTGCGGTACTCCTGCTTGCCGGCGGCGTACTCCTTGACGGCCTCCGGCACGTTCGGGGTGACCGTGCCGGCCTTCGGCGAGGGCATGAGGCCCTTGGGGCCGAGCACCTTGCCGAGCTTGGACACGACGCGCATCATGTCGGGGCTGGCGACGGCGACGTCGAAGTCCATCCAGCCGCCCTCGATCTTGGCGACCAGCTCCTCGGCGCCGGCCTCGATCGCTCCGGCAGCCTTGGCCGCGGCGACCTTGTCGGAGCCGCAGAAGGCGATGACGCGGGCGCTCTTGCCGATGCCGTGGGGCAGGGCGATGGAGCCGCGGAGCGCCTGGTCGGCCGCCTTCGGGTCGATCCCGAGGTGGAAGCAGACGTTGACGGTCTGGTCGAACTTGGTGGCCTTGAACTTGCGCAGGGCGGCGATGGCCTCCTGCATGGGGAGCGCGGCCCTCACGGCGTGCTCGTGCGAGGCGCGCATGCGCTTGGAGTTGCCGAGCGGCTTCTTGGTCTTGGTGACTGCCATGGCTTACATCCCCTCCACGGTGACGCCCATCGAGCGCGCGCTGCCTGCGACGATGCGCATGGCGGCTTCAACGCTGGTGGTGTTGAGGTCCTTGATCTTCTCCTCGGCGATCTTCTGCACCTGCGCCTTGGTGATCTTGCCCACCTTGGCGGTGTTGGGGGTGCTGGAGCCCTTCTCGATCTTGATCGCGTCCTTGATGAGCGCGGAGACCGGGGAGGTCTTGATCTCGATGTCGAAGCTCTTGTCCGCGTAGACGGTGACGACGCAGCCCACCATTCGGCCGTTGAGGGCCTTGGTGAGGTCGTTGAACTTCGTGATGAACTGACCCGGGTTGACGCCGTTGGCGCCGAGCACGGGACCGAGCGGGGGGGCCGGGGTGGCCTTTCCGCCCGGAGCCATGAGCTTGAACTGCTTGGTGACCTTCTTGGCCATGGTTCCTACCTCCGACCGAGCCGGCCCTCCTTCGGGCGTCCGCAGGTTTCCAAGTGCCTGCGGCGGATCAGTCGTACAAGCGGTGCGGGATGAAGATCGAAGAGTGTACCGAAACCGACCGCTGCCGCAAGTGGTTGCGGTGGTTCGGCCGGGCGGCCGGGCATCAGGCCTCCGTTATTGGCCGAGGGCGCCTTATCCGGTCCATGCACCGAGCAGGAGGCCGAGGTCGACGCCGTTCACGGTGCCGTCGGCGTTCACGTCGCCGAGCGGCCCCGCGCTCCCCCAGGCACCCAGCAGCGTGCCGAGATCGCCACCGTTCACGCGACCGTCGAGGTTGAGGTCGGCGCGGTTGGTGGTTCCGCCGCGCGTGAGGCGGTCCACCGGGATCACGGTCTTCGCAAGGCCCGGGCCGGCCATCGATGCGATGCAGCCGGCCCCGCCGCCTGCCTCGAAGAACTCGATGCGGATCGCGTGCCGGCCCGCGGCCAGCGCGATGGTGCCCGAGGCCTCCACCATGCCATGCACGCCGTCGTTGCCCACCACCGGGGTGCTGCCGACCAGGAGCCGCGAACCGTCGTCGCTGTTGACGTACAGCGTGTAGAGCCCCGGCTGGTCCACGCGCAGCCACCCGGTGAACACCGCGCCGACGTTGTCCGCGCGTCCGCTTCCCGCGAAGTTGCCGCCGGTGGAGGCGAAGTTCACCTGCGCGACGGCGCCGGTGGCGAACGGGGTGAGCTGCGTGAAGTCCGGCAGCACGGAGGGCGACACGAGGTCGTAGTAGGCGACGGCGAGGCCAGCGGTGTCGCCGATCGGGTTGTCTGCCGGACGGAGCGCATCCACGCGGATGCTCACGGTGGCCGATGCCGACAGCGTTCCCGATGCCTCCCTGACGCGGTAGTTGAAGGCGTCGGTGCCGGAGAAGCCGGCGGGAGGTGCGTACCGCGCGATGTCCCGTCCCCCGGGGCCCGCGCCCACGAGGCGGGTGACGGTGCCGCCCGCGCTCGACACCGCCGGAAGCGATTCGAGCGTGATGGTCTCGCAGTTCACCGGGATGTCGTTCGCCAGCACGTCCACCTGCACCGTGCTTCCCTGCAGCAGCGATGCGGCGTCGTTCACCGCGACGGCAGGCGTTGCGCCGGCCACGCGGTCGCAGGACTCGGTCATGTAAGCGCCGATGGCGTCGATGCACAGCGGATGGAAGTCGAGCGTGATGTTGTTCGTGCCGCCGCTGCACAGGTGGCAGTAGCTCATGATGGTTCCGGCGCTGGTGCATACCTGCGCGGTCTGGCATCCGCCGAAGTAGCCAGAGGGCGCGCAGCTGTCGCCGGGCGTGGGGCAGAAATTGTGGGTGTGGGTGGTGCCCACGTTGTGACCGAGCTCGTGCGCGGTGACCATGATGTCCCAGTTGGACCCGCTGTTGTCGACGAGCGGATACGGGAACGAGCCAGCCAGGTTGGCCGACACGGAGAATCCCCAGTCGTTGCTGCATGCGGCCGAGAGCCACGCCACGCCGCCGCCGAGGCCGCGCGTGGAGAGCATGGCGGCCAGGTCGCGCTGCTGCCCGGACATGTTGGCAAGCCAGTAGCTGCGGAACTCGTTGAGCTGGTTGCCGGTGGAGGTCTGCGTCCACGGGTCGGCCGCCGTGGGCCAGAGCCGCAGGTAGCTCACGTGCGGCAGGATCTGGAGGTCGGTCTTGTAGATCTGGCCGATCCCCGCGAAGAGCGTGGCGACGTACGCCGTCGCCGCCGCGGCAGGGTCGGCACCTCCCGCGAAGCGCTGGTAGAGCTCGTTGTCGGTCTCGACCGCCACGCGCAACTGGCGGCAGGGCTGGACCATCGCGGCGGCGCCTTCCGCCGGGCCATCGTCGCCCGGCACCTCGAGTTCGCCGCACTGCCACGGGTCCCAGCGGATCGCGCCATCGGGGAGTTCGCCGAGCGCATACGAGACCACCGGGCCAGAGCCGCCCGGCCGGTCGCTCGCGATGACCACGGTGCCGTGCTCGTCCTGCACGAAGCCGAGCACTCCCGCGGCGCTTCGCGAGAGCATGACCTTCGACCGCGCCGCGCCTTCCACCACGCCGCCCCACCACTGGCCCTGCGGACGCGGGAGCGGTTCCTCGGACACGCCGCCTGCGGGCAGCGCGCGCGCCTTCACGAGGTGCGCATCCCTTGCGAACGGGTCGATGCGGTGGAGGAGGAGCGTGGCCGTGCGCGTCGGCGTGACGGGCACGGCCTCGAGGCGCACGTGCTCCGCGCCGGCCATCGCGTTCCAGATGGCCTCGTCCGGCACCAGCGCCGTCACCGCGTCGCGCAGGTTCGCGGCCACCGCGCTCGCCGGCAGTGTCGTGAGCGGCGAGGGGAGCAGGACTTCCTGGACCTCGGCGTGCGTGGCAGCGGCCGCGGCGACTGCCGCGAGTGGGGCGAGCAGGGTTCGCATCAAGGGGAAGGTATCCCGGATCCGCGGGAATGCCTGCGTGCACCTGCCGGAATCAGCCTGCCGCGGGGGCGTTTGCGGTCCGTTCCCGGACCGCGGGGTCGGTGCCACGCGACGGCACCAGCCCCGTCACCCGTAGCGCGGCCACTCCACCCCACGCAGGAACTTCTCGTACTTCTGCCAGCGGTTCACGCTGCTTGCGCAGAGCGGCTTGTTCACCTGGTCGTAGCTCAGCGTCCGTACCGTGCGCTTGCGCTCGTGGAAGCGGTTGCAGCCCTCGTCCCACTCGAGGCCCAGGAACTCGATGAAGCGCGGGAACTCCTCGCCGGGGTTCGTCACCATGTCCTCGTAGCGCACGTCCAGGATCGGCAGGTCCGTCTCGCGCTTCCAGTGCTCCATCAGCCGCCGGCTCTGCTCCCACGCCACGGCGATCCACTCGGGCTTGGCGGTCCACGGGTAGTAGTCGTTGTTGAAGCCGCCCATGAAGCAGCTCACTGCCACGTCGCGCGGGTCGCGGATGGCGTGGATGATGCGGGTCTTCGGGAAGAGCCGCACCAGGAGCCCGACGATCCGGTTGTTGCCGAGCGCCTTGTTCACGATGCGCTTGGCGCGCGGTGCCTGCTTCTGGCAGGCCGCGACGGAGGCCGCGGCCATGTTCTTGAACGCGCGGTCGCGCATGGGGCCGAAGCTCTCGGGTGCGGGGAGGCTTGCGTCCCAGGCGGATTCGAGCTGCCGCGCGAAGTGCTCGATCCCCGCCATCTCCGCGACGCCCGCCGCCTGCGCGTGCGCGTCGATCACCTGGTCGAGCAGGCTGGTGCCTCTGCGGGGCATGCCCGCGGGCCTCGGCCGCGCGCACCGCCGACTCCAGCGCGCGCGCTATCACCATCCCG
>VGXR01000089.1 GCA_016873255.1 Planctomycetota bacterium
ATCGCCGTGGCGCAGTGCCTCTCCTGCGGCTTCCAGGGCGCGGGCGACTGCGACGTGGTGCACGACCTGCCGTACTGCAACGACCCGCAGTGCTGCGAGAGGGTGTGCATCGTCAATCCGTTCTGCTGCGCCGTCACCTGGGACATTTCGTGCGTGGACACGGCAGCCGATCGCTGCGGCGGATGTGGAGCAGACATTGCAGGACCATGCTGCATCGTTCACTCAACGCCATTCTGCAACGACCAAGCATGCTGCGCGGCAGTCTGCCAAATCGATCCCACGTGCTGCTCCGCGTCTTGGGACTTAGGGTGCACCCAATTGGCGAAACTCTCGACCGAGTGCGCCGACCAAGGGTGCGTCTGCGGCGAACCGCCTGTGCCGGGAGTCCCCTTCGACTGCTTCCAGCCTCACTCCTTACCAGGTTGCGAGAATGGATTCTGCTGCCAGACCGTCTGCACGCGAGACCCCTACTGCTGCTTTGTGACGTGGGATGCACCGTGCGCAACTCTGGCACAAGACTTGTGCGCGACGAACCTCGCCTGCCTAGACCCTGTTACCGGATTGCCCCTTAGCGGGGACTGCTTTCTGCCGCACCTCACGCCCGGCTGCAACAAGCCAGGATGCTGCAGCCAAGTGTGCTCGGATCCCACCCTCGCCTACTGCTGCTCTGTCCTGTGGGATGAAGCATGTGCGCTTCGTGCTGCAAGCGATTGCGACCAATGCGGGGATCCTTTGTCCGGGAGCTGCTACTCCGCGCACAATGGACCCAACTGCGCCAACGCTCCATGCTGCGCAGCCGTTTGCCAACTCGATCCGTTCTGCTGCGATGGCGTATGGGACGGCCTCTGCGCGCAAGCAGCCCAAACCGTCTGCCAAGATCCCGAGGCCGCGTGCGGGCAGTCGCCACGCAGTTGCTGGATACCGAATTACCTCCCGGGCTGCAGCGACGGGACCTGCTGCACGACCATCTGCCGTTCAATCGACCCATTTTGCTGCGAGTCTCGCTGGGATGCGGTCTGCGCAAGCGAAGCGAGCGCACTGTGCACGCCGACGTTCCCGGTCGCATCCGGAACGGGCGGATGCCTTGTGCCCCACGCTTCAGCGGGATGCGCGAACGCTGGCTGCACGAAGGCGGTATGTAGCGTTGAACCGTCATGCTGCAGTTCAACGTGGGATATCGACTGCGCGCTGATCGCGACTGCAGTGTGTCCTGCCGCCGAGGCATGCCCTGCGACTGGTGATTGCTTCGCGCAGCACGCCACTGCGGGCTGCCAGGATCCCGCTTGCTGCAATGGCGTTTGCGGCGCAGATCCGACGTGCTGCCAAGAGGCATGGGATGCAGCATGCGTCAGCCTCGCGAACAACCTTTGCAAGGTCCCCAAGTCCTCTGGCTGGGACTGCCCATGCCAGGGCAACTGCTTTGAGCCCCATGGCAATCCCGGTTGCAATGACGGATCCTGCTGCTCCATTGTCTGCAACGTGAGCCCGGCCTGTTGCTCAGCGGATTGGGATGCAGACTGCGTGCGGCTAGCACGCACGTTTTGCTGCGGAGCTTCGGGCTGCGGGTCGGGATGCAACGACCCCTGCCTGGTAGCGCACGACACCCCGTATTGCGACGACCCCTACTGCTGCGACGCCGTCTGCAGGGTTGACCCGCTTTGCTGCATATTTGAATGGGACTCCCTTTGCGTGATATCGGCGCAGTCACGCTGCGCAAGCGGTTGCGGCCTCGCAACTGCAGGCAACTGCTTTGCGCCGCACAATGCCCCGTCGTGCCGTGATGGAACCTGCTGCGGAAAGGTCTGCGTAGCGGATCCGATCTGCTGCACGCTGGCCTGGGACAGTATCTGCGTGAATCTGGCAACGACGACCTTCTCCAGTTTCTGCGCGGTGCCAGCCTGTGGCGACTTCAGTGCGGGCCCCTCGTGCTCGGCTCATGACAATCCCGGATCGAACAACGCGGACTGCTGCAATGCAGTTTGTGCGGTTGACACTTACTGCTGCGAGACGGAGTGGGATGTCAACTGCGTTGATGCGGCAGTGGCCATCGAAGCCTGCTCGTGCACCTATGACTGTGGCAGCCAATGCGCTGGCGATTGCTGCCGCGCGCACGACAACGGGTCCTGTGACGACGCTGCCTGCTGCAAGTTGGTTTGCGGAAGCGATCCATACTGCTGCGACACAGTGTGGGACGCGGTATGCGCCGAAACTGCGCGAAGCGAGTGTTCGGGCAAGTCTGAGGCTTGCCCTATCCCGCCGTGCGGAAGCGACCTCCTCCAGAGCTGCTGCGTTCCCAGCAATGTCCCAAACTGCTCGAACGGAAGTTGCTGCACCGCCGTCTGCGCATCCGACCCGTTCTGTTGCGAAACACAGTGGGATAGCCAGTGCGTCAATGCGGCATCGCAACTTCCTGTCTGCGGATGCCAGGGCTCCTTCTGCGGAGATCCGACTTCGGGTAGCTGCTTCGTTATTCACTCAGATCCCTTCTGCGACGAGGCCGGATGCTGCCAACTCGTCTGCGAATTCGACACGGCCTGCTGCAGCGTCTCGTGGGACGCCGACTGCGTGGCGCTGGCGCAGTTCTTCTGCGGCGGCAACTTCGCCCCGCTCGTCGACCACTTCCGCGGCGGGCCGCTCGAGACCACGCGCGGCCGCGAGCGGTTCTCGCCGCCGGCCGGCTGGATCCCGCCGCGACAGCGCGCCACGCTGCGGACGCCGGTCAAGCTTCCGCCGTCCATCCCCGTCCCCGAGCGGCCCGCCACCGAGAAGCTGCCGCTGCCCGGCCGCGAGCCGGCGGGCGACACCAAGAACCCGGCGAAGGTACCGGCGGGGGTTCCGGCGGCGCCCGCGGCCGCTGAGCCCGCCCTGGGCGAGGACCTCTCCGTTCCGTTCCCGGCGAAGCCAGGCAAGCAGGCGCCGGGCAAGCAGGCGCCGGGCAAGGGCTGACGTCGTCCCGGCGCCGATGGCGCTCGCGGGTCAGCGCCCGTCGCCGGCCGAGGCGCCACGACACGTTCAACGGAAGTCGCGCGATCGCTGCGCGAGGCGTTCGCCGTCGGCGTGCGCCGCGAGTTCCGGCCCGAGGTCATGCATGCGCCGTACCAGGAGGTGCGTGACCCCCGAACGGTGCTCCACCCTGCCCTCGGCCAGCACGGCGGTGGCCGACTGCGCCACCGCGCGCATGCGCTCGTAGGCGCGCGGCCGCACGATCAGGTTGGCGATGCCCGACTCGTCCTCGAGCGTCATGAACACCACGCCCGAGGCGGTCTCGGGACGCTGCCGGCAGAGGACGAGCCCGGCGACCGCGGCCGTGGCATGCGGCGCGCGCGGTCCCGGGCCCGGCGCGCTGCCGGCCGCGCCCGCTTCGGCGTTCGCATCCGCCTCCGCCGCCGCGCGCCGGCCGATTGCCGCAAGCTCCGCGCACGGCACCGCGCCGCGCCGCTCGAGCGACCGGCGCAGGAAGCGGACCGGATGGTCGCGCAGCGAGAGCCCGGTGCTCGCGTAGTCGGCGGCCACCGCCCGCATCGGGGCCACCGCCGGGAGCGGCTGCGGCGACATGTCGAAGAGCGTGGCACCTTCCTCGGCCGCGGCGTCGAGCACCGGCGCATCGCCGCCGCGCAGCGCGCGCACCTGCCAGAGCGCCTGCTGGCGGTCGATGCCGATGCCGGCGAACGCGTCCGCCGCCGCCAGGCGTCGCAGCGCGTGCAGGCTGCAGCCCGAGGCGCGCCACGCGTCCTCGACCGAGGCGAACGCCCGTCCGCTGCCCGCCCGCGCCGCCGCCGCGGCCGCCGCCACGGCGCGGCCGTCCTCCTCGCGCAGCCCCGCGGCCATGCGCAGCCCCAGGCGCAGCGCCGGGCCGCCGGGCTCGAGCGTGCAGTCCCACGCGCTCCGCAGCGCGTCCACGGGCCGCACCTCCACGCCGTGCTCGCGCGCGTCGCGCACGAGCTGCGCCGGTGCGTAGAAGCCCATCGGCTGGCTGTTGAGGAGCGCCGCCGTGAACGCCGCCGGGTGGTGGCGCTTGAGCCACGCCGACACGTACACCAGCAGCGCGAAGCTGGCCGCGTGGCTCTCCGGGAACCCGTACCCCGAGAAGCCCTGGATCTGCCGGAAGACCTGCTCGGCGAAGCGCTTCGTGTACCCGCGCGCGAGCATGCCCGACTCGAGCTGCTCGCCGAACTGCGCGATCCGGTTGCCCGAGCGCTTCCACGCCGCGATGGCGCGGCGCAGGCGGTCGGCCTCGCCGGGCGTGAACCCCGCGGCCACCACGGCCAATGCCATGGCCTGCTCCTGGAAGAGCGGCACGCCGAGCGTGCGCCCGAGCACGGCGCGCACCGCCTCGTCGGGGTACTCCTCGGGCTCGAGGCCGTCGCGCCGGCGCAGGTACGGGTGCACCATGTCGCCCTGGATGGGGCCCGGGCGGACGATCGCCACCTCGATGACGAGGTCGTAGAAGCACCGCGGCCGCAGGCGCGGCAGCATGCTCATCTGCGCTCGGCTCTCGATCTGGAACACGCCCACCGTGTCGGCGCGCGAGCACATGGCGTAGGTGGCCGGGTCCTCGGCCGGCACGGTGCGGTACAGCAGCGTGCCGCGCCCGCCCGCGTCGCACGGCCAGCCCGGCACGGGGTGCGCGTTCCCGAGGTCGATCGCCTTGCGGATGGCCGTCAGCATGCCGAGCGCCAGCACGTCCATCTTGAGCATGCCCATGGCCTCGGCGTCGTCCTTGTCCCACTCCACGATGGTGCGCGCGTCCATGGTGGCGTTGCGCACGGGCACCAGCTCGCACAGCGGTCCGTCGGTCACGATGAAGCCGCCCACGTGCTGCGAGAGGTGACGCGGGAAGCCCTCGAGCTGCGCCGCCATGGCCGCGGCGGCCGGGTCCTCGGGGGGGACGCCGAGCGCCTTGGCGGCCTCGCGCAGCGCGCTGCGATCGCGGAAGCAGATCACCTCGGCGCACAGCGCCGCGCGCGATCGGCCCCAGGTGCGGTAGATGAACTGGATCACCTCCTCGCGGCGCTCGTGCTCGAAGTCGACGTCGATGTCGGGCGGCTCGTCGCGCTCGCGGCTGATGAAGCGCTCGAAGAGCATCTCGCCGCGCGAGGGATCGACCGCGGTGATGCCGAGGCAGAAGCACACGGCGCTGTTGGCCGCGGCACCGCGCCCCTGGCACAGGATGCCCTGCGAGCGCGCGAACGCCACGATCGCGTGCACCGTGAGGAAGTAGCACGGGTAGTCGAGGTCGGCGATCACCGAGAGCTCGTGGTCGAGGAGCGCGCGCACCTTCGCGGGCACCCCGCCCGCCTGCGCGGGCCAGCGCTCGGCCGCGCCCTGCTCCACCAGCGCGCGCAGGTGCTCGATGGGCCGCGTGCCCGGCGGCGACACCTCGCGCGGGTAGCGGTAGCGAAGCATCGACATCGAGAAGCCCGCGCAGCGGCCGGCCACCTGCGCGCTGCGCGCGATGGCCGCGTCGAGCGCATCCGCGGGCACGCCCGCGAGCGCCGCGCGCAGCCCGGCCTCGCCGAGCATGCAGCGGGCGCCCCCCGGCGCCAGGCGCGGGCCCTCCCACGCGCAGCCGTGCGCCAGGTCCACGGCGCGCGTGCGCTCGAGGGCGCGCAGCCCGTCCACCGTGCGCCCCGCGCGGATGGCCGTCAGCACGTCCTGCAGCGGCCGGCGCCCGGCATCGTGGCAGCGCGGGTCGGCCGAGGCCACCAGGGGCACGCCCACCTCGTGCGCCAGCCAATCCAGCTGCAGCAGTTCGAGCGCCGCGTCGCGCCCGGTGCGCGGCACCAGGGCCAGCGACAGCCGGTCGGCATCGAACGCGCCGCGCAGCCATCGCAGCGACTCGAGCAACCTCGGCTGCATGATGCCGAGCCCCTCCGGCGGCAGCACGATCGCCTGCACGCCCGGCAGCGCGAACGGCGCGAGCGGCCGCCCGGCGCCGGGGTCGCGCGCGCCGCCCTCGCCCGGCTCGCCGCTTCCCAGGGTCTGCACGCCCGCGTCGAGCAGGTCGTGCAGCCACAGGTGGCACGCCGACGAGCGCCTTGCCGCCTCGCGCGTCTCGATGCCCGCCTGCACGGCCTCGGGGCTTGCGGCCACGTCGAGCGTCCAGCCGGCACGCCGCTTGCCGAGCGTGAGCAGCCGGCAGATCCTCGCGTAGCCCTCGGTGTCCTCGGCAAGGAGCACCAGCTCCACGTGCGTCGGCTCGTCGTCGAGCCCCAGCGCGAACGCGCACCGCGTGCCCACCGCCAGCCGCACGCCGCGCTCGCGCGCGGCCACGTGCGCGCGCACCACGCCGGCCATGGTGTGCCGGTCGGCAACGGCCACCGCGCCGAGGCCGAGCGCCGCGGCGCGCTCCACCAGTTCCTCGGCATGGCTTGCGCCCTCGAGGAACGAGAAGCTGCTCATGGCGGCGAGCTCACAGAAGGCCGTGTTTGCAGGCATGGCGTGCACCCGTTGACGCTTGTACGGTTTTTGTTAGGATACCGTCACGCCGCGCCTTCGCGGCAGCTTCGCGGTCGGTTCGCGGCACATCCGCAACCGCCTACGCTGACGGACCGCGCCCCTCGGCGCACCGCCCGCGATGCCGCACGTTCCCACCGCCATCGTCACCGCCCTCATCGCCGTGGTCGCCTCGCACGCTGCTGCCGTGCAGGCGCCGCCGGCCACGGCGCCTGCCTCTGCGCCTCCCTCTGCGCCCGCCTCTGCGCCCGCCTCTGTGCCCGCCGCTGCGCCCGCCTCTGCGCCCGCCGCTGCGCCCGCCCCTGCGCCTGCCTC
>VGXR01000090.1 GCA_016873255.1 Planctomycetota bacterium
CGGCGGCCAGACTTTCAACCTCTCGCAGCCGTGGGATTGGGAGGACGATTTCTTCCACGACGGCTTTGGGTTCTATCGCAACGCGAGTACTGGCAGCTCTAGCGGCGTCACCCGCTACGGCAGCTTCCTGGACCTGGTGAACAACACCAACGGCACGTTCCACAGCTACGGCGCGAACTACGGTTACAACGACCGCTTCTTCGGCTTCGAAGGCAAGATCTACCGAACCAACACCGGCGGTCCCGGCGGCTCGGTCAATGGCTTCGCGGTCTACAACAGCTTCACCGACCTGCTCAACCGCAACGTTGCGGAGACCATCAGCAGCATCAACTACTCCGCCGGTGACCTGTACATCGCGGTCCCGGCTCCGGGCGCGATGGCGCTGCTCGGGGTGGCCGGACTCGTCGGCTCGCGTCGCCGCAAGTGACTCGCGGCATCCTCGTGACATGACCTGCGGGGCCGGCGTCGCGCCGGCCCCGCTGTCGTGGACGAGCGTCGAATCACGGTTCGGGAGGCTGGCGATCGTTGCAGGCCTTCGTGCAGGCCGTCCACGCCCGCGCGATGCCGAGCCACAGCAGTGCATTGCTGATGTAGCCCACGACGCGCGCGAGCGGCAGTTCTGCAAAGCTCATTCCTGCAGCGCTGGCGATGGCGAGCAGCGCCGCGAGTGCCGATCCGGTGAGCAGGAAGCCGCCCACGCAGGCGAGCGCGGGGGTGACGGGATTCCCCGGCAGGAGCCGCATGGGCGGAACGCTACGGTCCCCTCTCACGGCTTGCTGCGAGGATGGGTGCTCGCAGCCGTGGCAGGTGTGGAAGCTCCACGCGAACAGCGTGGACTGGACCACGGCCCACGCCAAGCGAGCGAACTTCTCGCGGCGCGAGTACGGACTGGGATCAGCCATCACCGGCATGTCACCGTCCACGACCTGCGCTCCGTTCGAGTTCGTGCACCTTCAAGCCGATCTCCCAGAAGTAGCTGGCCTTGAGGAAGGCATAGGCAAAGCCGGCATGACCGTCCATCCAGCCGCCCCGTCGCACGTAGGCGTCGGCGAAGTAGGCCGCCGGCAGCCACCATGCACCGATGAGGTGCTTCCCAGGCGAGGCCACGCAAGGAGTTGGTCCGGGAATCCGGGAAATCGCAGCGCAGCGGGCCACGCTCTGCCCGGTCCGTGGCCTCGCTCGAGGGCCGACCTCACCGCCGCAGGCATCTGCTACGAGGTGCCCGGCCGGGGCGTGCTCGACTTCCACGTACTCAGGAAGACCTTCGGGACGTGGATGGCCGCCAGCCGGGTTCCGCAGCGCCTGCGGCAGGCGGCCATGCGGCACGCCAAGCCGGACCTGACCGAGACCGTGTACATGGACGAGGACCTGCTCCCCGTGCTCGAGCACGTCTCAATGATGCCGGCGATCGGCCTTCCGGAATGACCTCGCACAAAGGACCGCCGGATCGGCTCGCACAAAACCCGCACAAAGACATGTCGTCGCTGGTCGCTTCGGGACCATAACCGTCTCTCCTCGCCATCCACCAAGTGCACAACGGCGTCGGTCCCCGGCTCCCCGCAAATGTTCGAAATCAGGCTTGCCGACGCGACTGCATGCGCCAAGAGAAGACCCCCGGCGTCAGGGGACGCCAGGGGTCTGAAGAGCGGGTGAAGGGACTTGAACCCTCGGCATCCGCCTTGGCAAGGTGGCATTTTACCACTGAGTTACACCCGCAAACGTCCGGTCGGGCGCGCGATCCGCTGCTTCGAACATCGCGCGCGCCCGATCTCGGAACGAGGAGTCGTACTGCAACCCGCGCCCCCACGAAAGCGCATCGCCTACCTAATTACCGTCGCGGAACCGGCCGCGCACTCGCCGGCTCACGCCGCAGGACCCCACGCCGCGAGCAGCAGTCCGAGGTCCGCGCCGTTGACGGTGCCGTCGCGATTGAGGTCCGCGGCGTTGCCCGCGCCCTCGCCCCAAGCCAGCAGCAGGATGACCAGGTCGTTGCCCATCACCCAGCCGTCGCCGTCGAAGTCGGGGCTCCACGGTCCGGGCACCGGCGTGAGCACGCGCACCTTGCCCGACGCACCGTCGCCGGCTGCGGGCGCACCGATCGCCACGCTGCGTCCGTCGGTGGCAACGGCGCAGCCGAAGGCGGACTCGCCCGCATCGACCTCGATGACCGGCGTTCCGACGGACCCGGCGGACAGGTCGATGCGCTGGATCGCCGCCTGGCCCGCCGCGAGGTCGGTGGCTCCCTCGGCGGTGCCGACGACGAGCAGCCCGTCGCGCAACGCGATCGCGGACCCGAATCCCGCACACTCGCTGGGGAAGGGCGACGCGACCGTCGCGCGCAACGCGTGGGGCGGCGCGGCATCGAAGAGGTAAACCGCGCCGACCGAGGGATCGCCGATGCGCGGCCCCGGCGCGCCCACCGCGACCAGCGTGCCGTCGCACGCGATGGCGCGGCCGAACCCGGTGGCGAACCCGTCGACGCCCGCGGGCGGGTCGATCCAGCCCTCGAAGGCGGGCACGCCCGCGTCGAACGCGAACACCGCGACCCGCGGCGTGCCCCAGCCGTGGCTTGCGTAGATGCGGTCGCCGTGCGCCGCGAGCGCCTCGCCGAGCCGTGCGTCCTGGGCGGGTGCGGGCGAGCGCAGCTGAGCGATGCGCGTGAACGCGGTGGCCGCGTCGCGGCGGAAGACCTGCACCTCGCCGGCGTCGCGGAACGAGAACTCGCGGAACGGCATGCTCACGACCGCGTGCCACGCGCCGCCGGAGCGCGTGGCCGCGACGGCGTGGCCGAAGCGGTCGTACGAGAGCGCGCCCTGCGAGAGCTCGACCGCCGTTCCGACGCTGGGCGCACCGGCAGGGTCGGGCAACGCGATCACCTCGGCGTAGCCGCGGATGAACCCACCGGTCGCCGATGACTGTCGGTGCGGCGACCCGACCACGAGGAATCCGCTCCCGTCCTCGAGCCCCGCGTACGCAATGGCCGCGCCGAAGCCGCCGCCGGAGTATCCGGCGCCGCTCGTGATCGTCCCCGCGTGCGTCCATGCGCCCGTCGCGGGGTCGTGCCGCCACGCCGCGATCGCACCCGAGTTCGCCGCCGTTCCGCCGATCCACGGCGTGCCCGCCCAGAGCGTGGTGACCGCGCGGTTGCCCGTGCCGTGCGAGGCGACGCACACCACCGCGCCGACGATGGCGCGCGCGGTGGGCGGATCCTGCGCAAGCTCGGTGGCCTGCATCGGGGCGTCCGCACGCGCGGGCGCGGACAAGGCGAGCGCGGCCGCCGCCGCGGCGATCGCCGCTCCGGCCGCGCACGCGACGCACGAGGTTCGCTCAGCGCGCATGGAGGAGGTCCCTTCCGGCGATGCCGCCCGTCGTCAGGAAGTGCGGTGAGGCGCGGAACCCGGACTGCGCGGCCTGGCCCCTGTACCCGTTCGCGCCGAGTCCCGAGTCACGGCTCCACAGGCCGTCGGTGCCGGTCTGCTGGAGCACCTGCGCGTCGTCGGCCGCGTAGTCGGCCATCGCGGTGAAGGAGACGTGGCCGTCGAAGAACACGGCGCCGGGCCGCGAACCCGGGTGCGCGTTGAAGGCGTCCATGACGCCCCCGGCGAGCACCGGGCTCACCGCGCCGCGGGGGCCTTGGCACATGCGCCACTCCATCATGCGGGTCTTGAGCGTGGGGTAGGTGACCGCGTTCGCCGAGGGCGTGCGGTACGCGTCGGCGCACGTGCCCGGCGCCTGGAACCCGCCCTGCGACGGCGCACGGAACACGCACGGATTCCAGAGCGCGGCGGCGCTGGTGCAGTAGGTGGACGACGTCGTGTCGTTGTCGAGCAGGTTGATGTCGGCGACCTCGGCCGTCGACGCGAAGGCCGACGCGAGCCGCGGATACGCGACGAGGTCGTTCGGCGACGTGAAGACGGGGTCGAAGAACCGCTCGCAGACGTACTCGCGCACGCCGCGCATGTTCGGCAGCCAGTAGTTCCCGTCCTGGATGGGGATTCCCGAGAAGGCGCCCGACGTCCCGCCGACCGCCAGCGGCACGCTCAGGGCGGGAAAGCGACTCGTCGTCCCGCCGGAGCAGAAGGGGCTGCCGCCCGGATAGGCGGTGCAGGCCGGCAACGAGCCGTTCCAGAAGAAACCCCACGTGCGGCCGTGCGGATCCGTGCCGATCACGGGTGCCGGCGGCGGGCAGTGGTTCTGCAGGAAGGCCCCGCACGCGTTCGAGCCCGAGTAGAGGCCCATCTCCGCGACCATCGTCGTGTGCTGCTGTCCGTTCCAGGTCGCCTCGTAGGCCGCGTGGCCCTGGCCGAGCCGCCGCAGGTTGTTTGCCGAGACCATCATGCCCGAGCGGTGCATGCCGGTGCCGAGCATGGGCGCGAGCGCAGCCCCCACCACGGCGACCACCGCTGTGCCGACGAGCGCGTCGACGACGGTCCATCCACCACGGGTGCGTGTCTTTCGGATCGAGCGCATCGAGCCTCCTTTACCACCCCGGGGGTGCCGGGGGTGCCGGGCGATGCCGGCGCGTCCACACCCCTCGATACGCACTCCGGCCCCCGGGTTTGTCGCGACCCGTCCGGTTTTCAGGACTCTCGGGCGCTGCCCCAGCCCCGCGAGAACCCCGTGAAGCCCCGCACGGCCCGGGCGCGCAGGACGGCCACCGGCATCTCCGCAAGGATCGTGGTTCTCATGCCGGAAGTCCCCATGCCCGGGTCGGGCTCGTGGACGTCACGACGCCGCCCGGTGTAGCCGAAGGCACAGACTTGCCGCCTGCGGCAAAACGGGCGATGCGCGCAATGCGGAAATCGTGCACCCCGGGTGCGGTTTCCAGTTGCGCAAGGGCCTCGACCCCGTCAGCGCCGCACTTGCGAGGCCTCCAGGCGGTTCCGGCGAAAGCGGGTGAAGGGATTCGAACCCTCAACATTCAGCTTGGGAATCGCGTTTCCCGTACCGCTTCGTCGGAAAAGCCGCGTTGCAACGCAACCAACGCAGGTGCACCGTACCGTTCGTTCCGTGTGTTTCTTCGTACGTCCGTACAGTTCCTTACAGGCGGTCCGTGGGGCAGGGGGTTTGATCCGGCGTTACGCCTTGGTAGCCAAACCCCGTCGGGGCCGGGCGGCTCCGGGGAGATAGCCCAACATGAAGAAACTGATCCAGGCGGCGGTGGTCACCCTTTTCGCGGCATCAACAGCGCGGGCGCAGGAGGCGGTGCAGTGGCGGGTGCAGGATGGGGGGAATGGGCATTGGTATCTCGGGGTGCGCACAGCGCAGCCACTGCGCTGGACGCAGGCTCGGAGTGCGACCGAGTCCGCGGGCGGTCACCTGGCCACGGCGATCGATGCGGCGGAGTTCGAGCGCATCAAGGCGATTGCGGGCGCGCCGGGCCTGTGGAGCGATCGGGTTGGGCCGTGGCTTGGCGGGTATCAGGACCGGACTTCACCCGAGTACTCCGAGCCTCTTGGCGGCTGGAGATGGGTAACGGGCGAAACGTGGTACGCGCAGTGGATCCCGGGTGAGCCCAACAACGCGCGAGGCGGTGAAGATTACCTGCACTTCATCAGTCTCAATTGTCCCGACCCACTTCCGACTCGCCACTGGAACGACTATCCGGATCAGTACTCGTTTGATTCCTGCACTCCCGTTCCATCGTCGTACATCATCGAATGGTCAGCCGACTGCAACGCCGACGGCATCGTCGACTACGGCCAGATCCTGAGCGGGCAGTTCGATGACGTCAACCGCAACGGCATCCCTGACCGCGTGTGCGAGTGCCTCGGCGACCTCGATGCGGACGGTGCGGTCACCGGCGCGGACCTCGGGCAGGTGCTCGCGGCGTGGGGCGCTGCCTCGTCGGGCGCACCCGCAGACCTCAACGCGGACGGCTCGATCGACGGCTTCGACCTTGCGTACCTGCTGGCCGGCTGGGGGCCGTGCGCCAACTGAGCGCCCGCCTCATCCTCCGACGATCCGCAGATCCATCGGCATCACGGTTGTGCTGCCCGGCAACGGGGCGCTGCCGGCGAAGCGCACGCTGTCCCGCGTGGCGGCCACGGCAGCGGCGGGAGGCAGCCGCCTCTCGAGCACGAGCGTCAGGTAGGTGTAGTCCACGATCGCGCTGCCCGACCAGTCCGCGAATCGGCAGAACCCCGAGACGGGGAACCGGCACGCGCAGGGCTGTGCGGAGACGATGTCCTCCGGCACGGTCCCCGATGCGATGTTGCAGCCGCCGAAGTGGAGCAGCACGACGTTCGGTACGTCGCGAAGCGCGTGCGCAATCTCCGTGGCCGTGACCACGCCGCCCGGCACCGCGACGCCATCCCGCGTCCCGTGCGACGACACGTAGATCACCGCGTCCTCGGGCAGGAATGCGACCTCCCGCAGGTGCCGCAGGAAGTCCTCCCGGCCGAGCACGCGTCGATGCCGGAAGCGG
>VGXR01000091.1 GCA_016873255.1 Planctomycetota bacterium
TGGCGAACTGCGTGCGTGCCAGGATGCCCGCGCCCGGCCCGCGGCCGACCGCGCACGCGAACTTAGTTCCGCCTGCCTCGACGGCGCCGAAGATGGGGGTGGGTGGAGGCATGCGACGGTGACCGCGGAAAGCGTAACGGGCGCGATCCGAACGCCGATGGCTTCCGGATTTCCCGCGGAATCCTCACCGCCGTGGAAACCCTCCCGGGCCGGGGCTACGATTGTCGCCCCCGACCGAACTTCCGGCGCGGCAACGACGAGGAACCAGACCATGAGCGCCACCCCCACCAAGTGCCCCTTCGCCAGCGGATTCCACAAGGACATGTCCAAGGGAAACACCAACAAGGAGTGGTGGCCCGAGCAGCTTGACCTGAAGGTGCTGCGGCAGAACTCGCCGCAGTCGGACCCGATGGGCGGCGCGTTCGACTACGCGAAGGAGTTCAAGGGACTCGACCTGCACGCGGTGTGCGCCGACCTGCGCGCGCTGATGACGCAGTCGCAGCCGTGGTGGCCGGCCGACTGGGGCCACTACGGGCCCTTCTTCATCCGCATGGCCTGGCACAGCGCGGGCACGTACCGCGTGAGCGACGGGCGCGGCGGCGGCGGCGGCGGCATGCTGCGCTTCGCGCCGCTCAACAGCTGGCCCGACAACGCCAACCTCGACAAGGCGCGGCGCCTGCTGTGGCCCATCAAGAAGAAGTACGGCAGCAAGCTGTCGTGGGCCGACCTGATGATCCTCACGGGCAACGTGGCGCTCGAGTCGATGGGCTTCAGGACCTTCGGCTTCGGCGGCGGGCGCGCGGACCATTGGGAGCCGGACGAGGTGTACTGGGGCGCCGAGCGCAGCTGGCTGGCCGACGACCGCTACGTGGGCGACCGCAACCTCGAGAGCCCGCTCGCGGCCGTGCAGATGGGCCTGATCTACGTGAACCCCGAGGGACCGGGCGGCAACCCCGACCCGCTCGCCTCGGCGCGCGACATCCGCGAGACCTTCGCGCGCATGGCGATGAACGACGAGGAGACCGTCGCGCTGATCGCGGGCGGCCACACCTTCGGCAAGACGCACGGCGCGGCCAACCCGCAGAAGTACGTGGGCCCGGAACCCGAGGGTGCGCCGCTCCAGGAGATGGGCCTCGGCTGGAAGAACAGCTTCGGCACGGGCAGCGGCGCCGACACCATCACCAGCGGCCTCGAGGGCGCATGGACGCCGAACCCCACGAAGTGGGACAACGGCTACTTCGAAACGCTCTTCGGGTACGAGTGGAAGCTCTCCAAGAGCCCCGCCGGCGCGCACCAGTGGGTGCCGACCGATGCCTCGGCGGCGACCGCCGTGGCCGACGCGCACGACCCGTCGAAGCGGCACTCCCCCGTGATGCTCACCACCGACCTCGCGCTCCGCATGGACCCGGCGTACGAGGAGGTCTCGCGCCGCTTCCACCAGAATCCCGCCGAGTTCGCCGATGCGTTCGCGCGCGCGTGGTTCAAGCTGACGCACCGCGACATGGGCCCGGTGGCGCGGTACCTGGGACCGCTGGTGCCCAAGGAAGCGCTCATCTGGCAGGACCCCGTGCCGGCCGCGACGCACGAAATCGTGAATGCGCAGGACATCGCCGCGCTCAAGGCCAAGGTGCTGGCCGCCGGCGTGCCGGCGGCGCAGCTCGTGGCCACGGCGTGGGCGTCGGCGTCCACGTTCCGCGGCACCGACAAGCGCGGGGGCGCCAACGGCGCGCGCATCCGGCTCGCGCCGCAGCGCGACTGGGAAGCCAACAACCCTGCGCAGCTGCTTCGCGTGCTTGCGGCGCTCGAGGCCGTGCGCAAGGAGTTCAACGCGGCGCAGGCCGGCGGCAGGAAGCAGGCCTCGATGGCCGACATGATCGTGCTGGCCGGCTGCGCGGCGGTCGAGCATGCGGCGAAGGCCGCGGGCGTGGCCATCACCGTGCCGTTCACGCCCGGCCGCACCGATGCCTCGCAGGAGCAGACCGACGCGGCGTCGTTCGCGGTGCTCGAACCGACGGCCGACGGCTTCCGCAACTACCTGGCCAAGGGCCACGTTCGCCGCGCCGAGCAGCTCCTGGTGGACAAGGCGTGCTTCCTGACGCTGACGGCGCCCGAGATGACGGCGCTGGTCGGCGGCATGCGCGCCATGGGCGCGAACTTCGACGGGTCATCGACCGGCGTGCTCACCGACCGGCCGGGCGCGCTGACCACCGACTTCTTCGTCAACCTGCTCGACATGGGCACCACATGGCACCCGGTGTGCCCGCGCGAGGAGGCGTTCGAGGGCCGCGACCGCGCCACCGGCAAGGCACGCTGGAAGGCCAGCCGCGTGGACCTGGCCTTCGGCTCCAACTCCGAGCTCCGCGCGCTGGCCGAGGTGTATGCGGCCGACGACGCGAAGGACAAGTTCGTGCGCGACTTCGTGGCTGCGTGGACGAAGGTGATGGAGCTCGACCGGTTCGACCTGCGCTGAGGTGCCGCGCAGGCGACGAACTACACTCCGCCCCGGATGCACTGGGTTCTCCGAAACCTCGCGGATCGCGTGCGCAACGCGTTCGTGAAGCGTTCGTACGTCACCAGCCTTTCCGACAACGGCCGCTACCCGCAGGTCTGCGTCGATGCCGTGAACAGCACGTCCATGTTCCGGCACTTCCGCCGCATCCGCAACTACACCGCCATCCTGGAGCATGTCTCCCCCGAGCAGGGCGTGGAGTACCTCCGCCACGTGGCGCGGCGCCCGGAACTGGTCGCGGCGCTGCCGCGGTTCGCCGCCAACGACCGCGTGGGAGACCCGCGGATGCATGGGTACCCGCCGCACGGCGCGTTCTCGCCCACGACGCTCCGGTACGTGAAGGTGCTCGGCGACCTGCTCGACCGCTTCGGGACGCTTGACGGCCTCTCGATCTGCGAGATCGGCGTCGGATACGGCGGGCAGTGCCGAGTGATCGCAGAGTGGAGCCGCCCCGCCGCATATTGCCTCGTGGACATCCGGCAGGCACTGGGGCTGGCGGAGCGCTTCCTCGACCACTTCGCGCTCTCCGTTCCGGTGGAGTTCCGGACGCTGAACACGCTGCCGGCCCGCGAGTGGGACCTGGTGATCAGCAACTACGCGCTCACCGAGCTGCCGCGCGAGTACCAGGAGGCATACATGGATCGCGCGGTGCGGCGCGCCCGGCGCGGGTACGTCACCTTCAACCGGATCAACCCGCCGGCGTTCCGCAGCATGGACGCCGCCGAGATCGCCGCGGCCCTGCACGGCGCGGCCATCGGTCCCGAGGAGCCCCTCACCCACGCGGGCAACTGCGTCATCACCTGGGGCCCGCGGCCGGGCTAAGTGGAGGCCTCAGGTGCGCGGGGGAAACCAGCGCCTGCGGTCCGCCTCGGCGCCGAGGGCGGTGCTTCCGCAACGGCGCACCAGCGACTTGTAGAAGCGGTCCGCGGACTTCGGGTCGTGCGGCGCCAGCCAGCGCCCGGCCTCGCAGAGAACCTCGGCGGTGAACGGGTCCTCGTCGGGCAGGAGGAGCGAGGCGCGCCACGCCAGCTCGGCGGCGCGGTAGCGCATGTGGCGCACGTGCGTCGGCACGGTGGCCGAGGACTCCCAGCGGACCATCTCGTCGGCGGTCGGCATGGCGAGGCGCCCGTACTCCCAGTACGCGCGGTACCCGCCCAATTCGCTCGTCGTCGCGGCGATGTCCGCGCACTCGTGCCGCACGAGCTGCGCCGCGTCCCAGAGCGCCGCCGCACGCTCCCCGTCGCGCCGTGCGGAATCGTCGCCGGTGGCAAGCAGGCGCGCGAGCAGGTCGAGCTTCGCGCGCTCCTTGGAATCCACGAACGCGCGTGCATCCGACACGCGGAGTTCACGCAGGAAACGCGCGCCGACGAGGTGCCGGAATCCTTCGCCGACCGAGTTCCCCCACCGCCAGCTCGGCTGCCAGGTGGCGGGCGAGAGCGGTCCCATGGCGACGGCAGGATCCGGGAAGCACCCATCCACCAGCTCGGCGGCACGATCCGCGGAGAGGATCCGCTCGAGCAGGTAGGCGGCATCCTCGCGCGATCGCCCTGCGACGAAGGCGCCGAAGGCCTCCTCGAAGCGGCCGGCGGAGACGAGAAGCGCACCGAGCTCGCACAGCGCCCGGCTGCGCATCGGGCCGTGTCCGTCGTCGTGCACCGCAGGCGACCACGCGGAGTGCGGGCGCTGCGGCGGAATGCTCTCCTCGAACTCGATGCCGTCGGACGACGCGAAGTCGCGCATCGCGGCGATGGCATCCTCGAGGCCGCCCTCGCGGCACGCAAGCTTGACGCGCACCCAGCGCGCGACCGGCGCATCGGCCGGGGCCATCGCCGACCACTCCCGTGCGCGCTCCAGGTCCTCGCACTCATAGGCCATCGCCGCAAGCAGGTCGACCTCCGGAAGCCCGGGCTGCACCACGCCGGAGTCCTCCAGTGCGCCGCACCAGCGTCCGGCGAGGCCGGCCATGCCGCCTTCGGGCGCGAAGTCGTAGCAACCCCACGCGCCGAGCACCCAGACCGTGAAGATCCGGCGCGACACGGGGTCGACGGCAAGCTGCGAGAGATCGAGCGTCGCCTCGTCCAACCCGCGCCGGCACGCGAACAGGATCGACTCATCCGCGGTCGGGTCGCCCGCGGCGTGTTGCTCGAGGTAGAGCGCCAGGGCGCGCGGGATCCGGCCGAGGTCGAGCTCGGCACGCGCCTCCCACCCGATGCTCGCGCAGGCAAGACCGAGCGTGTCTGCGCACCCTTCGGCCGCCAGCGAACGCACCGCGCGGTACCACTTGGCGGCAAGCTCCGGGTCGGAGTGCTGAACGCTGCGGCCGATCATGTAGGCGGCCCGCGTGGAACGCCACCGCCGTCCTTCGGCCGGCTGCTCGAGCACCTCGTTCCACCGGCAGACCGCAGCGGCCTGGTCGCCCCGTTCGTGGAGGAGCCGCCCATCGAGGTACAGCTGGAACTGGCGCAGCGAAATTTCCTCGGGATCGCCCGGCACCGGCGGGGCATCCGGACCGAAGCGCTCACGCTGCGCGGAGATCAGGTCGCTCACGTCATCGCGTCGACGCGGCACGAAGCGGCAGTCGGCAGGCGCCAGCTGGACAAGCGTGCCGACGCGGTCGGGGGTGATGCGCCGCAGCAGCGCCATGTACCCGGGCATGGGACAGCGCAGCAGCTCCTCGTCCTTGCGGATGAGGTACGGGTCATTGGTCCAGTCGCCCGCGTGCACGGGCGCAAGAAGCGCCAAGGCAACCCCGGACGAGACGATCACGTTTCGGAATGCGGATCCCATGCCCTTCCCTCCTGGATGGCGAGCGCGGCGTCCTGCCGCGGCGGTGGGGGACATCGACACGAAAGCGCCCGGACGATCACTCGGCCGGGCGCAAAATTCCTATCGGTCACCGCGGGCCGCGTTGCGTCAGGACCACGCCGCCAGCAGCAGGCCGAGGTCCGCGCCGGTCACCGAGCCGTCGCCGTCGAGGTCGCCAGGGCCCGGCGTGCCCCATGCGCCGAGCAGATGCCCGCGGTCCGCTCCATTGACTGAGCCGTCGCCGTTCCGGTCCGCCGGGTTCGCGGGCGCGGCGGGCACCTTCACGGGGGCTGCCGCCGAGTCCGGCGCCCCCGCGGCACCTCGCTTGAAGAGGCCGATCGCTCCGGTGCCCGCAGCAGGCGCAGTGCTCGCGTCGAACCGGAAGTTGTAGAGCGTTGCGAAGCGCAGCGCGTTTCCGTTGGGGCTGACCGAGTAGGAGCCCCCGGTCCGGGTGACGGCACTGCCAGAGACCACGATCGACCAGTCGGTGGGGCTGTACGGATCGCCCGAGTGGGAGTCGATGTCCTTGAAGCCCGCGTTCGTGACGGTCACGCCCGCGGGGACGGGCACCGTGAAGGAGCGGCCCGAGCGGTCGGAGTTCAGGTTTTGGATGGCGTGCCCGTAGTGCCAGGTGCCGTTGGTGCTCTGCGTGACCTTGCATGCCACGATGAAGCGTCCGTCGCCCGGTGCGTCCACGTACTCGAGCTGCACCGACGGATCCGCGGTGCGCCATGCCGCGATGGCCGCGTTCTGCCGGATGGTGGCGCCCCTGAGCGTGAGGTTGTACCAGCCGATCTGCTCGAAGCGGCCGTTCCCGAGGCGGTACATGTTCATCGGGATGAACGGGTGCCGGTTGTCCGGCTGCTCGAACCACTCCAGCTGCGCGGTGCCGATGTTGCA
>VGXR01000092.1 GCA_016873255.1 Planctomycetota bacterium
GCATCACGGCGACCAGGTCGACGACCTTGTTGCCGTTGGCAGCAACGCGCCAGAAAGCCGAAAAACCCACGATGCCGGCGTCAGCCGACGCAGACACCACGGCAGTCGCGGACGCGACAAACAGATAGGCTCCTTTCATCTCCTTTCTCCAAGTTGTGTGCTGACACGTACGAGGTGTGGGACGAGGGTCCATAGTTCATTGCTCCGTGTGTTGGGTCCGCCATCGGCACTGCGGGGCGCACCGGGTGAAAGGGACAAGCCTGGCCGAACGGAAGGCCACAGCTACTGCCAAAGCGGAAGGCGCAATCGGATCACCGAATGGATCACGGAATCCCGGTGTTTTCCACGGGCCGGTCGAGAAGCCGCCGTCGGCGCCCGCGGCGCCCGCGGCGTAGTACTGGCCCTCGTACGGCGAGCCGCCCTCGACGCCGATCGTGCAGAAGCTGTCGACGATGCTCGAGCGGGTGCTGCTCGCGGCATCGGGCTTCCAGCCGCGCGTGGCGGCGCCCGCCTGCTGCGTGAAGAAGGAAGCGCCGCCGGCGCCCGCGTTGTTGCGGAGGTCGGCGCCGTAGACGTTGAGCAGGCGGTCGTTGGCGTTCTGCATCACGGCCACCACGTCGATGACGCGGTTGCCGTTGGAGGCGATCCGGCTGAAGGCGGCGAAGCCGATCACCCCGGCATCTGCGGACGCGGAAACGACAGCCATCGCCGACGTGGCGAACACGAAAGCCCTTTTCATCTCTCTTCTCTCCAGTTGCATGCCGATCGGGCCAGGGAAGCGGCCGGCGGAACTGTTCCGCGGGCCGAAGGAAGGGGAGCCCGGGGCACCGTCAGCGGCGGCGCCCGGACACGCAGATCATGACCCATGCCACGTGCAACGCAAACCCAACGCACAGACAAATTGCAAAAAGACCGTCGCCGTCCTTTCGGACGGCGACGGGTGGTTCATGTCATGCGACCGCCGCACCTCCTGGCGGACGCATGCTGTGGCCGCGCGAACTCAGGCGCGGCGACGACGCGAGGCCAGGCCCACGACGCCGAGCAGCGCGATGGCGCCCGGAGCAGGGAGCTGCTGGAAATGAGTCGCCGTGTGGGTCCCGGTGTTACCCGAGAGCCCGTCCTTGCTCGTGCCGGAGATGGTGATGATGGCAGAGCTGGTGCTGCCCGTGAACACCCAGTGGCCGGCCCACACGCCGAAGGTGCCGTTGGCCGCAGCGGTGTTGCTGTTTTCGCGAAAGCCACTGAAGTGGGACAGGCTCTCGGCGCGGTTGTCCGCGAGCGTCGGCGGGCTCAGGAACCAGCCGGCGTTGGCCGGGATGTGGGTGCCGAGCGTGGTCCAGCCGGTCGAGAAGCCGCCGTCAGCGCTCGTGCCGCCCGAGGCGTAGTACTGGCCCTCGTACGGCGCGCCGCCCTCGACGCCGATCGTGCAGAAGCTGTCGACGATGTTCGAGCGGGTGCTCGAGGCAGCGTCGGGCTTGAAGCCGCGGGTCGCGGTGCCGGGCTGCTGGATGAAGGTGGAGGACGTGTTGACGTTGTACACATTCAGCAGACGGTCACTGCTGTTCTGCATCACGGCGACCAGGTCGACGACCTTGTTGCCGTTGGCAGCAACGCGCCAGAAAGCCGAAAAACCCACGATGCCGGCGTCAGCCGACGCAGACACCACGGCAGTCGCGGACGCGACAAACAGATAAGCCCTTTTCATCTCTCTTCTCCAAGTTGTGTGCTGACACATGCGAGGGTGGGAACGACGGGAACTTCTCCCGCCGACCCGAGTGAGGGTCATCCGCCGTCAGCATCGACGGGACCCCTGAGGTGCCGTTACTTTGCCACCGCCAACGGCCAAGGCAAGCGCAGTTTGCAGAAAAAGAGAGCCGCCGCCCCGAAAGGGCGGCGGCGGAGTTCTCTGGAGAAACGCCGGACCGGGTCAGGCGCGTTGCTTGCGCCGCACGGCGCCCGCCGCCGCCAGCAGCGCCACGGCGCCCGGGGCCGGGATCAGGTTGAAGTTCGTGGCGGTTCCGGCGCTGATCTGCTGCGTCTGAGCATCCTTGGTGGCGGCCGACAGTGTCCACAGGCAGCTGGCAAGCGCGCCCTGCGCATTGGTGAGGGCCCCGGACATGACCAGGTGTGCGCACCAGATGCCATAGGTGCCGGCTGCGGTGGCCGCATCCTGGTTCACCCGCGTTCCGCCCACCCCGGCCAGCAACTCCGCCCCGTTGTCCGGCAGCGTGGGCGGACTGAGGAACCACCCTGCCCCGACGGGCAATTGGTTGCCAAGCGTCGTCCAGCCCGAGGAGAAACCGCCGTCGGCGCCGGTGGAACCGGACGCGTAGTACTGGCCCTCGTAGGCGATGGCGTCCTGCACGCCGATGGTGCAGAAGCTGTCCACGTCATTGCTCCGGGTGCTGCTGGCGGCGTCCGGCTTCCAACCGCGCGTGGCGGTTCCGGCCTGCTGGATGAAGGACGACGCGCCCGAGGTCCCGAGATTGTTGCGGATGTTGGCGTCATAGACGTTCAGCAGGCGGTCTCCGGCATTGGAGACCACCACGAAGACATCGATGACCCGGTTGCCGTTGGCGGCAACGCGGCTAAACCCGGCAAAGCCGACGAATCCAGCACTGGCCGCGGATGCGACCACGCCCGCCGCCGAAGCGGCAAGAACTGCCGTTTTCATGCTCCCTGACTCCAATCGTCGCTGGTCTGCGAGTGGTATGAGGAGGCGGCGCGCCCGGGAAAGAGCTGGGCGCGATGCCGGGGGAAAGACACCTTTCCCGCCGCCAGCGCAGGCGGAAAAGGCACCCCAATGGTGTCACAGATTCCGGCGGGCGCAACCCTCGGCCACGTAATCAACCTTCAAACATGAACTTACGTGCGCAGTCTCCGGGGCGCAAAGGTGCAATGCCGCCCTCCGCACCCCTGAAAGAACACCGCCGTCCTTTCGGACGGCGGTGCTTCGTTACCCAATTTGGGGGCCCCTTCCGGGGCGGTCAGCCAGTCAGCCTGACGCCTGAATTAGGCGCGGCGGCGACGGCTGGCGGCCAGACCCGCGACGCCGACGAGCGCGATGGCGCCCGGGGCCGGGATCATCTGGAACTGCACTGCCGAGCCCGTGCTGTTCTGCATCGTCACGCCGTCCTTGATGGCGGCGGTCGCCGACCAGAGGCACGAGGTGGCGGCGCCGTTCATCACGAGGTGGCCGCACCAGATGCCAAAGTTGCTCGAGGCCGATCCACCGTTGTCGAGACGGGTGCCCGTGAAGGTGCTCAGGCTCTCGGCGCGGTTGTCCGGGAGCGTCGGCGGGCTCAGGAACCAGCCGGCCAGGGGGGGCACGGTGTTGCCGAGGGTGGTCCAGCCGGTCGAGAAGTTGCCGTCAGCGCTCGTGCCGCCCGAGGCGAAGTACTGGCCCTCGTACGGCTCGCCGCCCTCGACGCCGATGGTCATGAAGCTGTCGACGTTGTTCGAGCGGGTGCTGCTCGCGGCATCGGGCTTCCAGCCGCGCGTCGCGGTGCCCGCCTGCTGCGTGAAGAAGGAAGCGCCGCCGGCACCCGCGTTGTTCGTGATGGTGCTGTTGTAGATGTTGAGGAGACGATCGCTGGCGTTGCTGACCACGGCGACGACGTCGATCACGCGGTTGCCGTTGCTAGCGAGGCGCGAGAAGGCGGCGAAGCCGAGGAAGCCGGCGTCGGCCGACGCGGCGACTGCGGACGCGGCCGCAGCAACAAAGAGCACAGTCTTCATGACAAGCCTTTCTGGGCGGCTGAGGAAGGGGAAACTCGTGGAGGGAGGGGAAACCATCCCACGATGAGGAAACGATTGAGTCTTCCGACGTCAGCCAGGCGCCGTCGACTCACCCCTGACAATGCCACGGCCGCAACGGGTGGCAAGAAAGTCGCTCCGGAAAAAGCAGCATTCATTGGTTCTGCACGCCGCCCGAAAGAAACCACGGGTTTTGGGCCAAGACCGCCGCGATAGCGTCGTAAAAGCCCGCAAATCAACAGGTTATGCGACCACCCGTCCGGAAAGCAGGAGCGGCTGCGAGGCCGTCAGAACTACATCGCGGACTTCGCCCGGCAACGGTTGCACCCCCGCGGACCCCGAGACCCCCGATTCCTTGCCGAGATCGACCGCCACGATCAGGTCCCCCGACGTCCGCCCCACGGCCTGGCGAAGCAGCGTCATGTCCGGGGCGCCCCCAAGCCGCGCCTCACCGGCCACCGTCAGCCCGACGGTGCCGGGGCCGGCCGCGGGCCGCTGCGGCGCGCGCTCCCGGATGGAGTCAAAGAGCACCTCCACCCTGCGACCGACCCATTGCGCGTGGACGCGCGCGCTGGTCTCGGCCTGGATGGCAAGCAGCGCGTTGTTGCGAGCTCGCTTCACCTCGTCGGGAACGTCGTCGGGGAATCGGTCGATCGCCACCGTGCCGGGGCGTGGCGAGTACTTGAAGATGAAGTTGTTCTTGAAGGGCAGCCGCCGCACCAGCGAGCACGTGGCATCGAAGTCGGCATCGGTCTCGCCCGGGAAGCCCACGATGATGTCGCCGGCCAGCGTGGCATCGGGAAGCGCCTCGAACGTGCGGGCCACGAACTCCTCGTACTCGGCCACCGTGTAGCCGCGGTTCATGCGCGCAAGCACGGCGTCGCTTCCGCTCTGCGCGGGTGCGTGCAGGTACCGGCAGATGCGCGGGCAGTCGCGCATCACGGCCAGGACGTCGGGCCCGAAGTCGCGCGGGTAGCTGGTGACGAACCGCAGCCGGCGAACGCCGGGCACCGCCTCGTGGATGCGGTGCAGCAGGCCGGCGAAGGTGGTGGTGCGGCCCTCGCCGCGCGCGCCGGCGCGGAACGCCTGCAATCCCGGCCCCACCTGCGGGGCCTCGCGGCCCTCGACGGTGAGCGCGGAACCGTGCGAATAGCGATAGTGGTTCACGGTCTGCCCGAGCAGCGTGATCTCGAGCGCGCCGGAGTCGGCGAGGCGCCTGCACTCGTCCACGATGTGGTCGGGCGGCCGGTGCACCTCGGCGCCGCGCGTGTACGGCACCACGCAGTAGGTGCAGAACTTGTTGCACCCGCGCGTGATGCGCACGTAGGCGCTCCACGGCCGCTCGCGCGCGGACGGATCGAACGCACGCGACAGGTCGAGCGTCTCCAGGCCGTCGGTGGCCGCGCTGAGCGTGGCGGTGCGGCGCGAGGAATTGCCGGCAAGCGCCACCGCGCGCGAAGGCCCGGCCGCGCGCACGGGGGCGGAGCCGGCAGCACTCAACTCTGCGTCACCGCCAAGCGATGCCTCCGTAGCATCGGTGGTGCGGCGCACGTTGTCGATGAGCTGCGGCAGTTTGTCGAGTTCGGCAGGGCCGCAGAGGATGTCCACCTGCGGGTGGCGGCGGAAGAGATCGGTACCGTCGCGCTCGGCCATGCAGCCGAGGACGCCCAGGATGATGCGCTCGCCGGCCTTCTTGCGCTGCCCCACGATGCCCACCCGGCTGAGCGCCTTCTGCTCGGCAAGCTCGCGCACCGAGCACGTGTTGTAGAGGATGACCTGCGCGTCGGCGTCGTGCTCCACGAAGCGGTAGCCCATGGCCGCAAGCTGGCCGCGCACGAGCTCGCTGTCGAGCTCGTTCATCTGGCAGCCAAAGGTCTCCAAGTAGACGCGCATGGTGGGTGACGGGGAAAAGACGCATTATGGCCGCGAAACCGCGGGCCACGTGCGACCGAGAAAAAGGCCTTCCAGACGCGTGCACGCCCGCCGCGGCCCCCGAACATCGATGTTCTCGGTGCCCTGCGGCGGTGCAGACGGTCAAAAATGCGCTTGCCGCGGATGCCATCGCTTGACTCCCGCGAAGCCGGAGGCATTGTCCATGCGTCGGAGGTGAGGTTCTAGGCAGCAGCAAGAGGGCTGCTGCCACTGAGAAGGAATCCGCAACCGAGTTTTGCCCGCATTCGCGGGATTGAGGGAAAAGGTCATGAAAATCGGTTTTATCGCTGTCCTTGGCACTGCTTCGCTGGTTGCTTCGGCTGATGCCGGCGTCCTGGGCTTTGCCGCGTTCTCCCGCACCGCTTCCAACGGCAACGTGGTCGTCGACCTCGTGGTCGTGACCGAGCGCGCGAGCGACCGCCTCCTGAACGTGTTCAACGTCAACACGTCCTCCACCTTCATCCAGCAGGCCGGCACCGCGACCCGCGGCTTCAAGCCCGACGCTGCC
>VGXR01000093.1 GCA_016873255.1 Planctomycetota bacterium
CGGGGTACCCTCGCGGCATGCGCTTCTCGACCGCGGCTTTCGCCGCAATGCTCCTCCCGCTCGCCCTCGCCGCCTGCGCTACTGCACCGGCCGACGGCCTCTCCCCCCGCCAGCGCGCCCTGCGCGACACCTGGGAGGCGCACATGAAGGGCGAGTTCGCCGACAAGGACGTCGCCGAGACCATGGCCACGATGGTCGAGCCCGCGCACGTGAACCACGTACCCACGATGACCGGCGGCACCGGGTTCCCCGCGATCAGCGCCTTCTACGCCGCGCACTTCATCCCGAGGATGCCGCCCGACACGAAGGTCACCCCGGTCTCGCGCACCATCGGCGAGTCGCGGATCGTCGATGAGATGATCTTCTCGTTCACGCACACGGTGCAGATGGACTGGATGCTGCCCGGCGTCGCGCCCACCGGCCGGCGCGTGGAGGTGCCGCTCGTCGCCATCATCGGCTTCAAGGACGGCAAGGTGCAGCACGAGCACATCTACTGGGACCAGGCGTCCGTGCTGGTGCAGCTCGGGATGATCGACGCCACGGCGCTTCCGGTCGCGGGGGCGGAGACCGCGAGGAAGGTGCTCGATCCGAGCCTGCCTTCGAACGCGCTCATCGAGCGAAGTCAAACGCGTTGACGCTTGCTTCGAGCGCCGCCGCGTCAACGCAATGGGAGCGTGATCGTGACCTCGAGATCGAGTGGATAGACGCGTTCCTGGCCGTTCACGATGGCGTCTGCGGGCGTGATGAGCGATCCATCGACGCGGAACTCGGGTTCATACGGGCGGTACTTTCTTCCCGTCACCACCACGGCGAAGCGGACTTTCAGCAGGTGCTCGCCGTCCCCGAGCGCCTCGACAGGCGCCGTGACCGTGAAGCGGTCGGGCTCGCCCGCGCTGGATGGTTCTTGCCGGAGCTCCATCATCGTGGCTGCCCGCAGGTATGGATCCACCTCACGCCTCGTGAGGGCGCGTGTGTCCCCGAGCTCCATCGTGACGCCATCGAGCGCCGCCGCGAGCAGCACCACACGTGGCTCGACCCCTGCCCTGCCAGGCACCGCGAACAGGTTTTTGCCGATCGTCGGCACGAGCCCCACCTTGAGCAGGCCATCCTCGATGCGCGGTTCCGCGCGCACCGAGACCCCCGCCATCGCCATGCGCTTGGCCCACGACTCGTCCAGCACGCCGTTCGCCAACGCGCCCGCCAGCAGGCCGTTCGCGGATACCTCGCCCGATCGCTCGACGGCTTCCAACGCCAGTTCCGCGGCCTGCCGCGTCTCGCTCGGCGTGAGCTGCTGCCTGTCGAGGTCGTAGAAAAGCATCGGCGGTGGCCCCGTCATGCGCGCCATCTGCAGCGCAAGCCAAGGCGGTAACTTCACCCTCATGGTCGCCGCGATCCCCACGCTCATGACGAGGGCCATCGCAGTCACGACAACGGTTATCTTTACGGTCCCGGGACGCTGCACACTCGTGACCGCGCCGGCCACGGCGAGGTCGGCGTTGCACTCCGGGCAGCGTGCCGGCGGATTGTCCGCGAGTTGTTGGAGGCACGCGCTGCAGCACGAGCGTCCGCGCTTGCCGGGATTCAACGACGACATTATCACAGCCAACAAAGGCGCGTTGAGCAGCATCAGCATGAGCGGGCCCGGCACATAGATCCCCGAGAGCACACGCACCGCGATCAGGATCGGAAGGATCAGCGCGAGCGAACAACACGCGGCCACGAGCAGTCGGCGGGACATCGGCACGGCAGGATCGATCAGCCACCAGACCTGGCCGAGCGGGAGTGTCCAGCGCCGAGGGGCAAGGAGCTGCCGCCTGAGCGCCCTGGCCTCGAACATCTGCTGCGTCGCCACGGCTTCCCAGTAACGGGTGAGCAAGGGCTGCTGGCCCGCGTGCACTCCATGCTTGCAGGGGCGATCCCGCACCGACGCCAGGCACGCCGGACACACGCAGCCCTCGGCATCCCAGATGCGGTCCAGCGCGCGCGAGCGCCGACGGTTCTGCCGCAGCGCCGGAATCAGCGACACGGATGCGCACAGGTAGGTGACACCAACCATGACCCGCGTTGGTGAACTCCCCCAGGCGCACAGCGCACCTCCCGCGAGCAAGCTCACGACCAACCCGAGCACCATGTAGCCGAAATGCTTGCCCAGCGTGATCCGCTGGCCGATCCATTCAGCGCGGGTGATGGTCCACGGGTGCACGCTCGGATGGTATGTGGGACCGCGTGAGCAGCCAAGGTGGTGGGTGCCGGAGCGCGATCGCTTCGCCACGCTTCGAACCACCGAGTCGGTCGCAGCCGGCCTTGACTGGCCTTTCCTCGCCGACGCGCCGTACGACGGCTTTCCCTCGCGCCTGAGCCGTGGGCAGCCCTCGGGTTTTGCGTTGCGTGCAGTGCAAGCCCGCGGGATCGGCGAACTTCGGCCCGCTCCTGGCAATCGCATGGCCGTTGGCCCGTTCTGCCTCCATGAGGGTCACCGGTGTCCTGGCTCTGTTCATCGTCGTCGGTGTCGCCGCCAACGGCTGCAGCCGTGCGCAGCCGGGCCAATCCCGCGCTGCGGCGGGCGTCGCCGCGCCGGTGTCCGGCGGCGGCGCGCCATCACCGGACACGGGCGCTCCTGCCGTCGCTCCCGCCCGTGAGGATGCCGCCTTCATCGCCCGCTGCCAGGCTGCCGCGGAGTACTCACGCAAGAAGGGTGGCGAGGTGATGCTGGTAGTCCGCGACGGGGCCACCGTCTTCCGCGACGCGATCGACGGGTATTCGGTGAGCACGCCCCACCTCCTTGCCAGCGGCACCAAGAGCTTCAGCGGCATCGCCGCGGCGCTCGCCGTCGACGACGGCCTGCTCTCGTTCGACGATCTGGTGAGCGATACGATCACCGAGTGGAAGTCGGACCCGAGGAAGTCGAAGGTCACCGTGCGCCAGCTGCTCTCGCTCGCCAGCGGGCTCGAGTCGCTTGGTTCGAAGATCGACAACCCACGCAATGCGCGTGCCGCCGGCATCACCGACCGCGCCGAGGCATCGGTCGATGCGCGGCTGCTTGCCGACCCCGGCGAGCGTTTCATCTACGGCCCGAGCAGCTTCTACGTCTTCGGTGAGCTCATGAAGCGCAAGCTCGCGGCGGCCAGGACCGGCGACGCCGATGTCGTCGCCTACCTCGTCCGCAAGGTGTTCGCACCGCTCGGCATCAGCCCGAGGTTCCTGCGCGACGAGGCGGGCAACGCGAATCTGCCCGGCGGCTGCGGGCTCAGCGCCGAGGGCTGGGCGGTCTTCGGCGAGATGGTCCGAAACCGCGGCACGCACGGCGGGACGCGGATCGTCAACGAGGCAACGCTCGCGGAGCTCATGAAGCCCCACGGCCCGAACCCCGCGTACGGCCTGACATGGTGGATCCTGCGCGACGGCGGTGCCGATCCCGAGGGGACCCTCGAGTCCGAAATCGCGGCTGACCGCCTGGAGGAGAAGGGCGGGGCGCTGCGCGAGCGGATGGCCCAGGCCCTGCGTGAGCGCGCCCGGGCCACGGGCGCGGAACCGGGCGAGCGGGTTGGCGTGATGGCCGCCGGCAAGGGGAAGCAGCGGCTCTACGTGCTGCCCGGCGCTGGCCTCACCGCGGTCCGCTTCGGGCCGCTCGAGGGTGGCCGGAGTTTCGAGGATCGCGAGTTTCTCCGGCTGCTGCTCGGCGATTGAGGATCTGGTCGCATGCGGATCGCACGCGCGTGGCGCCATGCGCTGCCTGCCGTCCGGTCAACTGATCGGCGTGCCGTGCGCGCAGTGCACGGCCGATCCATGGTGCGGTAGCATCCTTACTCGTCTCGGGCCCTCGGTGCCCGGGCGTCGTGCGACCCGAGCCGGTGTTCGGCGAGGCCACCGCACCCGCCGGATTGGAAGCGAGGAAAGACGATGAGCACGATCACTCAGCAGGTCGCGGAACAGCTGGACCGTTGGTTCGCGGCCCTCAAGAGTTGCAATCCCAAGCGCGTGACGGACCTGTACGCGGACGACGCGATCCTGCTGTCGACCCTCAAGGGCGACGTCAAGAAGGGCCACGGGAAGATCCACGCGTACTTCAAGGGCGCCTTCCTGCCCAAGCACCCCATCGGCAAAGTGGTGGAGGGGCACACGCGGGTCATCGGCGGCACCGCGGTGAACTCCGGCCTCTACAGCTTCAAGATCGACGGCACGGACGGCAAGCGCGTCACCGTGCAGGCTCGATACACCTTCGTCTACCAGTGGACGGGGCAGGACTGGAAGATCGTGGAGCACCACTCCTCCCTCAATCCGGAAGGCTGAGCCCGCGGCAGCTGCCTTCGGGCAGCGGGCGGGCTGACCACCGATCGCGCGCCGGCGCGTCGAGCGGGCTGCGTACGCGCAGCACCCCGCGGGATGCCTGCTCGACGACATGCGTGTAGATCATGGTGGTCTCCAGGTGCGAGTGTCCGAGCAGCGTCTGGATCGTGCGGATGTCGTAGCCGTCCTCGAGCAGATGGGTGGCGAAGCTGTGGCGCAGCGCGTGGCTGGTGACCCGGCGGTCCACGCCTGCGGCAACCGCGGCGTGAGAGATCGCCTTCTGCACGGTCGACTCGTGCACATGCCATCGTCCGCGCCTGCCCGAGACGGGATCGATGCTCAACCCATCCGCGTGGAACAGGTACTGCCATGCCAGGCTCCACGCGGCGCTCGGTGCCTTGCGCTCGAAGGCGAAGGGCAGTTCCACCCAGCCCTCCCCCGCAGCACGATCAGCGGCGTGCAGGCGGCGGCGGGCCTCGATGCGTGAGCGCAGCAGTTCGACGTGACGCTCAGGCAACGGGGTGATGCGGTCCTTGTCCCCCTTGCCGCGTCGCACGGTCAGCTGCAGCCGGTCAAGGTCGATGCCCATCACGCGCACCGCACACGCTTCACCCACGCGAAGTCCAGCGCCGTACATGAGCTCGGCGATCGGCCGGATCGGTGCCGGCACCGCGGCAAGCACGGCGTGGACCTCGCGGCGGCTCAGGACGGTCGGCATGCGCCGCGATGGCTTCGCGCGGACCGCATGGAACGAGCCCGGATCGATCTCAAGCACCTGCTTGTAAAGAAAGACCAGGGCATTCAGCGCCTGGTTCTGCGTGGAGGCGGCAACCCTCCGGTTCACGGCCAGATGTGAGAGAAAGCTCTCGATCTCGGCAGCGCCCATCGCACGCGGGTGCCGCCAGCCGCTTGCGGTGCGATGAAATCGCAGGAAGGCCATGATCCACGCCCAGTAGGTGCGCTCGGTGCGGAGCGAGTAGTGCTTTCGGCGAACGACGGCGACAAAGTCAGCGCGCAAGGACATGCGGCGCGACCGTATCACACGACATCACCACCCAGAGCGATTCAGGCGGAAGTTCGTGGCATGTGCCGGCGGAATGTGGACGCGGCTGCCGGTGCGGTGCTGACGATTCCGCCAGAGTGCGCGCGAAGCGCACGTGCGTGCTTGCGGGAGGTCAACAGACCGGTCGTGGCAGACCAGGCGCCTCTTGACTGTTCTGCCGAACAGATATCCTGACGCAGGTAGGCGGTTCTCGTGAAAACCGCAGATTCACCTGTTATGGCAGAAGGACGCAGCGATGAACCCCGCACCTCCAGCAGTCCGAATCTTGCCGATGGACTCCCAGGGAGAATTCCCGGAATGGAGTATCGAACAGCTTCAACTCGACTTCTTCCTGAACGATCTGCCGTTCCGATCGGATGGATACCTGTACCGCAAATCCGGTCTCCAGGCAGAACCTGGCACCGTTGTGCTCTTTCAGTTCTCCGGCGCGATCGTCGCCAGCGCCGTCCTTCGGGATGTCGAACGGTTCGATACGCCACGGGAAAAAGTGTATGAAGGCGCCCTATACTTTAATCCGCGTTCGATCAGAGTCTTTGACCCTGTTCGCGAAAACGTGCTCACCAGGATTTGGCCAAACGTCAAGCGTCTTGGCCGCGTGAAATGGACGCTCGACCCGAATCGCTATGCCGACTTCGAACGCGAATTGAAGCACATTGAGATAGCGAAGCCATAACCAAAGGATGCAGGCGAGCGGGGGTAAGGTCGGTTGCCAGTGGTTGCATTTTCCCGTCCCCGCCGCCTGATCCTGGTCGTTCGGCCTCATTGGTACCGATG
>VGXR01000094.1 GCA_016873255.1 Planctomycetota bacterium
ACCTGCGCAGCCGGGCCTTCTCGCGCGGCCGGGGCGCCATGCCCGCCATGGGCGACCGGTGGCCGAGTGCGCCGTTCGCGGCGATCGAGGCGGCGGAGACGATCAGGTCCTCGCCCGACCGCACGGCGTGCGAGGAACTCATCGCGCGCTGGGTGCGCGCCACGGTCCTCGGCGGGCGGACGTGGGGAAGCGGCTTCTACGGGTGGAGCGTGGTCGATGGCCTGCAGGCGCTTGCGCTCAACGTGGCGTGCGCGGGCTGGCTCGCGCGCGCGCATGCCGCGGCGGCGGGCCGCGCAGCGCCGACCGCGGACGACCTGCGCGCTGCGATCGGCCGCGTCGACCGCACGAGCGGCCGCGCGCCGTGGATCGGCGGGCGTGCGGAACGCATCCGCCTGCGCTGGCTCTGCATCGACGACGGGCTGCGACGCCTGGTTCGCGCTCAGTTCGCGCCGGGCGCCGCCTGAGCGGCGGCCTCGCGCTGCCGCAGGCGGTACCAGCGGACCAGGAACGGGATGGCCACGATCCCGAGCGGGATGGTGGTGAACATCTCGCCGAGGCTCTCCACGAGCGCCAGCTGCTTGAAACCGCCGTCCGCATGCGAGACGTCGATGCCGCCGCCGGCCATCCAGTTGGCCACGAGCACCGTGGTCGCCTCGCGGAAGCCGATCCGCCCGAGCGGATTGAGCATCACGGCGATGGCGGCCACCCCCAGCACGGTGACCGCGGCGAACGAGAGGCCGAGCCCAAGGATCTCCGATGCGCACCACATGCGGGCCACCCAGAGCAGGACCTCGAGCACCCGCAGCACGGCACCGGCCCAGTAGGTCCCCGGCGTGGTGAGCATCCGCTCCCAGCCGTTCATCCGCGAACGCACCGCGCCGAGCGACGCGATGCGGTGGAGCGCGAACCCGCCGATCGCGAGCGCCGCCAGCACCAGCGCGCCCCACGCCACGCCGGGCTCGGGCACGAGGATCGTCGCCGCCACCACCGCGCCGAGCGACACCAGGATCACGAGCGTCAGCGCCATGAACCAGGCCGTCGCCTGCATGAACGTCAGCCGGTTCGCGAGCAGCGCGTACGCGTACCGCACCGGGATGCCGAGCCGCACCGGGAAGAAGTTGCTGGTGGCGGTGACGCAGGTCAGCCACTGGATCTCCATGAACCCGAGGCGGCGCACCGGCAGCAGCACCAGCCAGAAGAGCGCCCCGTCGATGACGAGGCTGAGCACCGTGGTGATGGCGATCCCCGCGACGAGCCACGGCCGCGACTGCCACGCGGCACGCACGCTCTCCATGATGCCCGCGCGCGACGGGTCCGCCGCCGCATCGAGCGCGCCCTTGACCACCCACAGCACCAGCGCCGTGCCGAGGGCGAAGCCCACGACCTGCACTGCGGCGCGCCGGGGCGCGAGCATCGCGGACATCGCCGCACGGAACGGACGGGCCTCGGTCATGGCCTCGCTCCCCGCGGCGGGACGCGGCGCGCACGCTCGCGGGCGATCACCCAGAGCGCACGCACGCCGTCGGTCCAGCGGATCTTCTTGCCCTCGGCGAACGTCCGCGGCGCATAGCGCACCGGCACCTCTGCCACGCGCACCCGTTCGCGTGCCAGCGCCGCCGCCACCTGCGGCTCGATGCCGAAGCGCTCCTCCGAGAGCCAGGGCCTCATGCGCCGCAGCACCGGGACCTGAAGCAGCTTGTAGCAGCACTCCACGTCGTTCACGCCCAGGCCGGTGGCGGCGTTGCTCGCGGCGGTGAGCAGCCCGTTCGCCAGCTCATGGATCCTGCGATAGCCGCGCCGCGAGCCGGCTGCCGCCCAGCGGTTGCCGAACACGGCACCGACCCCGTCGCGGGCGAGCGCCGCGAGGAGCGCGGGAAAGTCGGCGGGGTCGTACTCGAGGTCCGCGTCCTGCACGAGCACCGCGTCCGCGTCGGACGCGCGCACGAGCACCGCGTCGAATCCGGTCATCAGCGCCGCACCCTTGCCCCGGTTGCGCGGGTGCACGATCAGCCGCGCCCGGCCCGGGAACGCGCGCGCCGCGTCCGCGGCGATGCGCGCGGCGTCCGGTCGGCTGCCGTCGTCCACCATGGTGAGGTCGACCTGCCATCCGCCCGGCAGCGGCGCCTCCACGACGCGGCGCACGATCTCCTCGAGGGTGGGTCCCTCGTCGTAGACCGGCATCACCACGTGGAGGACCGGCATCGCGGGCCCGACGCGCGCGTCAGGATTCCCCCGCCGGCTTGCCGATGGCCGTGCGCATGCCGGTGTCTGCCATCAGGTTCTGCATGCGGTAGTAGTCCATCAGCCCGAAGTTGCCCTTGCGCATGGCGTCGGAGATGGCCTTGGGCACCTCCGCCTCCGCGAGCACCACGAGCGCCCGGTTCTTCTGCGCCTCGGCCTGGTACTCGGCCTCCTGCGCCACGGCCAGCGCGCGGCGCTGCTCGGCCTGCGCCTGGAAGCGCTTGGTGTCGGCCTCGGCCTGCGCGGTCTGCAGGTTGGCGCCGATGTTCTCGCCCACGTCGATGTCGGCGATGTCGATCGAGAGGATCTCGAACGCGGTGCCGCTGTCGAGGCCCTTGGCGAGCACGGTCTTCGAGATCTTGTCGGGGTTCTCGAGCACGCTCTTGTGGTCCTCGGCGCTGCCGATCGTGGAGATGATGCCCTCGCCGACGCGCGCGATGATGGTCTCCTCGGTGGCGCCGCCCACGAGCCGCGCGATGTTGGTGCGCACCGTGACGCGTGCGCGGGCCTTCAGCTGGATGCCGTCCTTCGCCACCGCGTCGATGGTCTGGCGGCCGCTCTGCACGCTCGGGCAGTCGATCACCTTCGGGTCGACGCTGGTCTTCACGGCGTCGAGGATGTCTCGGCCGGCGAGGTCGATGGCGGTGGCGCGGTCCCAGGGCAGCTCGATCTTGGCCTTGTCCGCCGCGATCATCGCGCGCACCACGCGCTCGATGTTGCCGCCCGCCAGGTAGTGGCTCTCCAGCTGGTCGGTGTCGATCTCCAGCCCGGCCTTCTTGGCGCTGATGCGGTTGAAGACGATTTCCGACGGGTTCACCTTCCGCAGGCGCATCATCACCAGCTTGAGGATGCTGACCGACGCGCCCGAGAGCCACGCCTGCACGGCCAGCTGGATGTACTGGCTGATGACGATGAGGACGATGAATCCCACCAGGCCCGCGATGGCCAGGAGCACCCAGAAGACGACGCCCATGCCCGACGAGGTCGGCGCCGCCTGCGCGAGGAGCGTCCCGGACCGGAGGATGGCTGAAGCTGTCATGGCGCGAATGCTAGCCGCGTGCCCGCACCACGATCCGTGCCGGGCCCGACTCGGCCACGGTGACGGCCGTCCCGGCCTCGATCATGCCGTGCTCGGCCACGGCCTCGACGCGGCGTTCGCCGAAGCGCACGAAGCCGACGGGCCGCAGCGGCGTGGCGGCGATGCCCTCCTCGCCGACCGGCACGGATCCGGCAGCGGCAGGCACGCCGCCTTCGGGCGCGTGGTCCTCCGACGGTCCGAGCACCATCCTGCGCGCGATCGGCGTGCGCGTCCACAGCTTGAACCCGAACACGACCGCGAACGGTGCACCGGCCGAGTAGGCAAGCAGCGACGCGAAGCCCCACAGCGGCGAGTGCATGAAGAAGCACGTGACCGACCCGATCGCGGCCAGTGCCGTCATCACCGCGAGCACGCCGGCGGTGGGCACGAAGAGCTCGGCGATGCCCAGCGCGAACGTGGCGCCGAGGAGCGCAAACCCCGCGACGAGCCAACCCGAGCCGTCGGCCGCGGCCGTCTCTGCGAGCATCGCGAGGTGGATCATGCGCGGACTTCCTCCACCTCGACAGCGTACGGGGATGCGCTGAGCACCACGACGGACGCGCCGGGATCCACCATCGGGCCGATGGCCGTGACCTCGACGATGTCCTCGCCGAAGCGGGCCTTGCCGACCGGTCGAAGCGGCGTGAGCGCAGTGCCGCGCGCTCCCGCAGGCGGAAGCCGCGGAGCGCCCGTCCGCGACGGCGCGCCGCCTCCCACGGTGGCCTCCAGCACGGTGGCGCGCGCCAGCGGCGAGCGGGGTAGCGCGCGCATGATGACCCACGCGCCCGCCGCCGCCAGCGCGCCGCCGCCAGCGATGGTGCCGAGCGCAGCAGCGAGGTCGCTGCGTCCCTCGGGCGTGCCGAGCGGCGCGTCCACGAACCCGCCCACCAGCCCCACCACCGCGCAGGCGATGCCGACGAAGCCGACGATGCCCGTCCCCGGGATCACCAGCACCTCGAGCACCACCAGCCCGCACCCGGCAAGCACCAGGACGAGCGGCCACCACGCCGCCACGCCCGCGAGCGCCGGCCCGCCGAGGAGGAGAAGGAGCGCCACCGTGGCCGCACCCCCGAACCACCCGAGCCCCGGCACGGCCAGCTCCACCACGAACCCGCAGGCGATGATGGCCACCAGCGCCAGCCGAACGGGCCAGCTCGTCAGGAAGCGCACGAGCGCGTCGCCCCAGTGCTCGTCGCGGCGCTCCACCGTCGCCGCACCGAACCACGCCTGCAGCTGGCGCTCGTCGGCCACCTCGCGGTGCGCCAGCCCGCACGCCACTGCCTCGGGCGCGTAGGTCACGAGCAGTTCCTCGGCACCATCGAGCTGCGTCACCGGGCGCCACTGCGCCGCATCCGCGGGCGTGAGCCGTTCGCGCACGGGTGGGCGCGTCTGCTGGTCCTCCACCATCCGGTCACGCTCCTCGGGCGTGCTCGGCCCCTCGTCAGCGCGCCGGCGCAGGGACAGGTCGACGAACGGCGAGACCGGTGCGCCCGCGGCGATGGTCGACCGCGGGCTGGCCGCGGAGCGCGTGGTGGGCGGATCGTCGCCGAACACCTCGCGGTATTCCTGCCGCCCCACGAAGGCGCGCGCGGTGCCGTCGGTGCGCTCGAGCACCCACACCTCGTCGGGTGCGCTCACGAACGCGCGCACGAGCGTCTCGTCGTAGCCGTTGCGCCGGGCGCTGTCGACCACCTCGGCGAGCACCGGTGCCTCGATCTTGGCGCGCTCCGCGGGAGGCAGCGGCTGCAGGCCCAGTCCCGGGATGGCCGAGATGGGCGCGGCGTCGCCGAACGCGGCGCCCGGCGAGACCAGGATCCCGCGGCACGCCAACGCGATGATGGTGCCGGCGCTGTACGCCTTGGGGCGCACCCAGGCCCACACCGGCACCGGCGACCGGTCCTTGATCCAGAGGCAGAGCTCGAGGGTGGCCGTGAGGTCGCCGCCGGGCGTGTCCAGTTCCAGCACCGCCGCGCCGCACCCAGCCGCGGCCGCCTCGGCCACGCGCCGCTCCACGCTGGCGCGGGTCACCGCGTCGATCCCGCCGCGCACCGGGATCACTGCGACCCGGTTGGCCTGCCTCCACGCGGGCACCGCGGGCACCGCGTCCTGCGCGGACGCCGCGCCGAGCACCGCCGCGACCGCCACCGCCATGATGACCCGCACGGCCCTCTGCATTCCTTCACCATACGCCCAAAAGCACCGCAGCCGGCCCAGGCGGGCCCGGCTGCGGGAAAGTGCCGTGTTGGCGGGGCGTTCAGCTCAGTCCCAGCTGCACTGTTCGCCGCCGTCCCAGCCGGTGATCATCACCGTGCCAGCCGCGATGGCCGGGTTGACCGACGTCCGCTGGATGGCCAGGAAGATGTCCGAGCAGCGCGATGACAGGGGCCAGTTGCCGCCGTCGTTCTTGAACAGGTTGTCCAGGAACTTGTTGGCCGACACGCCGGACTGGTTCTGCGGCCCGCCCGTCTGCGGGGCGCGGTCGAGCTCGGCCACGTTGGTCGGGTAGAAGGTGTTGCCGAACTCGACGTGGTTGTCGTTGTAGCCGGTGTTGCCGTCCCACTCCTTGTCGCCGCCGTGGATCTTGAGCGTCTTGGAGTTGATGAAGGTGGTGTCCGTGTTGGCGAACGTGCCGCCGCGCGGCGCGCGGTTGCTGATGACGGCGAACTGCGAGTTGCCGGTGTTGCGCCACTCGCGGCCACGACGGATCGACGGATCGACCGGCATGGCGGCGTACG
>VGXR01000095.1 GCA_016873255.1 Planctomycetota bacterium
GCGGCCCCCCCCCCCCCCGCCGGGCTGCCCGTATTCGCGATGGGACGGTCAGGTCGCGGCAGCGGTTGCCCGGAGGAACCGATCCACGGGCTGCGCACGGCGATGGGCAACGACAAGCGCGCGTGCGGCGAGCGCAACCAGCACGACGGCGACGAGCGGAACCGCGTTGCCGGCGAGCGAAAATGTGCCGCAGGAGGTGCACAGGCCCGCGGTCTCTGACCCAATGAGCGTGGCCGCCGAGCAGGAAGGGCAGGTGCAGGGATTGTCGGACATGCGTGAGGCTCCGTCGATTGAGGCGTGAAGGGGGGCAGCCGGGGGTCGTCGCGTCGCTCAGCCGACGCACGCCCCGCACTTTCCGGTGAGGACGATGGTGTGGTCTTCGAGCGTGAAGCCGCGCGGCAGGAGCCCCTTCAGGCCACCTGGGCATCCCTCGAGCTCGTAGACGCGGTCGCAGCGCTGGCAGTGGAAGTGATGGTGATGGGAGGCGGCAGCGCGGGCCAGCTCGTACCGCGGAGCCTGTCCCGGAATGGACACGGCGTGTATCTGGCGGGCATCCTCGAGCGCGCGAAGGTTCCGGTAGACGGTGCTGCGGCTCATTGACGGGATGACCCGGACGGCAAGATCGTGCAATTCGTACGGGGAGAGGGGCCGTCCCTCGCGCGCGATGATGTCGAGCAGCGCACTTCGCTGCCGCGTGGTGCGTCCGAGCGCCTCCTGCGCCGATGTCCGTCGTGCGGCCGGCGGGGCCTTGCGTGATTGGCGCCGGGGGTCCATTGAGGGTACTATATGCGAACGCATTCCCATTTGCAACAAGGTATCTCTCCATGGTCACCGCCGCGCCCCGCGATCCATCGTCCGCTCCCCGCCGTCTCCCCGTCACCGTCCTCTCGGGCTTTCTCGGGGCCGGAAAGACGACGCTCCTGAGCCATGTCCTCAACAACCGAGAGGGCCTTCGCGTGGCGCTCATCGTCAACGACATGAGCGAGGTGAACATCGACGCATCCCTTGTCCGCGGTTCGGTCGAGCTCAGTCGCACCGAGGAAAAGCTGGTCGAGATGTCAAACGGCTGCATCTGCTGCACGCTTCGGGAGGACCTCATGGAGGAGGTCCGGCGCCTCGCCGACGAGGGCCGCTTCGACTACCTGCTCATCGAGTCGACGGGCATCGGCGAACCGAAGCCGGTCGCCGCCAGCTTCTACGTGCAGGATGAGGGCGGCCGCATGCTGGCTGACGTGGCCGACCTCGACACCATGGTGACGGTGGTCGATGCGAAGAACTTCCTGCAGGACTGGGACAGCTCGCAGCAGCTGAAGGACCGTCGTGCGCTGCAGGCCGAGGGCGACGAGCGAATGATCGTGGACCTGCTGAACGACCAGGTCGAGTTCGCGAACGTGATCGTGATCAACAAGTGCGATTTGGTCACGGCCGCCAATGCCGACCGGCTCGAGGGGATCCTGCGGCAGCTGAACCCGAAGGCGCGCTTCATCCGCGCCGACCACGGGAAGGTGCCGCCGCGCGACATCCTCAACACGCGGTCCTTCGACTACGAGTCCGCGCAGGCAAGCCCGGGCTGGGTGCAGGAACTCATGGGCAACCACACGCCCGAGACCGAGGAGTACGGCATCTCGAGCTTCGTGTTCCGGGCGCGCGTGCCGTTCCATCCGAGGCGGCTGGGGATCCTCCTCGGCCGGGGCATGAAGGGGGTGGTGCGCTCCAAGGGGTTCTTCTGGCTGGCGACGCGCATGCGCGACTGCGGCTCATGGGCGCAGGCGGGCTCTTCGCTCGCGATCGACCGGGCCGGCATGTGGTACGCGGCGCTTCCGAGGAGCCAGTGGGAGCAGCTCGCAGGGCTCTCCGACTGGGTCAAGTCCAACTGGCAGGAGCCCTTCGGCGACCGCAGGCAGGAGATCGTCTTCATCGGCGCGGGGATGGACCGTGACGAACTCACGCGCCAGATTGACGCGTGCCTGCTGACCGAGGATGAGTTCGCGGCCGGCCCGAAGGCATGGGCGCAGTACGAGGATCCATTCCCCGACTGGAACCAGGCCGACGCAGGCGACTCGTGAGTTCGGGCTCCCGCGGCGCGGGCGCCCCGGAGCCACCATCGCACCGAGACCTCACCCTCGCCGGCGTCGGGGCGCAAGCGCGCCGCCGACCGCCAGGAGCGCCATCGCACCTGGCCCCGGGATGGCCGTGATGCAGATGTCGTCGATGCCGCACTCGAACTCAAGCAACCCGTTGCCTGCCGAGCCACCCGTGTTCTCGCGGAGGAACCCGAGGGTCATCGCACCGCCCGAGGCGGAGAAGTCGGGGTTGTCGCTGGAAATGACGTTGCCTTGCCCGTCGATGCGGTGCATCTGCGAACTGGAGATGCTTGCGCAGAAGTTGATCTGCCAGGTCGAGAACTGCGGAGACGGCATGGTGAGCAGCCCGGAGCGCTGGATGTAGATGTTCCCGCCTTGCTTGATGACAAGGCCCGATGCTTGGCCATTGCCGGCCGCCGAGACGTTCAGCGACTGCTCGCGGAAGCTGAAGTGGGTGATCGCCCCCTGCGTGCCCGGGTCATAGATGAAGTTCGAGTTGAGGTGGACGGCGATGACGAAGGCGCCCGCGCCACCGACCTGCAGGCTGTTCTTGATGCGGCGGTACTCGTCGGTGCCGCTTGCGCCGCCGGTCAGTTCCTGAACCGAGAGCGCGCTGCTGCCGGCCGCCGAGGCGTTTGCGAACATGGTCACGCTCCAGTTCGAGCTGCTGAAGACGCCATCGACGTGAGAGACGCTCGCGACGGCGGGTGCGGTCGCCGCGGACCACGCGAGGGCAGCCGTGAGCGTGCAGGCGGTGACGGGGAGGCGGGACTGTCGGGTCATCGTTGGTGGTCCTCGGGCCGGTGTCTCGGGGTGGGAAGCGCTGAATCCGTCGAATTCGGCAAAGAAATCCGTGGCTATTCGGGGCAGGGCACAGGAGCCGACGCCGAGGGGCCACCGGACACGCCTAGAAACGAGAACTGGCCGCGTGGACCGTCGCGGAAAGCGGCATCTTTCTCCGACAATTGGCCTTCTCCGGGGAAAATCCACGAACGCTCCCGGGCCCCGAAAAAGTTTCAGGCGGGCACTTGCCGGCCGCGGCGTCGGGTCCTAGGGTCTTGGGCAATGGAAGCCCGCAGAGAGGCCATCCCGCAGCAGCCCCGCATCACGGCCACCACCGTGTGCTGCCTGTCGGCGGGCCTCGGTTCGCTCGTTTCTCACTGCCATTGTGCGCATTCGCACATTCAAGCAGGGCGACGACGGGCTGACTGAGCGAACGCACCACTCAGTCCGAGCGTTTGAAGGCCCTGCTCGTCAGCAGGGCCTTTCTGTTTGACGGAACACAACAAGGAATCGGAGAGACACGATGGAATTCACCCCAGAACCCGCGCCATCCCGCCGGTCGAGGCCGACCCTGCGCCGCAGCCCCGTGGCCCCCCCGCGCTCGGGTGTCTGCGCGCGACTCGATGCGCTGCCTCCGGTCGAGGGTCTGCTGCGTGCCCGGAGCAGGCTCTGCCTGCAGCCCGCGTCACTCCCCGTTGCCGCGGCCTGCCTTGCGAGCACCCTCGCGGAAGGCTGCACCATCGTGGTCGAGCCCACCGGAGCCGTTCGCGTGCTCGATGACCGCACCCTCGCCACCCTGGTGCGAGCCGGCTCCCTGGAGGCACGCGCGGCTCTCCGACTTGCGGCACCCAAGGAGTGCGTCGACGAGTCGGACCTGCTCGCGGTGGCGCGTGCGCTGCGCCTTGAGCAGGACCTCCTGGAGGCCGATGTGCGCGCACTCTGGAGCCTGAACTCCCTCGACGACGAACTGGTGCTGCAGAGCTTCGACCCGGCCGCCGCGAACTACCTCCTCTCGGAGGCCATCACCAGCTACACCGAGGTGCAACTGTCCGAGGCTCGCCTCCCGCGCCTGCCACGCCGCTTTGCCGGGGAACTCCTCGGATCCGTCATGGTGGAGATTCCGCCCGGCGACACCACCGTCTGGGAGAGCTCCGTGGAGATTGGCGTGCGCCTCGGCCCGGGATCGGAGAACCGCGACTGCGAGCGCACGATCGTCTTCGATCGCCCCAGCGCCACCTGGCACCTCGGCGACTGAGCTCCCGCGGGCGGTTGCCGGCCCGCGCGCCGCCATCGCCGGCCGGCACGCGTCTGCGGCCGACGCTCACACACGCTCGAAGTTCGCCACCTCGGCCTGGAACGCTTCCTGCATGGTGGGCGTGATCGATGCCCGGGTGCGCTGCACGGCGGCCGCGAGGTCCTCGCGCGTGACCACCGCGGATGACCCGCCCTTGCTGCCCGCGCGCTTGCCACCGCTGTCGCCGCGCGCACGCGCGAACGCGTCGGCGGCGGCGCGCTGGGCCGCCAGGTCGATGTCGCCGGGCGTGAAGCCGCGGCACTGTCCCGCCAGTTCCGTGGCGGACACGCCGGGCCCGAGCTGCATGGATGCGATCGCCCGTTCCCACAGCGCCGTCAGCGCGGCCGCATCCGGCGGCCCGATGCCGATCAGCAGGTCGAAGCGACCGGGCCTCATGACCGCGGGGTCAATGGCGCCCACGAAGTTGGTGGCGCAGACGAGGAGCTTGCCGGGGCGCTGCCGCAGGTCCGGGATCGACTTCAGCAACTGGTTCACCACCCCGGCCGCGGCGGGCCGACTCTCGCGGGCGGGCGCGATCTCGTCGAATTCGTCGATGAAGATGACCACATGGTCGAGCTGACCGAGCTCGGCGAGCGCCTCGCGAAGCTCGTTGGCGAGCGTTCCGTCGGCGGACGACATCTTGGAGGGCAGCAGTTCCACGAAGGGCCAGCCCAGCCTCCCGGCAACGGCGCGGGCGAAGGTGGTCTTGCCCGTCCCCGGCGGGCCGAACATCATCACGGTGGCCGGCGGTCGAAGCCCGATCCGCTCCGCGAGCGCCGGGTCCGACAGCGGCGCGACGATGCGCCCGTCGATGAGGGCCTTCTCGCGCTCCATGCCCGCCGCCTTGTTCCAGAGGTCGCCGTCAAGGATCTGCCCGCCCCACTTGTCGATGGTCCGGATGTCGCTCGGCTCGAGCGAGAGGAACTTCTCGTACAGCACCATGTCGCCGTTGGCGACGAAGCCGCGGTTCAGGAGCGCCTGCTCCCCGACCTGCCCGGGACCAAGGAGCGCGCAGATCTTGCGCACGCCCTGGTGCAGCAGGCGTTCCTCGAGGCGTCGGGCGAGCGCGGACCCGATGCCGCGCCGGCGCCACTGCGGCGCGATGGCGAAGACCTGCGTCCAGGCGCGGTCACCTGCGACCCGCGCACTCGCCACGCCGACGACGCCGCCGCCTGCAAGCGCGACCACCACGGTCGCGCCATCGTTGGCGTTGGCGATAAAGTCGGCGATGTCGACCGGGACGCTGTCGGGCTGCGACCGCAGGCTCTCGAGCAGCTGCACCGTTGAGCCGAGGTCCGTTGGGGCGAAGTCGCAGATCTTGACGTCCATGCCGGAACAATAGTGCCGGCGAGCGGGTCAGGGAGTGGGCTGGGGCGGGGGAGGTGTCCCGGGCAGGGCCGTTCCCGGTTGTGCCCGCCGTGCCTACCCTCCTGCACATGATCCAGGCACAACTCACCGCGGCGATCCTCGCCCTTGCGCTCCTCTCGCTGGGTGCGGCGTCGGTCGCGCTGTTTCGCAGGCCCGGCGAGGCGTGGCGCGGCTTCTGGCTGATGGTCGCGCTCTGGGGCCTTCTGGACGGGGCCATCGTGTGGCCGTCGCTCCTGGGCGATCCGATGCCCGCGGAGAAGCTGCGCCCCATCCTCGGCGTCAACCTCGCCCTGCAGGCGGCCTACCTGCCGACCGGAGTGATCCTCGCGACCCGCGCCAAGCCCTTGGTCAAGGGCTTCGGGTGGGGCGTCATCGCCTCGGCGGTGCCGCTCGCCGTGATCGACGCCGTCTTCTATTTACGCGCGGGGGGGTGACGCGCGCCGTCCCGCGACGCGGACCTCACCTGCCGACGGGATTCATCACCCCCCGGAACGACCCGCTCGACGCGGCG
>VGXR01000096.1 GCA_016873255.1 Planctomycetota bacterium
GGCTCCGCCATGTTCCAGGGGTTCTCCAACAAGGCCCACGACGGCCACCTCGGCGACGCGCTGCTCGGCGAGTGGGTGAACCTCGGCGCGGGCACCGTCAACAGCAACCTGCTCAACACCTACGGCGAGGTGGCGATGCGCCTGCGTCCCTCGGGCGCGCTGGAGCGCTCGGGCCGCCAGTTCATGGGATGCATCGTGGGTGACCACGCCAAGACCGCCATCGGCACCCGCATCATGACCGGCAGTTCGGTGGGCACCGGCGCCATGTGGGCCGCGGGCGCGGCGATCTCGGGTGCGGTCGCGCCCTTCGCGTGGGTGACCGACGACGGCGAGCGGCGGTTCCGGCTCGACAAGTTCGCCGACATCGCGCGTACCGTCATGGCGCGCCGCGGGACCGTCCCGGGCACGGCCTACCTCGAGCGCCTCTCCGCGCTGCACGCGGCGGGCCAGGGCTGACCGTGCCGACGCTCTACCTCGTCGACGGCCACGCGCAGTTCTTCCGCGCGTACCACGCCATCCGCCCGGGCATGCGCAGCCCGGTCACCGACGAGCCCACCAACATGACCTTCGGGTTCCTTGGGATGGTGCTCAAGCTCCTCCGCCAGGACCGCCCCGACTACCTGGCCGTGGTGATCGACGCATCCGGCGACCAGGGCACTTTCCGCTCGCAGATCTACCCCGAGTACAAGGCGCACCGCAAGCCGCCGCCGGAGGACTTCGACCCGCAGGTGGGGCGCTGCGTCTCGCTGCTCGGCCAGATGGGGATCCCGGTGCTTGCCGTCGAGGGCGTCGAGGCCGACGACACCATCGCCACGGTCGTGCGCCGCGTGCGACGCGAGCATCCGGAGGTCGACGTGCGGATCGTGAGCCGCGACAAGGACCTCGGCCAGCTGGTGGAGCCGAAGGTCCACCTCTTCGACCCGCAGGCCGACAAGGTGCTGGGCGTCGAGGAGCTCTTCGAGTCCAAGGGCGTGCGCCCCGACCAGGTGGTGGACATGCTTGCCCTCATGGGTGACCCCACCGACAACGTGCCGGGCGTGAAGGGCGTGGGCCCGAAGACCGCGGCCAAGCTGATCGGCGAGTACGGGACGCTCGATGCGCTGCTTGCCAACCTCGACAAGGTGAAGGGCAAGACCGGCGAGGCCATCGCCGCGCAGAAGGGCATCCTTCCGCTCTCGAGGCGGCTGGTCGCGCTCAAGGACGACGTGGAGGTGCCGTTCACGCTCGAGGCCGCGAAGGTCGACCCGACGCGGGCGCAGGCCGCGGTGCTCGACGAGGAGCTGCATCGCCTCGGCTTCAACCGGCACGCGCAGGACCTGCGGTCGTGGCTTGGGCTGAAGGGTTCGCCGAAGGGTGGCGCGGGCACTGCGGGTACCGGGGGCGGCGCCGGCAGCGCGTCCCCGGCCGCCGGCGGGGCCCCGGGTTCGAAGCCCCGCGATTCCGCTGCGCCTGCGGCCCCGGAGGAATTCGGGCTCTTCAACCCGCCGCCCGAGGAGTCGTTCGCGGCGCCCGGCGTCGACGGCGCCGCCATCCAGGCCTTCGCGCGCGGGGACTACCGCCTGCTCGCGGATGCCGCGTCGCTGGAGGCGTTCGTCGCGGCGGCCGGCGCGGCGTGCGCCACGGGCGCGGTGCTCGCCTTCGACACCGAGACCACCTCCCTCAGCCCGGTGTCGGCGGACCTGTGCGGCATCAGCCTGGCGTTCGAGGAAGGCAAGGCCGCCTACGTCCCGATGCGCTCCCCGGAACCCGCCGCGCACCTGGCACCCGATGCCGTGCTCGCGCGCGTGCGCGGGCTGCTCGAGGACCCCGCCGTCCGCAAGACCGCGCACAACGCCAAGTTCGACCTCGTGGCGCTGCGCGCGGCGGGCGTCCGCGTCCGCGGGCTGTCGGGAGACAGCATGGTGGCGAGCTACGTGGTCGATGCCACGCGCAGCACGCACCGCATGGATGCGCTCGCGGAGGCGGTGCTCGGGCACCGCTGCATCCCCATCACCGACCTGATCGGGAGCGGACGCCACCAACGGCGCTTCGACGAGGCGCCGCTGGCGCTTGCCGGGCCCTATGCGGCCGAGGACGCGGACGTGGCCCTGCGGCTTGCGGCCGCGCTCGAGAGGCAGCTTGACGGGCTGGGGCTCGGCGAGCTCTACCGGCGCACCGAGGTCCCGCTCGTCGAGGTGCTCGCCGAGCTCGAGTTCAACGGCATCCGCGTGGATCCAGGCGAGCTTGAGCGCCAGCGCAGGGCGCTCGAGGTGCGCATCGGCGAGCTCAAGGAACGCATCGAGCGCGCGGCGCCGCGGCCGTTCAACGTCGAGTCGCCGAAGCAGCTTGCCGAGGTGCTGTTCAACGGCCCTGGCGACGATCCGCCGGGGCTCGGGCTCAAGGTCGTGAAGCGCACCAAGACGGGTGCATCGACCGACGTCGAGGTGCTCGAGAAGCTCGCGCAGGACCCGGGCGTGGCGACGGAGCTTCCGGCGCAGATCCTCGAGTACCGCCAGCTCTCCAAGCTGGTCGGCACCTACCTCGTCGCGCTGCGCGAGGCGATCGACCCGAAGACCGGCCGCATCCACGCCAGCTTCCACCAGGCCGTCACCGCCACCGGGCGCCTCAGCTCCAGCGACCCGAACCTGCAGAACATCCCCATCCGCACCGAGGTGGGCCGCGAGATCCGCCGCGCGTTCGTGGCCGACCCGGGAAACGAGCTTCTTTCGGCGGACTACTCGCAGATCGAGCTCCGCGTCCTCGCGCACCTCTCCGAGGACCCTGGCCTCATCGCGGCGTTCCGCTCGGGGGCGGACATCCACCGCGCCGTGGCGGCCGAGGTGTACGGCGTGCCGGTGGCGGAGGTGTCCGACGAGCAGCGCAGCGCGGCCAAGATGGTCAACTTCGGCATCGTGTACGGCATCACGCCGTTCGGGCTGGCACGGCGGCTGGGGGCCGGCACCAGCAACGAGCGGGCCCGGCAGATCATCGAGGACTACAAGCGGCGCTTCTCGCGGATCGACGCGTTCCTCCAGCGGTGCGTGCAGGAAGCCTGCGACCAGGGCCACGTGGCGACGATCCTCGGCCGCCGCCGCGCGGTGCCGCAGGTGCACAGCCGCAACCCGGCGGAACGCGCGCTCGGCGAGCGCATCGCGATCAACACGGTGGTGCAGGGCAGTGCGGCCGACCTCATCAAGCTGGCGATGCTGCACATCCACAGCGATCTTCCCGCGGCGTTCCCCAAGGCGCGCATGCTTCTGCAGATCCACGACGAGCTGGTGTTCGAGGCACCGGCCGGCGACATGGCACCCCTCGCCGCGTTCGTCGTCGATCGGATGCAGGGCGCCATGAGCCTGCGCGTGCCGCTCGAGGTGAGCTCGTGGCACGGGCCCACCTGGGCCGAGGCGTGAGCGACCCGCGCGGCGCGCTCATCAGGCATCCCGCGCGTGCCACGCAAAACCCGCAGGAAACCACGGCCGAATCGGCTTGCAGCCCCGCGCGGATTCGCTATCATTTCGCGTCCGGAATGGCTCGCTCGGGCCGACCGGAACGCAAGGGGCGGTAGCTCAATTGGTTAGAGTACCGGCTTGTCACGCCGGTGGTTGCGGGTTCGACCCCCGTCCGCCTCGCTCAAAGGCCTCGTCCGATGGACGGGGCCTTTGCCTTTCCGGGAGCGAGCCTTGGCCCCCCGGCACTCGCCTACCTCCACTTGATGCTGCAGCCGATGCTGCGCTTCTGGGGCTTGGCGACGGAGTCGGCGCGGCCGGAGAGGCACGCGTCGATCGCCGCGCGGAGGTCGGCGCCCGTGACGGGCAGGCCGTTCTTCGGCCGGCTGTCGTCGAGCTGGCCGGCGTAGGCCAGTCGGTGCGCTCGGTCGAAGACGAAGAAGTCCGGCGTGCAGGCGGCATCGAAGGCGCGCGCCACGTCCTGGCCCGCGTCGTGCAGGTACGCGCAGCGGTAGCCCGCGTCCTGCGCCTCGGCCTTCATCGCGTCGGGGCCGTCGGCCGGGTACTTCGCGGCGTCGTTCGAGCAGACATAGACGCACGACCACCCGCGGGCCTCGGCATCGCGCGTCAGCGCGGCAAGCTCGGCACGGATGTGCTTCACGAACGGGCAGTGGTTGCAGATGAACGCGACCAGGAGCGGCTTTCCCGCGAAGTCGCCGGGTCGCACGGTGCGGCCGGATGCCACGTCGGGCAGCGCGAAGTCGGGGCAGGGCGAGCCGAGGGCGAGCTTCTGGGTGCTTTCGAGCGGGGGCATGCGCGGACTGTAGGCGCGCCGGCGGCGGCGCGGTAGGCTCGGGCCGTGCCGACGCGACGCGACCCGGACGAAGGCCCTTCCGAGGATGACATCGACCGGTTCGGGGACGAGTCCCCGACCCTCGACGCCCGCTGCCCGGACTGCGGCGCGCGGGTGTGGAGCGAGGCGGACGTGTGCCCGAAGTGCTTCGCCTACCTCGGTGGCGATGCGCCTCGCGCACGCAAGGGCCTGTTCGCGGGGCGCTGGCGCACGGCGGTGATCGTGGCGCTGATCGTGGCCATGCTGACGCTCGCGGGGATCCCGGTGCTGCAGGCCGTCATGCGGTAGCGACGCCGGCGCCCCGCGCACCGGCCGCAAAACGAAATCGCCCCGTCCGTCGGACGGGGCGTTTCAGTGCCTCGGCAAGGATTCGAACCTTGGACCCGCTGATTAAGAGTCAGCTGCTCTACCAGCTGAGCTACCGAGGCTGGCGAGACGGGGCAGTGTAGCGAGATCGGTGCGTGGCGGGGGCGGTTCGGGGCCGCACCCGCCACGGGGTTTCCGGGGTACCTGTCCTGCGCGTTGCGTCAGGCCGGAGCCTGCGCACCGTGGCAGGACTTGTACTTCTTGCCGCTGCCGCACGGGCAGGGCTCGTTTCTCCCGACCACCCTCATGGCCTTGGCGGAGAGTTCCTTCTTCACGGGTTCGCCGGCCGTCCCGGCGCGGTCGGCCGCGTCGATCTGCGCCTGCTGCTCGGCCGAGGGACCGGGCTCGTCCGCGCCGAGGAGCGCCGCGTCGGCCTGGGCCCGCTGGGCCGGGCGTACCTGCGGCGCCAGCCGGCCCTTCAGGAGGATGTCACTCGCGCGCTCGCGGATCTGCTCCTCCATCTCGCCGAAGGTCTCGGCCGCGCCCTTCTTGAACTCGATGCGCGGGTCCTTCTGGGCGATGCCGCGGAAGCCGATCGAGTCGCGGAGCTGGTCCATGGCGTGGAGGTTGTTCTTCCACGCCTCGTCGTAGATCTGCAGCAGGACCCACCGCTCGAAGTGCTCGAGCTCCTGCCGCATGAACGTCCGGACGCGCCCGCGGGCGAAGCCCGCGGGATCCTCGCCGCAGCGCTCGCGCTCGTGCTCGCCGAGCACGATGCCGCACTCCCGCTCGAACCACGCCGCCACGGCGTCGACCGACGTGCCGCCGGCGAGGCAGGACTCCGCGCGCCGCGAGATCCACGCATCGTCGACCGCCCGCGCGGTCTCCAGCAGGAGCCGGGCGAGCTCCGCGGGCTGCTGCGAGGGCAGCGTCTCCGGGGTCCAGTCCACGCCGTAGCGCATCCGGGCCCACTGGCAGAACTCCTGCAGCGTGGCCGAGGCCGCGGCGGGCCCGTTCTCCGGGTCCTGCTGCGCCTGCGCCATGCGTGCCGACGTCGCCTCGATCGCGAACTCGATGGGGTAGCGGATCTCGCGCTCGCGGTAGAACTCGCCGGCCTTCGCCGCCAGGCGCTCGCCGGCCTCCGCCGGGTCCTTGCAGCCCTTGAAGAGCTCCGCCTCGACCGGGATGCCGAGCTTCGACGTGGCCCAGTGCGCGAGGGCCGTCGCCCCGTAGCTCGGCACCAGCAGCGCCTCGACGGGCGAGTTGTCGATCGCGCGGAACTTGGCCGCCGCGGCATCCTCGATGAGCCGCTTCACGGGCTCCTGGTCGCCCTCGAGCACCAGCGCCTGGGGCACCTCGGCGCCGAAGTTGGCGCGTGCCCAGGCCTGCAGCTCCTCGACG
>VGXR01000097.1 GCA_016873255.1 Planctomycetota bacterium
TGCCCGCGCGCGGCCCGATCGCGCTGCAGAGCCACGGTTGCCCGATCGAGTTCCAGAACGTGTTCGTGCGGAAGCTCGAGTGGGCCGGCGAGCCGTGAAACCCGGTCCGGGGTAACCCCGCACTTCTTTATCGCGGACGTTGGGGCGGGGGTGCCAACTACCCCACGTACTCGCACCGGCTCGTGCACGTCTCGTGCACGACCACCTGCGCGAGGGCCGGGAGCTGCGGCTTGAGCCGGTCCCAGATCCACTTGGCGATCATCTCGCTCGTGGGGTTCTCGAGGCCCGGGATCTCGTTCAGGCAGTAGTGGTCGAGCTGCTTCTCGATCGGGCCGGTCAGTGCCTTGATGTCGCCGTAGTCGAGCAGGTAGCCCTTGTCCGGGTCGAGCGGGCCCGCGACCACCACGTCCACCCTGAAGCTGTGGCCGTGCATGCGGCGGCACTTGTGGCCCTCGGGGAACGTGGGCAGCCAGTGCGCGGCCTCGAAGGTGAAGCTCTTGATCAGGCGGACGTGCATGGGGTCGGCGAGTGTAGGGGGCGGGGCGGGCGGACGGCCGGGACGCGGACGGTCGCGGCCCGGAACGCACAGGCCCGCGGCGCACGGCCGCGGGCCTGAAATTGGTCCGGGAGGAACGGGACGAACTTACTCCGCGGCGCCCTCGGTGTGCTTCAGGCCGCGGCGCTGGTCGCGCAGGCGGCGGGCCTTGCCGAAGCGGTCGCGCAGGTAGTAGAGCTTCGCGCGGCGCGCATCGCTGCGGCGCACGACCTCGATCTTGGCCATGCGGGGCGAGTGCAGCGGGAAGGTGCGCTCCACGCCCTCGTTGGCCACGATGCGGCGGACGGTGACCATCTCGTGCACGCCGCGGCCGGTGTGCGCGATGAGCACGCCCTGGAAGACCTGGATGCGCTCCTTGTCGCCCTCGATGATCTTGTAGTGGACGTCGACGGTGTCGCCGATCCGGAGGTTCGGGATGTCCTTCTTGTCCTTGAGCTGGTCGGCGACGACGGATTCGATGATCTTGGTGCGGTCCATGGTGTCTCGGCCTTGCGGCCTTCCTTTCTGGCGGGCTTCCGCCCGCTGTTCCGCCTTCAGCCCTGCGCGTCCTGCGCCAGGCCACCGTCGGCGGTCTGCGACATGGGACGGGGAATTCCGCCCAGGGGTCGCTCCATCAGGTCGGGCCGACGCACGCGCGTCCGCTCGACCATCCGGTCGTGCCTCCAGCGCTCGATCGCGGCGTGGTCGCCGCCAAGGAGCACCTCGGGCACCTCGCGGCCGCGCCATTCGCGCGGTCGCGTGTAGTGAGGGCAGTCGAGGAGGGCACGCCCCTCATCGTCGCGGCGGCTGAACGAATCCTCCGCCGCGGACTGCTGGTGGCCGAGCGCCCCGGGAAGGAGCCTCGTCACCGCGTCGACCAATGCCATGGCGGGGATCTCGCCGCCGCTCATGACGAAGTCTCCGACGCTCACCTCGAGCGGGGCCAGTTCCTCGATGGCCCGCTCGTCGATCCCTTCGTAATGACCCGCGATCAGGATCAGTCGCGGCTGCCTGGCAAGCCATTCGACGCGGGGCTGAGCCAGGCGCTCGCCCTGCGGCGTGAGCAGCACGCGGCACGCTGCTCGGGTGTCCATCTTCTCGACCGCCTCGACCGCGTCGACGAGGGGCTGGCACATCATCACCATGCCGGGCCCGCCCCCGAAGGGGCGGTCGTCCACCTTGCGGTGCTTGTCCTGGGTCCAGGCACGGATGTCGTGCGCGTGGAACTCGAGCAAGCCCGCGGCGGCGGCCCGTCCCGGGATGCTGGCGCCGATCACCGGCGCGAACATCTCGGGAAAGAGGGTGAGGACGTCGATGCGCACGGCGCCTCACCCGAACGACGTCAGGCCTTCTTCTCCGGCGCCGGCTTCGGGCCGCGCAGGGGCTCGAGGCCCTTCTTGGCGCGGATGGCGTCGGCCTTGGTGCGGCCCTTGGCGTGCTTGACGGAGAGGACGGTGTCCTTCACGCTGCCGCCGGCCTTGCGGATCAGGCTCACGGCCGTGTCGGACGGCTGCGCGCCGACCGAGAGCCAGTGGTTGACCCGGTCCATCTTCAGGTTGAGCTGCTTGCCTTCCTTGCCCTGGGGCTCGTACCAGCCGAGCTCCTCGATGACGACGCCGTCGCGCGGCGAACGCTTGTCCATCGCCGCGAGGCGATAGAACGGGTGGTGGGCGCGACCGAACTTCTTGAGACGAAGGACGACCATGGGCCGTGTCCTTTCATGAAGCGCCCGCGTCGGTCGCGTTCGCGGCACCATGCCGCGTTCGCGCCGGGAGCACCGTGGGGCGGGCTGTCTCTGCCCGATGTGCGGTGCGCCTTCGGCAGGCGGTTGCGAGAACGGAAGACGATACCGAAATCACGCGGCGCGCTCAATGGCTGCCGCGGGCCGGGAACGGGTGCGATTATCCGGTCATTCGCTCGAGCGCCGCCTGCGTCGCGCCCGTGATCGCCGCGCTCAGCCCAACCGAGAAGGCCCCGAACGGCTTGCGCAGCGAGGAGTAGAAGAGGAACAGCACCACCAGCATGCCGTACATCCGCACCCCGGGCTGCGAGAAGAAGCGGTCGAGCGACCGGCTGAGCCCGCCCAGGATCGCGCTGCCGTCAAGCGGCGGCGCTGGCAGCAGGTTGAACACGCACAGGTAGACGTTCAGGAAGCCGCCCACGAAGAGGAAGGTCTCCACGTTCTCCTGCACGTGCTCCTGCGGCCCGATGCGCCCGGTCTCGCAGGCCCACGACCATGCACCCGCGGCGACGCACGCCACGGTGGCAAGCGCCAGGTTCATCGCGGGCCCGGCCGCTGCCACCAGCACGCGGCCGAGGCGCTCGTTGCGGTAGCGGTCGGGGCGCGTGGGCATCTGTCCCCACGCGATGCCGACGATCGCGAAGAAGAGGAGCGACATCCACCCCATGTGCACCACGGGGTTGAGCGTCATGTGCCCGAGCTCGCGCGGCGTGCGGTCGCCGTTTGCGATGGCCACCCAGCCGTGGGCAAGCTCATGCAGGCAGATCGAGAAGATCACCCAGAACGCCCAGCTGAAGAGGAGGACGATGCCTCCCGACTCGTATTGCTCGTGGACCCACCAGCTCATGGACGGGGACTATACGCGTGCGCCGGCGGCGGCAGCGCGTGGCACGGCGCCGTGCACGGTGCGCCCGCCGAGCACCGTTGCCGCGATGCCGGGAAGCGCGCGCGTCCAGTCGCACGCGAACGGATCCTCCGCGAACACGCAGAGGTCGGCGTGCGCGCCCGGCGCGATCCGCCCGAGGTCCGGTGCGCGCAGCGCATCCGCGGCGCCCGACGTGTACGCGAGCAGGCTCTCCTCGACCGAAAGCGCCTGGTCAGGCATGCACGTGCCGCCGTCGAGGTCAAGCGCCGTCACCGCCGCACGGATGCCGAGCCGCGGGTCGCAGCTGACGATCGGCCAGTCGCTTCCGAAGGAAAGCCGCGCCCCGGCGCGCGCGAGGTCGCGGAACCGGAAGAACGACCGCATCCGCGCGGCGCCGAGCCGTGCGGGCGCGATCCGCGCATCGTCGGCCTTGTGCAGGGGCTGCATGCTCGCGATGCGCCCGCGCATGCGCGGGAGGTCGGCGTCGTCGAGCGTCTGGCAGTGCTCGTAGCGCGCGACGCGCTGTGCGTCCACGGGCTCGAGCGCATCGAGCGAGGCACGCAGCGCGGCGTCGCCGATCGCGTGCACCGCCGGCGAGAATCCCGCGTCGAGAACGGCCCGCGCCCACTCGCGGAGCCGCTGCGTGCCGTGGCGTGCGTCGTGCTCGGCGAACTCGACGAGCATTCCGCAGGTCGCGGCGTCGTCGGCGTAGGGCGCAAGCATCCGTGCGGTGCGGCTTCCGAGCGTGCCATCGGCGAAGCTCTTCCATCCGACGACGGCGAGCAGCTCATCGCCCGCGAACGCGCGTCCCCACGAGAGGTCGACCGGCCACTCGCGGTCGAGGATGGTGGCACGAACGCGCACGGTGCATGCCTCGCGCGCGTTCGTGCGCAGGTGCGAGTGCACGTCGCGCAGGTCGCGCCGGTACTCCATGCTGCCCACGGCGGTGATGCCGAACGCGTTGCAGTGGCGCATGGCGGCAAGCAGCGCGATCCGCCGGTCCTCGGCCGGTGCCTCGGGGACGATCGGGTTGACGAGCTGCCAGGCCGCCTGCTCGAGGAGCAGCCCGGTGGGTGCGCCTGCCGCATCGCGCACGACCTCGCCGCCCGCGGGGCAACCGCGGCCGGCGATCATCGCGAGCACGGCGTCGTTCACGACGCATGCGTGCTGGTCCATGCGGTACGCGACGCACGGCACGCTGCCCGCGCCGCGCAGCCACTCGCGCGTCGGGCGCTCGCCGCCCCAGTTGGCCTCGTGCCAGCCGAAGGCGCGCAGCCAGCGGCCGGGGGCGAGCGCGCGCGCGGCGTCGGCGATGGCCTGCTCGAACTCGCCGCGCGAGCGGACGCCCGTGAGGTCCACCTGTGCGAGCGTCTGCGCGCCGAGCGAGAGGTGCAGGTGGCCGTCGATCAGGCCGGGCGCGATCACCGAGCCTTCGGGCAGCCGCAGCGAGGGCACCCCGGGGGCGGGTGCGCCGTCCACCGCCGCGATGCGGCCGTCGCGCAGTTCCACGGACGAGGCCCACGGGCGTTCGGGACATGCGGTCCAGATGCGCGCTCCCTCGAGGCGCACGCGCGGAGGAAGGTCATGGCGGTGCGTGTCCATGAAAGGTCCTATCCTAGGGGTCATGAGCCATCACCACGGATCGAAGCACGGCGGGCACGGGCACCATGCGCACGGAGGCAGCGAGCGTCCCGCGCACCTCTTCTGGACGAAGCGCAGGCTTGCGGTGGTGGCGGTGATCGCGCTGCTTGCGATGGGCATCTTCGTGGTGCTCTCCGCGTGCGAGCAGGGGCCGCAGCCGAAGGGCCCCGCGCAGGTGGTGGGCGGAAAGGTGATGGACAAGCCTGAGGGCGCGAAGGCGGCGGGGGTGCCGATGCCTGCGTCGCCGAGCGCCGCGTCGCCGGGCGCCGCGGCTGCACCCGGCCAGCAGGCCGGCAGCTACGCGGTGAGCGGTCCCGACGGCGACCAGACGGTGATCGAGGTCGGCGGGCTCACGCTGCCGAAGCCCATGACCTGGGTGTGGACGCAGCCCACCATGCAGTTCCGTGCGCTGCAGTACGCGGTGCCCGCGATCGGCGTCAACTCGCCGGCGGCGGAGCTGGTGTTCAGCGTGTTCCCCGGCGGCGACGGCGGCCCGATCGGCGCCAACCTCGACCGCTGGGCGGGCCAGTTCCGCGAGGGCGAGGGCATGGCCGCAGGCAAGCGCGGCGAGCGCGAGGTGGCCGGCCTGAAGGTGTCGACCATCGAGAGCACGGGCGCGTACATGGGCATGGGTGCCGCGGCGCCGCGACCGGGCTACATGCAGCTCGGTGCCATCGTGCAGGCACCCGGCCGCAACGTGTTCATCAAGCTCGTGGGTCCGCAGGCGACGGTTGAATCCAATCGCGCGGCATTCGAGGCGATGGTCGCCGGGATGCAGGCGAAGTGAGCGCGGGTCAGTCGCCTGCGTCGACGGCAGCGATGCCGTCGGCAGCCGCGCCCGTGGCCGGCCCGCGCTACTACGCGGCCGCGATGCAGACCTCGCTGCCGGCGCTGAAGGACCGCGAAGGCGTCCCGGGCCGCGTGGCGGAGCTCGTGAAGATGG
>VGXR01000098.1 GCA_016873255.1 Planctomycetota bacterium
CCAGGCGCTCGCCGGCCTCCGCGGGGTCCTTGCAGCCCTTGAAGAGCTCCGCCTCGACCGGGATGCCGAGCTTCGAGGTGGCCCAGTGCGCGAGGGCCGTCGCCCCGTAGCTCGGCACCAGCAGCGCCTCGACGGGCGAGTTGTCGATCGAACGGAACTTGGCCGCCGCGGCATCCTCGATGAGCCGCTTCACGGGCTCCTGGTCGCCCTCGAGCACCAGCGCCTGGGGCACCTCGGCGCCGAAGTTGGCGCGTGCCCAGGCCTGCAGCTCCTCGACGTTCCACTCGCCGGGGTCGGTGTCGGACGGCATGTACTCGCCCACGGTGTTGGCGATGGTGACGGTCGCCTCCTCGAGCGTCTCGGAGTCGATCACCTTCATGACCTTGTCCCGGTCCTTGCCCGCGAAGCGCTCGGCCTCGATGGACACGCTGTAGTGCTCGCGGACCCACTCGCTGATCGCCTTGGCCACGAAGTCGGGGCCGAGGTGGCGGTGCGTGGCGTCGCGCGCGCTGTCCTGCACGTAGCGCAGCACCGTGTCGCGGACCGCGCGGTGCTCGAGCACGGGCTGGCGCAGCGCGTAGAACTTGCGGCGCTGGAACTCCATGGGCTCGTCGTACTCGAGGATGGTCTTGCGCATCTGGAAGTTGCGCTCCTCCACCTTCCGCTGCGCCTTCTCCACGGCACGGGTGAGCATCGGCGCCTCGATGGCATCGCCCTCCTTCATGCCCAGCCGCGAGAGCAGGGCGAGCGTGGCCTTGCCCGCGAACATCTTCATCAGGTCGTCGTCGAGCGCCAGGAAGAACCGGCTGGAGCCCTGGTCGCCCTGCCGGCCCGCGCGGCCGCGCAGCTGGTTGTCGATGCGCCGGCTCTCGTGCCGCTCGGTGCCGATGATGTGCAGCCCGCCCATGTCCTCCACCGACTGGAAGAACCGCAGGCGGTGCAGCACGAAGTTCCCGAGCGCGTCGAGGTTCGACTCGAGGTCCGCGGCGGTGGCGTCCTCGACCTTCGCCTCGCTGACGCCCTGCACGTGCTCGAGCACCCAGTGCCTCAGGAGCGCCAGCTCGAGCTCCTCGTCGCCCATGGCGTCGAGCTCCGCGGCCGGGATCGGGCGCCCGTCGCGCTTCAGCGTGCGCCTGGCCATGTGGCGGCGCATGGCGGCCACCACGCGCTCCTCGCCCCACGAGGCCTCGGCCTCCTTGGGGCACAGGTCACGCCGCTTCCAGTGCTCGATGAGCGACTCCGGGTCGCACTTGCCGAGCTTGATGTCCGTGCCGCGGCCGGCCATGTTGGTGGCGATCATCACCGCGCCGAGGCGCCCGGCGCCCGCCACGATCTCGGCCTCGCGCTCGTGCTGCTTGGCGTTCAGCACCTCGTGCGGGATGCCGTGCTTCTGCTTCAGCATGCGGCTGAGCACCTCGCTCTTCTCGACGCTGGTGGTGCCCACCAGCACCGGGCGGCCGGCATCGTGGAAGCGCTTGATCTCGTCGACGATCGACGACCACTTGTCCTTCTGGCTGAGGAACACCAGGTCGTTGCGGTCCTCGCGCACCACCGGGCGGTTGGTGGGGATGCTGACCACGCCGAGCTTGTAGATCTCGTAGAACTCCGTGGCCTCGGTGTCGGCGGTGCCGGTCATCCCGGCGAGCCGCTTGTACAGCTTGAAGAAGTTCTGGATGGTGATCGTGGCCATGGTCTGCGTCTCCTCCTTGATGGGGACGCCTTCCTTCGCCTCGATCGCCTGGTGCAGTCCGTCGGACCACTGCCGGCCGACCATCTTGCGGCCGGTGTTCTGGTCGACGATCACGATCGCGCTCTGCGACACGTCCTCGGCGGAGACCACGTAGTCGCGGTCGCGCTGGTAGACGACGTGCGCGCGCACCGCCTGCTCGAGGAGGTGCGGCATGTCGACGTTCTCGCCCACGTAGAAGCTGCCGATGCGCGCCTCGCGCTGCGCCTCGGCGATGCCGTCGGAGGTGAGCGTGGCGCGCTTCTTGTCGAGCTCGACCTCGTAGTACTGGACGTGCTTGTCGCGCGCCTTCCCCAGCTGCTTGAGCTCGGCCTGCGCGGCCTTCATCTCCTCGCGCAGGCGCGGGATGGCGGACTTCTCGCGCGTGTTCCGGACGTCGCCCTCGAGGCCTGCGGCCTTCGCCTGGCAGGCCTTCACCTGGTCGTCGGCGGCCTCCCACGGCTGCTGCCTGCGCACGAGGTGGCGCGCGAGGCGGTCGGCGAGGTCGTAGCGCGGCTTGATGGCGTGCGCCATGCCGCTGATGATGAGCGGCGTGCGCGCCTCGTCGATGAGGATGGAGTCCACCTCGTCGACGATGGCGAACTGGCGCTTGCGCTGCACCTGCTCCTCGGGGCGCGTCTTCATGTTGTCGCGCAGGTAGTCGAACCCGAACTCGCTGGTGGTGCCGTACACCACGTCGCACTGGTACGCGTCGCGCTTCTCCTCGTGGCCCTGCATGTGCATCGGGTGGATGGCGCCGACGGTCAGCCCCAGCGCCCGGAAGAACGGGAACGTCCAGTCGCGGTCGCGCTGCACGAGGTAGTCGTTCACGGTGACCACGTGCACCTGCATCTTCTCGAGCGAGGCCAGGTAGCAGGCGAGCGGGCCGACGATGGTCTTGCCCTCGCCGGTGCGCATCTCGGCGATCTGGCCCTCGGAGAGGACCACGCCGCCGATGATCTGCACGTCGAAGGGGCGCGCGCGGAAGGGCGGGCGGCTCTCCGGGTAGAGCTCGCGCACGGCCTGGTACAGGCGCGGGTCGATGTCCACGAACTGCCAGCTCGGCACCGGCCCCGAGCACCCGCGGAGCGCACCCGTCGGGTCGGCGGGCGGCGTGGCGGCGATGCGCGCGGCGGTCTCCTCGTAGAGCGCGCGGGCCTCGGCGGGCAGCCGCGACGGGTCGAAGCGCTGGTCCTCGGGGAGGTCCGGGTTGAAGACGTTGCGGATGCCGACGGCGCGGTCCATCGCCTCGCGCGCCGCCGCGAAGATCTCGGGGCGGAGGTCGAAGGGCTTCTCGCCCTTGGCGATGCGGGCGCGGAACTCCTCGGTCTTGGCCATGAGCTGCGCGTCGGTGAGGACGCGCATGGCGTCCTCCTGCTTGCTCACGAGCGCCACCTGCTTCAGGTAGCGGCGGACGAGGCGCTGGTTCTGCGTGCCCAGGGTGGAGCGCACGAGCCAGTCGAGGACGGGGATTCCCTTGAGGAGCTGGTTGCCGGACATGGCTGGTCTTTCCGTGATCGGCGCGCCGCGGCGCGCGGTGAAGGTCAAGGTGCCGGAACCCGGGCGCTTGGCGCTCGGGGGCACGGATGGGTTCGGTGCTGGAAGGGCCCGGCGCGTGGCCGGGCAACGGGCTGCCGTTCGGCAGCGGGCCTCAGGCGCGCGCGGGCGGCGGCAGCGAGGTGTGCCGCACCAGGACGGCACGGCGTGCGGCGAGGGCCGCGTGGGGCGGGTTCGTGGCGGGCGCGCGTGCGCCGCGGGCGGAGCCCGAGGTCGAGGGGTGCTCGCCGGCCGCGGCGTGCGCCGCGTCGGCTGCGCCGAGGAACACGATGCGCGCGCCGGTCAGCGAGGCAAGGCCCGCGCGCGGGGCGCTCGCGAGCATCGCCACCGAGAGCAGGAGCGCCGCCACCGCTGCGACGGCCGCAAGCGCGCCGCGGGGCGCGCTGGATGCGGGGTGGGCATGGGTGGGCTGGCGGTCCAAGCCCCTCAAGTATGCGCGGGGGACGCGTCCGGGGCAAGCGAGGGGGCCGGGATTGGGCGGCCGGCGCCGGCCAAGGCCCGGATATCCACGCGCTCGCCCGCAAATCGGTGGTGGTGGTGGTCAACCACCCGGCCACGCTCCAGGACAAACACCGCCGGCATGCGCAGGGGGTCGCCCACGGGGTAGCCGATGCCGTGGCCTGAAAGGAAGGCCGGGATGGCGCGCAAGATGTTCCTCGGGCCAAGCAGGGCGGTGAACGAACCGCGCTCGATTCCCAGTGCCGCGGCAACCGATCCCGAGGGGTCGGCAATCGCGGGGAGGTCTGCCAGCCCCGCGCGGGCGAGCGCCGGTGCCGCGTCCGCGGCGGCGGCCGGGTGCAGGATGGCGATGCGCACGCCGCGCGCGGCAAGGTCCGCGCGGTGGGCGCGGATGTCCGCGAGCGTCTCGCGGCAGAAGGTGCAGCCGAAATGGCGAACGGCCACGAGCACCATGCGGCCATCGCCGCTCAGCTGCGCGATCGAGCGACCGTACTGGTCATGGGCGAAGTTCAGCGCCGAGCCCACCGTTTGCGGGATGGCTGGGGCGCTCGCGCCGCAGGAGGGGTCTGCCTCGCCGAGCTGTGCCTGCCGCCAGGCGGCTCGCAGGATCAGCGCGAAGGGGATCCACCAGAGCAGGTCGTTGGTCGGGATGGTGAGCCCGAACTTCCAGTCGATCTCGCCCCGCGAGGCGCACCACACGAAGCCGACCGGCCCGAAGATCTTGCCGAGGAACCCGATCAGCACGATCGGCCAGTGCCGCAGCGGGTTGAGGCTTGCGGCGAGGTACCCGATGCCGTAGACCCCGATCACCATGCCCAGGCACTGCCAGATGGCCCGGCCCGTGCCGGCGAGCGGCTCCACCCCAAAGAGCCGCAGCGGCGCGTCCGGGGCCAGCACCACGGCGGCCCCCCACAGCAGGTTGTAGATCCCGGCGGCAAGCAGCCACCGCCGCATCCACGGCCGAACGCCAAGCCCAGCCTGCAATGCGGGGGTGCGGTCCATCGCTCCCTCGTATTCGGCCGGGAGGCCGCGTGGATTCGTGCGCTGCCTGAATAGCCCCGCTCGGATTCGAACCGAGGTCTTATCGATTATGAGTCGACTGCTCTGGGCCGCTGAGCTACGGGGCCGGGCTCACCCGGGAGTTGTACCGCATCAGCGGAGTCGCCTGCCCGCGCGGGCCGGCGCTCACTCCTGGGCGCAGCCCGGGGCGGTGCTCCAGTTGCTGAGCACCAGCGCGAGGTCGGTGCCATCGATCGCGGCATCGCCGTTGACGTCGCCGGTGCAGGCGGCAAAGCCGCTGTCGCCGTCGAAGTTGTTGGTGCCCGGCACCGTGATCCAGACCGAGGCGCAGCTGAACTGGCCGAAGTTGCACGAGTTCGGGCCGGCCGGGAAGGGGCGTGACGCGGCCTTCACCTCGAGCTTCCCGTCGGACCACAGTCGGTGATAGAAGGTGTACTGGTTCTGCTGCGTCACGCCGCGCCAGACCACGGTGGGGCCGGCCTGCGCAGCGGCCAGGGTCGCGAGCGTCGTCGCGGCGGTGGCCGGAGGGGCGGCCTCCGCGGGGGTGGACAGGCGGCTGACGAGCGGGAAGACGGCGATGCCGAGGCCGAGGGCGAGGAGGCCCGTGCCGGTGGAGACGTTGCGCATGCCCCTTAGAACGCAGTCGGGACCTTCCGGCCATCAGCAGGGCGGCCGGCAAGGCGCGCGACGTGTCTACGATTCCCGCCCTGATGCAAGCGCCCCCAACCCTCACGACCCTCCAGGACGC
>VGXR01000099.1 GCA_016873255.1 Planctomycetota bacterium
CACTCGTCACGGCGACATCCTTCGCCGCGACCGCCTCGCGCCACTGCCACGCCGCCAGGCCCAGGCCCAGGAGGAGTGCGGCGGCCACCGCGCCCGCCCCCGCCACCAGCGCCCGGTTCCGGCGCACGTACTTGCGCACCCGGTACGCCGTCGACTCCGGCGCGGCGGCGAGCGGCTTGCCGTCCAGGTAGTTCCGCACGTCCTCCGCCAGCGCGATCGCCGTCTGGTACCGGTGCTGCGGCTCCTTCCGCATCGCCTTCAGCGGGATCCACTCCAGCTCCCCGCGCAGGCGGCGGACCAGGTCCTGCGTACGGCTGTGCCGTCCTGCCTCGATGCGGCTGGCGGTCTCGGGATCGCTCGTCAGGATCGTCGACAGCCTCGCGCTCGGCGTCGGCGGGTCCTGCTCCCGAAGCGTGCGCTGGATCTCGCCGTAGGCCTTCTTGCGAAGCTCCTTGGCGTCGAAGGGCGTCGCGCCCACCAGCAGCTCGTAGAGCAGCACCCCGAGCGAGTAGATGTCGCTGCGCGTGTCGATGTCCCCCGCCGTCGGGTCCGCCTGCTCCGGGCTCATGTACTCCGGCGTCCCGATCATCTGCCCGGTCTCGGTGAAGATCGTGTGCTCGGTCATCCGCTGGCTCATCGCCTTCGCCACGCCGAAGTCGATCACCTTCAGCTTCGGGCCCTCGCCCTCCACCATGAAGGCCAGGATGTTCGAGGGCTTCAGGTCCCGGTGCACGATCCCCTTCAGGTGCGCGTGCTGCACCGCCTCGCACGCCTGCTCGAAGAGCTTCAGCCGGTCCTCGATCCCGAGCTTCACCCGGTCGCAGAAGTCCGTGATCGGCTCGCCCTTGACGTACTCCATCGCGAAGTACGGCCGGCCGCGCGCCGTCAGCCCCCCGTCGAGCACCTTCGCGATGCCGGGGTGGTTCATCACCGCCAGCGCCTGCCGCTCCTGCTCGAAGCGCGCCACCACCGCCTTCGAGTCCATCCCCGCCTTCACGATCTTCAGGGCCACCCGCTGCACGAAGGGGTGCCGCCGCTCCGCCAGCCACACCGAGCCGAAGCCGCCCTCGCCGAGAAGCGAGACAAGCTTGTACGGGCCCACCTGCGTGCCGGGGGCGTCGTCGGAGAAACTCTGGCCGGACCCCGGCTCGCCGGGGATGATCGTGTCATCCGGGGGCATGGAGCGGGAGGATACGGGGGCGGCGCGAAGCACATCTGCCATCACGGGGCAGCCGCGGACCAATTCCGTTCCCCGGCGCGGCTCCCCGCCCGGCCCGTCACTCCAGTTCGTGCAGGCGCCCGGCGGGGGTGTAGTCAGGAGGCTCGGCGCCGGCTCACTTGCTCACGGCAGCCTCACGCTCGAAGAGCACGATCATCGCCGCGATCCGGCGTTCCATCGGAAGTCCCGGGTCCCGCAGCACGCGATCCCGCAGGTCACGCACCGCATCGGGCCTCGACCCGGCCCGGCTTACCTCGTCACGGAGCATGGCTCGCGCAGCGGCGATCTGCGCTCGGCGCTCACGGATCCGCTCCCACTGCACGGGGTGCGGCGTCGAGTCATAGAGCCGGATGGTCCCTTCGCTGGCCGATTCCGATCCCCGAACACGCAGGGGATCGGTCCCGGAACCCACGGCCAGCATCGACCCATCATGACTGAAGGCGACCGTGGACACCGAACCACCGTGTCCGCGCAACACGGCCAGCGCGCCCTGTGCCATAGGGTCGGCCGATTCGCCGCCAGGACGGCAGAGCAGCAGACGGACCGCGTCCTCGCCCGGGGAGTACGCCACCGCCGTCGTCCCATCGGCCGCGAAGGCGACGGAGTCGCTCGCAACATTCATGGCACCCTGCAGCGTGCCAAGGCACCGTCCGTCGGTGGCGTCCCAGACGAAGCACTCCGTCGATCCGTCGATGATCTCCGGACCCGAGATGATGGTGCTTCCGTCGAGGCTCGGCAGGATAGGCGAAGAGAGTGTCCTGTGCCAGCGAATGGCTGCGAGGCTGTCGGCCTTGCGCGCGGCGCTGAGACGCGCTCCCGCCGGCGACATGCCTCTGGGCAGGGGCAAGCCGCTGCGTGCATCCCATCGCCGCAGCGTGCCATCCTCGCCGGCCCCGATCCACGCGGAGTCGCTCGACCAGGCGACCGACCCGACCGAACGGTACCCGGACGAGTCGCCGTCAATGTCCGGAATCAGGCGCACGGAGCACGACGCGACGTCGACGATTGAGACGGCTCCAGGGCTTCCGAACGTCCCCCAAGAGCTTCCGACAACCACCGCAATGGACCTGGAATCCGGGCTGAACGCCAATTGCAGGATCTGTCCGCCTTCAAGGCGAATCGAGCCCAGACGGCGCAGCTCCGGGAGATCCCAGAGCACGAACCTGCCGTCCCCGGCGCCCGACGCGAGGTAGCGGCCGGCCGGGTCGAACGCGACCGAGGTGGCACCACCGTCATGCCCGTCGAGTACGGCCAGGGGAAGTCCGGAGACGGTGTCCCAAAGCCTCACGGTCCCGTCGCGCGAGCCTGACGCGAGGATCGGATGAGCCCGGCACCAGGCGATCGACGAGACATCCGCTCGGTGTCCGCGCAAGATCGGTGGTCGCACAGGATCGCCCATGTCCCACATCCGGAAGGACTCCGGAATCCCCTCGCCGCTCACGAGCAGTGATCCGCCATCTGCGAATACCACGCCGGAGACCGTCCCCCTGTGCCCCAGCAGTGTGGTGGGGGCTGCCGGCATTCGAGCGGAGTACACGCGGACGCCGAGGCCTGAGCCGACTGCGAGCCGGGTCCCGGGTCCATCCAGCGCCATTCCCCTCGATCCGGCCGGCGTTGCAGCCCGCCACAACTCCGAGCCGGACGACCGGTCGAGGACCCGCACCGACTGGCTCTGGGCATCCGCGATGGCGATGCGCTTCCCATCGCCGCTGAGCGCGAACCCGGATCCGGGGACCTCTCGGACCACCTTTCCGGAATCGACGCGCCAGGTCAACACCCTCCCGGCCGAAGTCGAGCCGATGACGTGGTCGCCGGACGGGTCGAACGCGACGCTCTTCACAGGAACATCGGTGCCGGACACGGTGCAGGAAATCGTCCGGACGACGCTTCCGGTATTGACGTCCCAGATGCGGACCATGGGGCCACCATGGTGCTCCCCGACAATTGGTGGAAGCACCGACACCTCGGCGCCGTCCCGCCCTCCGCTGCCCAGAAGCTGCGACTTCATCATGAGCGCCGCGCCTTGGCTGGCCACCACCAATCGCCCGTCCGGCGAGAACGAAAGTCCCGTGACTGGACTCGGCTGGGGAGGAGTGCCGGACGACTCGAGGGATCCCAAGAACCTGCTCGATGCCAACCCGCCGATCCCTGCCGCTGCAAGCCACACCTGCCCGCACTCGTCGCCGACCGCGACCAGCCCGCCGTCGGGGCGCATCGCGACGGCCGTGATCTCGGGCGCCTCGTCCTGGTCCTTGCCTCCATTGGCAATGCACCAACCTGCCGCGGGACGCGGCGTGTCGGCATCCCAGAGACACAAGCGACCGTTCGGCTGCGATGCAACGATCCGTCGGCCATCGTGGCTGACTGCGAAGTTCTCGCCCGCCGCCACCATGGACCCGGCCAGCTCAAGCTGCGCACGGGCACGTTCCAGGTCGGTTCCCTGCACGAGGGCTGCCGGCCGGAGGTCGGAGACGGACTGGTCGATGGTGGCCTCGATCAGCTTGGTCGAGAACCAGTCTCCTGCCCCCAGTCCTGCCAAGCGATTGACCGGCCATAGCTCTTGAGCCATTTCGGCCTGGCTCGACTCGAAGAGGCGATGGGTGATCCCGGCCGCGAGCTCAGTCCGGAGGGTCCTCGCCGATCGGGTCGCCTCGCGCCACTGCCACGCCGCCAGGCCGAGGCCGACCACGAGCGCCGCGAGCACCGTCGCGGTCGCCGCCACGAAGCCCCGGTTCCTCCGCACGTACTTGCGCACCCGGTACGCCGTGCTCTCCGGCGCCGCCACCAGCGGCTTGCCGTCCAGGTAGTTCCCCACGTCGCGCGCGAGTTCGGCCGGGCTGCCGTAGCGCTCCTGCCGGTCCTTGCGCATCGCCTTCAGCGGGATCCACTCCAGCTCGCTCTTCAGGAGCGATGCAAGCGAGCCGATCGCCTCCTTCCGCGCCTGGCCGATCCGCGTCGCACGCTCCGCGTCCTTCGTCGCGATCGTCGACAGCCGCGCGCTCGGCGTCGGCGGGTCCTCCTCCCGGATCACCCGCTGGATCTCCCGGTACGCGCGGCTCCTCAGGTCCACGGGGTCAAACGGCAGCACCCCCGACAGCAGCTCGTACAGGATCACGCCCAGCGAGTACACGTCCGTCCGCGTGTCGATGTCCACCGCGCCAGGGTCCGCCTGCTCCGGGCTCATGTACTCGGGCGTCCCGATCATCTGCCCCGTCTCCGTGAAGACCGTCTGCTCGGTCATCCGGCCCGACACCGCCTTCGCGATCCCGAAGTCGATCACCTTCGCGCTGGGCTGGTCGTCCGTCCCCATCGACACCAGCACGTTCGAGGGCTTCAGGTCCCGGTGGATGATCCCCTTCGTGTGCGCATGCTGCACCGCCTCGCACACCTGCAGGAAGAGCCGAAGGCGGTCCTTCGTCGAGAGCCGCTGCCGGTCGCAGAACTGCGTGATCGACTCCCCGGCCACGTACTCCATCGCGAAGTACGGCCGGCCGCGCGCCGTCAGCCCCCCGTCGAGCACCTTCGCCACGTGCGGGTGGTCCATCACCGCCAGCGCCTGCCGCTCCTGCTCGAAGCGCGCCACCACCGCCTTCGAGTCCATCCCCGCCTTCACGATCTTCAGGGCCACCCGCTGCACGAAGGGGTGCCGCCGCTCCGCCAGCCACACCGAGCCGAAGCCGCCCTCGCCGAGAAGCGAGACAAGCTTGTACGGGCCCACCTGCGTGCCGGGGACGTCGTCGGAGAAACCCTGGCCAGACCCCGGCTCGCCGGGGATGATCGTGTCATCTGGGGGCATGGAGCGGGAGGATACGGCGGCGGATACGCGCGGCGGGGGTGTAGTTCGCGGTCCGGTCGTCCTGGCGCGGAACTTCAGATGATCAGGGGGCGGATGGAGGCGCCGCGGGCCGGACCGGAGACGGCGCGGGCGGGGCCGGCGGTGTGGACTTTGCCCGCCACTCCGCGGCCTTCGCGTCGTGGCCCTTGCCTGGCTCGGACTTGTCCCAGGCCGTGTACAGGTCGACGAGCGCCTGCGCGCACGCGAGCGTGTCCTTGTGTGCCGGGCCGCGGTCCTTCGCGGCGAGATAGATCGCGTGCGCCTCGAGGAGATTCGCCT
>VGXR01000100.1 GCA_016873255.1 Planctomycetota bacterium
GCCCGTCCCGCCCGCCGACACGTTGCCCACGCTCACGACCGGCACGCCGAGCCGCACCGGCGACCGCAGCCCCCACATCGCGCCGTTGGCGCGGACGCCGAGGCCGTAGAGGAACGCCGCGGCGTGGGCCAGCGGCGACCATCGCGGGTGCAGGGGGCCCGCGTCGCTCACGCGGACCGTCCCTGCTCGACGACATCCCGACCCACGGCATCCCGACCCACGGCATCCCGACCCACGGCATCCCGACCGATGAGCGGAAGCACGATCCTCGAGGGAAGTCCCATGACGGTCTCCGGGTCGCCCGTGCATGCGAGCGGCCAACCGGCCGCCACGCGGTCGGCATAGTTGTACCCACCGGCCTTCCCGTGCCAATCCCCGCCCTGCACGTACCGCTCGAGCTCGGCGTCGTCGAGCGGGCCCAGGGAAACCACCGCGGAGTCGGCGCGGATGACCCGCGTCCCGCTGGTGCGGTCGACGACGCACACGCCGGTCACCACCTGGTGCGAGCGCCCCCGGAACCCCGCCACCATCGACCGCGCGTCCTCCGCGCCCGCGGGCTTGCCGATCACGCGCGCGCCATCGACGCACATCGTGTCGGCGGCCACGAGCCAGCGCGGGCCTCCGGCACCGTGGCGGCGGTCGGCCTCGCGCAGGGCCTGCCGCGCCTTGAACCATGCAAGCGCCATCACCATGCGCGCGGGCTCCATCCGGTCGGCGGGGGCATCGGCATCGTCGATCGCGGGCACGATCACCTGCGGCTCGACGCCCGCGGCTCGGAGGATCGCGGCCCGACGCGGCGAGCCGCTGGCGAGGATCACCCCATGGTCATCGAAGCCTCCGGGCGCGGCGGAGCCTGGGTGCGGGATGCGTTCGCTGGACGTGTCCATGGAACCGGCGCGGGAAGCGCCGCGGACGCTCAAGTATAGTTCGTCCCCCTGCGCCCCCTGCGGGCCACCGCCGAACCGATGTCCCAGCCACCCGACAACAAGACCGACATCCGGAACGACGAGCGCGCCACGCTTGGCACCACGATGGCCGGCGCGGGCATCAGGCATTCGGTGGAGACGCTGATCGGGCGCGCGGCCGTCGAGCGCGGGCTCGCCAGCCGCAACCAGGTGCTGCTGGCGTTCGAGCTGATCAAGCAGTACCCCAAGGAGGAGCGCCCGGCGCGCTTCGTCGAGGTGTTCGTGTCGCGCGGAGTGCTGACGGCCGAGCAGATCGAGATGCTCCGCGGCTGGGTGACCGACGACGGCGACCCGTCCGCAAAGAGCGGCTCCAGCATGGCGGCGCCCAAGGTGTCCTCGGCGGAGATGATCCCGGGCTACCGCATCGAGCGGAAGCTGGGGGCGGGCGCGATGGGCACGGTGGTCCTGGCGCGACAGCTCAGCCTCGACCGGCTGGTGGCCATCAAGCTGCTCCCGAAGAAGTTCGCCACCGACGCCCAGTACATCGACCGCTTCTACAAGGAAGGCAAGTCGGCCGCCCGGCTCAACGACCCGAACATCGTGGCCGCGTACGACGTCGGCCGCGCGCCCGCGGGCGAGTACTTCTTCGTGATGGAGTACGTGGACGGCGAGACCGTCTTCGACCGCATCCAGGCGAAGCGGCGCATCGGCGAGACGGAGGCGCTGCACATCGCGCGGCAGGCCGCCAGCGCCCTGCGCCACGCCCACGAGAAGGGCTTCATCCACCGCGACGTGAAGCCGAAAAACCTGATGATCACGAAGGGCGGCGTGGTCAAGCTTGCGGACCTCGGCCTTGCCCGCGCCGGCAACGACTCCGATGCGGCCACCGAGGAGAAGGGCAAGATCTTCGGCACGCCCTACTACATCTCGCCGGAGCAGATCCGCGCCCGCGAGGTGACCCCGGCCTCCGACATCTACGGACTCGGCGCCACGCTCTACCACATGGTGACGGGGCGGGTGCCCTTCGAGGGGAACTCCCCGAAGGAAGTGATGCAGCGGCACCTCCGCCAGCCGCTCAAGCCGCCCGACCAGCTGGTGCCCGACCTCTCGAACGGGCTCTCGATGATCATCGAGATGATGATGGCCAAGGACCCGCGCGAGCGCTACCACTCGGCGGCCGACCTCATCGAGGACCTCGACCGCGTCGCCGCGCGCGAGGCGCCGGTGCACGCGCGCCCCAAGCTCGATGCGCCGATGCCCGGGGCGACCGACGGCGCTGACGGCGAGGCCCCGGTCGCCATGGCGGAGCTGCCGCGCGCCGGGAGCCCGTGGGCGACGCCGGTGGGCATTGCGGTGCTCGCCGTGCTGGGGCTGAGCGTCGCCGCGAACGCGTTGATGGCGCTCCTCCTGGTGCTGCGCAAGGGCTGAGCCCCGGCGGGCTCAGCGGACCTCGACCAGGAGCTCGATCTCCACGCTCGCACCGAGGGGCAGCGCGTTGGTGCCGACCGCGGCGCGCGCGTGCCGCCCCGCCTCGCCGAACACCTGCTGCAGGAGCTCGCTGCCGCCGTTGGCAACCTTCGGCTGCTCGGTCCAGCCGTCGTCCGACTGCACGAACGCGCCCACGCGGACCACGCGGACCACGCGCGAGAAGTCGCCGCCGACCTGGTCGCCGAGCACCGCCAGCCCGTTGAGCACGCACTGCCGGGCGGCCGCGTTGGCCGCCTCGGGGCTGCACTTCGACGGCACCGGGCCGGTCGCCAGGAGCTGGCCGTCCTTCATGGGCAGCTGCCCCGAGATGTAGACCAGGTTCCCCGAACGCACCGCGGGCACGTAGGCAGCAACGGGCTTGGGAGCGGCAGGAAGGGCCAGGCCGAGATCGGCAAGCTTCGCGTGGATGTCCATGGCGCGGATCGTAGGGAGCCGGAGCGCCGCCGCGCTTATTGGCCGCATCGACCTCCGAAATTGGTGAATCGACGTGCATCTCCGCCAACCGTCGGGCGGAGAACCGCGTATCTTGCCCGTGGGAGCGGCGAACCGGCCGCACCCGACATCCCGACGCGTCCGAGCCACCTGCAACGGCTCGCCCGACCACCGCGGCATTCCCCGGACCTGCAACTGATGGCAGGAACACGGACCTTGAACTGATGCCATGCCTGCGCCGCGCGGAGGGCCCCGCACCCCGACCTTCACCCGTCGGATGCGGTCTGTGCAGTGCAGTGTCGCCTGGCCCTCACCGGCCCGGCCACCGGTTCCACGACGCAACCAATCGTCCGCTCCTGACGATGCCTCGCGGCCATCGGCGCCTCCACGCCGACACCCCGGGTCATCACGAGGGCATCCGCCGCGTCGGCGGGTGCTGGCCCTGAGCCCGCGTGCGCGGGCGGCCGAGAAATCACAGACGTCGTGCTTGAGTTTCGTTCCGATTGAGGAGACACCGAGTATGAAAAAGCGCGCATTCACGCTGGTCGAACTGCTGGTGGTCGTGGCGATCATCGCCCTGCTCGTCGGGCTGCTGCTGCCGGCGCTGGCCAAGGCCCAGCAGACCGCCAAGACCGTGAAGGACTCCAACCAGATCAAGCAGATCCACACCGCCATGGTGGGTCGCGCCAACGAGACCAAGGGCGGCAAGCTGCCGACCCCGGGCCTGATCAACCGCCAACCGGTCGGCGCCCAGAACGTCCCCGGCGAGGGCAACGAGGACTTCGCCAAGAACCGCACCCAGTGCCTGTACTCAGCGTGCGTGGCCCAGCAGCTCTTCAACACCGACATCCTGTACGGGCCCACCGAGATCAACCAGGTGGTCAGGCTCTACCAGAACTACAACTACTCCGCGTACAACCCGGCGGCGGACGTGTACTGGGACGGCGACGTGGTCTCGGGCGGCGCCCTGAACCTGCAGGCCGGCTTCCGCGCCCAAATCGACGGCACGGTCGGCACCAACGAGTGCCACACGTCGTACGCACACCTGCTCCTGTGCGGCCTGCGCAAGCAGCAGCACTGGCGCAACAACCTGGACTCCGCGCGCCCCCACATGTCGACCCGCGGCGTCCGCAACGGCGTGAACACCGGCGACGAGTACACCTTCAGCCCGACGCTGAAGCTGCACGGACCGCAGAAGAGCTGGGAGGGCAACATCTGCTTCGGCGACACCCACATGGAGTTCGTCGAGACGATGCGCCCGGACGGCGTCTTCTACGAGTGCGGCAACTTCAACAACGGCAACCTGGCCAAGGACAACCTGTTCGCCTGCGGCGGCACCACCCCGCCCGAGTTCACCGGCCAGGGCTGCGCGATGTTGAACGGAACGGCGCTCCAGCCGTGGTCCGGCGGCGACACGATGCTCGGCATCCACTACAACCTCGCGACGCAGTTCATCGCGGTGCCGTCGTGGGACCGCCTCGAGAACGCCAACTGACGGCTTCGCAACCACCAACGGCAAGGAACACACCCATGAAGAACAAGCACAAGGGCTTCACCCTCGTCGAGCTGCTGGTCGTGATGGCCATCATCGCGCTCCTGCTCGGACTCCTCCTCCCGGCGCTGGCCAAGGCGCGCGCCACGGCCCGCCAGGTGAAGGACGGCACCCAGGTCAAGCAGATCCACCAGGGCCTGCTCACCGCCGCCAGCAGCTCCGGCGGCCTGTACCCGCTGCCCGGCAACATCAACCACCTCGGCAACGTGCCGGGCCGCCACACGGGCGCCGGCTCGCAGAACGTCGGGCCAGGCGGCGACGAGCGCCAGAACAACCATGCCAACCTCTGGGGCGCCATGATCGGCAAGGGCTTCGTGAATGCCCAGATCCTGGTCTCCCCCGCCGAGGTCAGCTCGCGCATCGTGCCCTGCGCCACGTACAACTTCAACCGCATCAACCCGTCGGCAGACGTGTACTGGGATCCGATTGATGCCGTCGGCGGCGGCGGCGGCGGCCCGATCACGGGCTTCCAGGCCAACCTCGACGGCGTGTGCAACACGTCGTACGCCGCCATGCCGGTCGATCCGTCGATCCGTCGTGGCCGCGAGTGGCGCAACACCGGCAACTCGCAGTTCGCCGTCATCAGCAACCGCGCGCCGCGCGGCGGCACGTTCGCCAACACGGACAACACCTTCATCAACTCCAAGACGCTCAAGATCCACGGCGGCGACAAGGAGTGGGACGGCAACACCGGCTACAACGACAACCACATCGACTTCGGAAACACCTTCTACCCGACCAACGTGGCCGAGC
>VGXR01000101.1 GCA_016873255.1 Planctomycetota bacterium
TGCCTCCCATCCCATGAAGGAACAGGAACAACTGATTGCGCTGCGTCACCTCCGGGGCGTACGCGACCAGATGCGATGCGAACCATCCGCTGACGGCAGGATTGGCTGCGACGGGCGCGACGGTCTCCGTGCGCACCGTCTGGGCGTGGCACCACCGTGCAGGGGCGGCGATCGATGCGATCGCCAGTGCCGCCGTGCCCCATCGATGGGGATGCAGCCGCGCCATTGATCGGCAGATTCTGGGTCTCATGGGACTTCGCTCGACAGACGACCAGTCACCAAGAAGTATTGCTTGCGGATCAACTGATCGAAGGGAAACCGGGCAAAGAGATCCGGGTTCCTGCGTCCCCATCAATGAACACGCGGGTTGGCCGTTCTCGGTCAACCCGCGTGGGTACCTCCCCCGGCGAAACGGATCAAAGCCTTAGATGGCCTTCTGAGCGTGCCAGAGGGGGTGACGGCCGATTCCTTCGCACCTCGAGAGCGGGGGCCTCGAAGTCTGCCGCCGCCGGCCGCCCCCAAGTCACAGCCTTCGGCCTATCGCCCCGTGCCGTCGAGGCCAAGCCAGCGGCAGACCGCCGCGCCTCGACTCTGGAACGAAGGAGAAGACCGCACCGTCAGCCCCGCCCGTCCTTCTTCCAGCGCGTCGAGATCTTCGCGCGACGCAGGAACGCGCTCAGTTGCCCCGTGTGGTGCTGCACATGGCGCAGACTGTAGAGAGGCAGCTCTGCGCGATGGAACGAAAGCCACGGGAATCCGGCGGGCGCGCGCAAGGTCGCGGATGTCTCGCGGCGGATCGACGCATGCACGAGCTTCCGGCAGCGCGCGACATAGGCGATGAGTTCGGCGCGCGTCATCATGCGCGTCGGATACTCGCCCTCGACGTCGTCGAGGCCACCGGGGTGGAACCTCGGGTGCGTCTTCCAGCGCTTTGCGTTGCGGGCCGTGTACAGGTCGGTGCAGTAGAGCGTGTGATAGGCGACATGCCAGAATGCATACTTGCCGACCTTCCCCTTCCACCGCGCGTCGGGACAGACGCGGATGCACTCCTCGAGCATGTCGAAGGCGGCGTCGAACTGGCTGATCAGGAGCGACTTGTAGGTGGGGAGATTCATGCTCTGCTTCCCGGTGACTTCGCGTGCGCCGCCCATCCGGTCGCCCGCAGGGCGGCGGCGCGGATCCAAGCGCCCTCCGCACTGCGAGATGCACGCGAGACCGTCGGCAGTCTATCGAGCCAGCCGCAGGTCTCGGCGTGGAACGCGCGGGCTGACCCGAATTGCCCGGCGTGGTGGCGCAACCCTCACCACGCCACCGTCGCGCATGTACCGACGCGGCGGTAGCCGATCCGCTCGTAGATCCGGTTCGACACGGGGTTCGCGAGGTCGGTGAAGAGCGTGCAGCCCGTCGCGCCGCTCGCGAGCGCCCACTCGCTCAGGTGCGTCACGACCGCGGTCGCGTAGCCATGTCCGCGATGCTCGGGCGGCGTGTAGACGGGTCCGATCGACCACCAACCCTCCACTTGGCGCGAGTTGTACGCCATGCTCACGGGCGTGCCATCCGATGCAAGCCAGACCCATGCGCGCTCCGAGCGTCCGAGCCGTTCTCCGCCCGTTGGGTCGTTCGGAGAAGTCTGCAGGGCCTCCGAAGAGAATCCATCGATCCACCGCTGGAGAGTCAGCGCATCCTCAACCGTCGCGAGCCGCGGGGCACCCGGCGCTTCGGCCTGCGCAACGCGCCGCTCGAGCGCATAGAGCCCTTCACGCATCACGAGACGCGGGTTCCTCGCACCCGCACCGGCGGCGAAGGCCCACGCTGCGTCTTCCGGCCCGTGCACCATGCACGCGTTCGGGTGGAGCGCTGTGAAGACCCGGCCGAGTTCGCGCGCGATCGCGCCGGTCGTCATCGACACGATGACCTTGCGGGGCGGCGTCTGCATCGCGACGCCGACATCTCCGCTCGAGACATCCTCGACGGCCACGAGATGGACAGCGGTGGGCTTCCGCTGCGGATCCCCGATCACGCGCTGCATCACATCGAGCTGCAGCTGGTTCTGGACCGGCGTCCTCCGAAGTGCGCGGCCGACGGTGGCCTCGAAAGACTCGATCGAAATGGGAAGCGTCCGAAGCATGCCGACGGGGAGTATGCCAAGGAGTCGCACGCGCGTGACGGCGCGTTGACTTGCGCACGACTCGACTCGCCGAAGCGACCGTGCGACGCGCCGATTCGAGCGCTCCCGATCGTCGGAGGCCGTGAACGAGTTCGGAGAGCGCGCGAACTCGGGGCGGAGAGTCGCCCGGTTCAGCCTGCACGACCCGCGCGCTGCACCGGCGCGTCGTTCGGGGTGCGGACCACCTTCGGTCGCACGACGAGCAGCGCCCGAGTCGCGGAGCCTTCCGCCGTCGGACAGACCAGGATCAACGCCATTCCGTCGCCCACCTCGCGGACGCCTGTCGCGCACCCGTCGCCCAAGTCGCCACGCAGCAAGACCTCGATCGTCAGCCCTCTATCGTCGAGCCATCCGGTCGCGGCGATGGAGAACTTCCCGCTCCAGGCCCCCGCCTTGTCGACCGAATTCAACTCGACGGCTGCGGGTGCCCCGGGGGCGGAGACGATCGCCGGACAGAAGACGTCTCGGGCACCCGGGCATTCATTGATCGAGCGGAACAGTTCATCGACCGACGCTGCGCTCACGCACTCGACGCGAGGAGCCGCGGAGACTCCCGCCGCGCCATCGCGTGCGGCCGTCTAGAGCGACCCGAGGGGCGGGAGGTCGGCATCCGCCGGCACCTCGATGAGCGTGAACATCCAGAAGAGCTGCGGATACTCGTCATCGGCCGCGAAGGGCGAGTCGATGACCCGGGTGTGTGTGCGGCAACCAGCCGCCAGCCCGCTCGCGATGAGCAGGAGCGAGGCAAGCACCGCGATACCTCCGCGAGTCCCTGAGAGGCCGCCTCCGCGTCGGGCTCGCGCGGTCATGGCTTGGCTCCCGCCTGCGCCGAAAGCTGCGCGCGCAGCTCGCGGATCTCCCGCTGCATGTTCCGCATGGCGCTTTCGACGAAGAAGAAGCACATGGGGAGGAAGCAGAGGAACACCGGTGCCAAGGCAGCCGGACTTGGCGCGAACAGCACCGCCCCAAGGGTAATGAGCGAGAGAAATCCGCAGAACATGGCCGGTACCCAGCATTGGATTCGATTCATGGTCGTGGCTCCTTGAGATCCTGTTTCCGGTCGCGAGGCCGCGCGTCATGGCCTCAACTTGAAGACTCGTTTGGTGCGGGCTGCGTCGCGCCCTGCGTTTCACCCTGAGTCGGACCCTGAGTCGGACCCTGAGTCGGACCCTGCGCCGCACCCTTGTCCGGTGCGGTGAATCGGCGCACAAGGCTCGGCTCTTCGATGACGATGTCGGCGCCCATCCATGCCGACTCGAGGCGTGGCGAGCGCTCGGCGGCGGCCACCGATGGCCGCAGGACGACGTCGACCGCCGTCGCATCAGTGCCGCCGAGGTCGCGGATGTCCCGACCGATACCGTAGCCCGAGGTCGCACCCGACGCGAACCAGATCGACCCAAGGGCGATCTCCCGCCCCGCGTGCGCGCCGTCGCGGGGCCGCAGGAGCACCTCGAAGCCGAGGTCCGCAGGTGCGTTCCGGACCTGGATCATCAGATCGACATGGCGGCGGTCGGTGAGCTCGAGCCGATTGACCGACAGGGCCGACGCGATCGCCGCGGCCAGCGATTCGTCGCGCACGACGCGCAACGCGGGTTCCTCCGACCCGACGATCTCGATCTCACCCTCGAAATCCCGGATGATCGAGCCGACGAGCCGCTCCTTGGGCTCGGCGGCGGTCACGACATCGATTCGATAGCGCATCGTGAGCCGGGCCTTGCCGACCGCGTCGGGCATCGGCAGTCCCATGGTCCACCCCGAGTGACCGCCGCGCGTGATGGACGTGCCCGACTCGCCGCCCCACGTTCCGGGAAGGTCGCGGCCGTCGATCGACACCCCCTCGACGCGCGAACGGAGACGGATCGTCGGGATGGGAAGTGCGTCGGCGACTGTCGCGCCCCGGATCACGAGTTCGACGGGCAGTTCGCTCCCCGCACGCACCCGCGTGCGTGGAGACCACGAGATCTGCGTCGCTCGCTCGACGTACCTCATCCAGTCGGCGTCGCCGACCAGCGTCTGGGTCCGCGCGCGCTCGTAGAAGTTGCTGAAGCCGGGGTTCCACGCGATGGCGGGGTCGGCGAGCATCCGGGAGAAGTCGTCCGCGACCGCCTGCTCCTCGGCGGTCGTCATCCCGCGCTGGCCGCCACAGAGCCGCAGATCAAGTTCCGCCCCGATCTCGGCGGCGCGAGCCGGACCCACGAACGCAAGTTCGGTCCGCAGCCACCAGACCGGAGCGATCTGGATGAGGTTGACCTGCGACGCCGCCAGCCAACCGAACATTGCGATCGGCGATACGCCCCACAGGAAGAGGGCGGTGCCGATCGCGATGCGCATCGGTCGGCATGTCCTCCGGACACGCACGGAACCCGCCGCGCTCAATGCCTGGCCGCACTCCGGGCATATGCCGTGCAGATCGATGCCGCGCAGTTCGAACCGGCACTTCGCGCACTCGACGACGCCCACGAGCCGGCGCCCGCGCCAGCCGGTGACGACAAGCCACGCGCCGAGCAGCGCGACGCACAGGGACGGAACGAGGAACGCGACGAGACCGAGCATGGCACCTCGCGGGAGAGAACGCCGTTCAGTCGGCGTGGAGTGGAACGAAGTCCGCCGGATCCACCTCGCCGACGGGATCGATGGGAATCGCGATGGGTGTCCGCGCCCGGAGCGCCGCGATGCTCGAGCGCGCGGGTTCGATGCCGGCAGAGCGCGCGATGGCGCTTCGCACGCGCTCCTGCAGCGCGCGGTTCGCCCGCTCGAAACCCTCTGGATCCTCGTCTGCCCAGGGCCTCTCCGCAGCCTGCTCCTCGAGGCTCGTGAGCGAGAGCATGACGAGCGCACCGGACCGCGCGCGCGCGTCGCCCTC
>VGXR01000102.1 GCA_016873255.1 Planctomycetota bacterium
CGCTCAGCACCGGCCGTGCGAGGGGAATCGCCGCGACGCAGATCACGATAGCGCCGAGCATCTGGCCGCGCGAGCCGGACTGCAGTATCGCCACGATGCCCATGAGTCCAGCCACCGCACGCAGTAGCCCGCCGCCTGGTCCGCGCTCCCCGGGCGGCCAGAGCACCGCCGCGAGCATCACAAGTCCCCCCAACTCGCCAATGACAAGCGGGTTCGTCCGGGACTCGCTGTTGAACTGGAACACCAGGCGTCCACCCCAGTAGGTGAAATCCGGGCTTATGGTGATGGCGCCGAGCACTACGGTCCCCATGAACAGAAGGGCTGTCCTCATGTTAGCCACATCATCGAGGCTGGGCAGGGTAAGCGGCACGATGACGATCATGAGCAGGACATACGGAAGCCCTTGTATGACCATCTCCGTTCCAGACTCGGGTGCACGCGTCCAAATGAGCGTGACCGCCGCCCACGCGTAGAGCCCGAGCGATGCGAGCGAAACGGGATTCACTGCCCCTGTGAATGAGGCCTTCTTTGCGAGCACCTGCTTGAGCAGGCCAAGGCCGACTGCCCCTGCCACGACGAAGTTCGGAAGGGTTCGGTTGGAGAGGAAGATTGGAGACGCCGACCAGAGCAGCTGTTGAAGGGGGAAGAGCGTAAAGCTGAACGCAGCCGCCCATGCCCCGCTGACGAGCGATGCGGTTGAAAATACCAGTACGATCGCGTAGGCGATGATCTGCATTGACGCCTTGATCGTACACCTGCCGTACATCTGAGTCGGTGACCGGCGGCGGGCGTCCGTCGGACGCCCTCGTCGGGCGTACATTTCCCTTGACCTGCCAGTTCTTCCGGCGGTCAGCCTATGGACGATCCTCTCCCAGCCGCCAGCGAGTCAAAGCCCCGCGCTGGGTACGCGAGCATTGCGCTCCGCGGCACCGCATGGGCCACGGGGCAACTCGTTGTCAACAAGGTTGCGACCGTGGCGGCGACATGGATTATCTCGCGGTGCATGGGTGCCAGTGAATTCGGTGCTGCGGCCCTGGCGCTGACTGCCGCTAAGTTCGTCTGCATCTTCCCCCCGCTGAATATGGGGGATGTGCTGATCGCGCGCTCCGAGTCGATCCGTGAGATCCTCTCCGATGCCTCGAAGCTGGTACTCGCCGTCAGTCTCGCGCTCATGGTCCTCGGCATGTTGATGGCGCCTGCCGTGGCGGCGGTCTATGCCGAATATCCGTGGAGTCTCTTGGTTGGGCTGGTGATCGTTGCTTCCATCCGGCCTTTCGGAGAGGCGCTGCAGGTCGCTCCCCAGACGGTCCTGCGCCTGGACTTCCGCAACGGCGGCATTGCCCTAATCGATGGACTGGCCCAGTTCATCTCGACCGTCACCGGCGTTGTGCTTGCCCTTTTAGGCGCGGGTGCATGGTCTATCGTCATTCCGTCAGTAATCGTTTCGTTCCTTCGATCGGCCGGATACTGGTTCATTCGTGCAGAGCTTCCTCAGGCGCAATCGGCGACAGGACCTCCTGGCGGCGCCGTCATTGATCGTCGGCAGGTCCGTTCGCAGTTCCTCGCGGCCGGCGGCGCTCAGTACGTACACAGCGTTGTTGACTCGCTTCCCCTGCTTCTGCTCGGCTGCTTCGCGTCCGCGGAGCAGACCGGCCTGTTCGCCTTCGCCGTAAGCCTCTCCGGCCAGGCAAACACGCTAGTCGCGACCCAGGTGTCGAGCGTTCTCCAGCCGGTCCTCGGCCGGCTCCGGCATGATGCCGATCGGCAGGCCAAGGGTTATCTCCGCACCCTGTCGACGCTGAGCGCGCTCGCGGTGCCGGTCTGCCTCACGCAAGCGATCTTCGGTGCGGCGCTCTTCTCGCTGGTGTTCGACGTCCGATGGCAGGCAGCGGCTCCGGTCTTCGCGGCGATGAGCATTCTTGAGTCGTTCTTCTTCGCATCGGCGCCGACCATGGCGATGCTGAAGGCGCGTGGCAAGTTCCGCACATTTCTAGCCTGGCAATTGCTGCATCTCGTCGTGTCCGTCCCCGTCATCGCCTGGTCTGCCTCAAGGGGCGGTGCGCTCGGGGTCGCGGTGGGTGCCGCCTCGCTCTGGGCCTTGAGCTTGCCCATCGCTACCTGGCTCAGCATCAGGGACGCTGGACTCGGCTTCGCTGCAGCGGTTCGTGTGTTCCTAGCACCCTGGTCCACTGCCCTGCCGATCGGCTGCGCGGCGTGGTTCGGGTCGCAATGGCTTTGCGATCTGGGGCGAATCGGTCAAGCGGGCGCGCTACTCGGGCTCGCCCCGCTCACGTTGCTGCTCATGCTGCTCGCCACTCGATGGAGCCAGCCGGCCGTCTACCAGGAGGTCGGGGGGTTGCTCGCTAAGGTCCTCGGCAGGCTGCCAATCCTGAAGCGCCTCGTGACCCGACCCGGGCAATGAATCCTCAGCTCCCGAACAGTGCTTCCAGTTCCGTGTATCTCGGATAGGTGATCAGGACGGCCCGGTGCGGACCGTGGAAGACGAACAGCGCACCGGCGCTCACGGCGCTGGCACCGGAATCGATGGCAGCCTTGATGTCCTTGAGCGAGCCAGCGCCACCGACCGCGACAAGCGGCACCGGTACCGCAGCGCTAGCCTCCCGTATCAGGGCGAGGTCCATGCCCTGCATGGTGCCGTCCCGGTCGACACTGTTCAACACGATCTCTCCGGCGCCGGCGGTTACGGCGTCCCTCAGGAACTGCAGCCAAGGGCGATCGATCGCCTTGCCCGACCGGCTCGAGTAGAGCAGGTTCTTGCCAAGCCAGTTCGACTTGATGTCCACCGAGACCAGCACGCTCTGGCTCCCGAACTGCTCGGCGATGCGCGTGACGATCGAAAGATCATCCAGCGCGGCCGACTGCAGGCAGACCTTCTCGACCCCGAGGGCGAAGAGCCGACGCGCCTGTTCCACGGTCCGGACCCCTCCGCCGTAGCACAGCGGCATGAAGCACTCGCCGGCGAACTGCTCGATCAGCTCGTAGTTCGGCTCCTTGCCGCCGCGCGAAGCTCCGATGTCGAGCACCATCAGCTCATCGACCTCCTTGTCACTGAAGATCCTGATCGCGTTGATTGGGTCGCCCACGTACTTGGCCTTCGCGAACCTCGAGGTCTTGACCAGCCCGTCGTTGAGCATGAGCAGGCACGGGATGACTCGGTGCTTCAGCATCAGAGCTCCACGAAGCGGCGCATGAGAGCCATGCCGAAGCGATGGCTCTTCTCGGGATGGAACTGGACACCCATGACATTGCCGCGGCTGAGTGCGGCCGTGACCTCGTAACCGTGGTGCGCCGTCGCGAGGACATCGACCGGGTCTCGGCACACCGCATGGTAGGAGTGCACGAAATAGAACCGCTGTTCGCCTTCCTCGACCGGGACTAGGGGGTTGGGTTTCTGGACCCTCAGCGTATTCCAGCCCATGTGCGGGATCTTTAGGCTTGATCCCGGGTCAAATCTGAACTTCACGACATCGGCGTCGATCCAGCCAAGTCCAGGCAGCGCACCCTCCTCGCTGCGCTTGCAGAGCAGCTGCATGCCGAGGCAGATACCGAGTATCGGCCGCCGCCGCGTGATGGCAAAACTGTTCAGCGCCCCCAGCCAGCCACCCGAATTGATGCTCGACATACCGTGATCGAATGCGCCGACGCCGGCAATGATCACCTTCTGGAAGTCCCCGAGCTCTTCGGGCCGCGTGACGATTCGCGCCTTGCCTCCGACCTTCTCGATGATCTTGACTACCGAGGAGAAGTTGCCGCAGGGCAAGGCGGGAATGGCGATCGACGGGATCACGCCGCCTCATTCTATCGACGGACGCCCGCGGACGAGGCACGCTCCACGATCGAGAGAAACTGCATGAGCCGTGCCTCGCCGCCGTTGCCCTGGATGTAGTCCCGTATTGGGCCCTGAAGTCGATCGAAGTCCTGCCGCAGCTCTCCGAGCGCCCGCACCGCGTCGCCTTCGTCGAGGCGACGGACAAACGGGGCCCGCTCAAACCTCGGCATCCCCGTGATCGCCAGCGGCAGGCCGCGCGCGAGGAGCTGCATCGCCTTGTTCGGTATCACCACGGCGTCGACATCCGGAACGCCGAGGACGTACGGGATGATGCTCCCCATCATCTCGTCGAGCGGAACATCCGACAGACTCGCGCTTCCGCGGAGTCTCACGTTCGGATAGCTGCGGAAGAGCGGATGACTCGCGGCATCGCCCTGGGTTGGCCCGAAGAAGTCGATCTTCACCGCAGGCATCCGCGTCCGCAGCGACGCTGCCAGGCGTTCGACCCAAGCGAAGTCGATCCTCCGCCCGATGTAGCCCCAGAAGAAGAGCCCGTTCCGCTCGATGCCGGCCGGGGGCGCGGTGTAGTTGACGTCGGCCCAGGGCAGGAACAGCTCGGCCGGGCAGTCCGCAGCGAGTTCCTCCTGCAGCGCGACCGAAGGGGTGAGTACCGCATCGCTCATGCGGCAGGTGAGGCGCTGCGCCTTCCGCAGGCTCGGCTGCGCAATCCGCGGCGCCGAGGAGATGAAGTCATCGTTGATGATCGTGATGATTGGGTTACGCGGAAAGATCCGTCGCAGGAAGTAGTACTCGTAGTTGAAGTTGACGACGATATCGCTTTCGGTGCAGTGCAGGTTGGCGATCCGTTGTCCGAGGCACCGCGTCGTGTAGGCCGCGTTTGCCACACGGGCCACCGGGCCGACCCTCAGCTTGTGGTGCATGAGCTCGCGATGGCGCACGAGCCGGATCCCATTGGGCGTCTGAGGCATACCGGGTGCCGGGCGGCCCGGGGTCGACGGCTTCTGGAAAAAGATGACCTCGTTGCCCGCCCGCGCGAGCAGCTCCGCGAGCTGATGTCGCAGCCGCGGCGGTTCGTTCCACAGCGTCTTAGTGAAGAACAGGTATCGCCTCATGCGGGCCTCACTGGCGCTGGAACTCGGCCACGCAGTCGACCACGTAGCGGATCATCTCGTCTGTCATCTCGGGGTAGATGGGCAGCGAGAGGATCCGGCCTT
>VGXR01000103.1 GCA_016873255.1 Planctomycetota bacterium
CGGAACGCGTCGAGGACGTCAACATCCAGACCGCCCGCAACTTCGTGCGCACGGACATCCGCACGCAGCCGGCGGAGCTCCTCACGCAGGTGCTGGTGCACCCCGACATCCGGATTCGCCAGCGCGCGCACCTTGAACTTGCGCGCCGCGGCGCCGCCACCGTCGACACGCTTGCCGCGATCGCTGCCGACGACGGTCGACCCCTGACGCCGCGCATCCACGCGCTGTGGGCGCTGGGAGTTCAGTCGCGCCGCGCCGCCGCGTCGGGCACGCGAAGCGCAAAGGCCGATGCCGCCGTGCTTGGGCATCTCTCGAACGCCGACGCGGAGCTGCGGCGTCTTGCCGCGCGCCTCGCTGGCGATGCAGGGCTGCCGGGTGCGGCCCCGAAACTCGTCGAGCTGCTGACCGACGAGGAGCTCCGCGTGCGCGCGCAGGCCGCGATCGCGCTCGGCAAGCTCGGTCACGCCGAGGCGATGCCGAATATCGCCGCGCTTGCCTGGGAGAACGACAACCAGGACCCCTTCCTGCGTCACGCGGCGGTGATGGGGCTGGTGGGCATGAACCAGCCAGACAAGGTCCATGAGCTTGCCGCCGACCCGTTCCCGCAGACGCGGATGGTGGCGGTGCTCGTGATGCGCCGGACCAAGGACCCGCAGCTTGCGCGCCTGCTCCACGACCCGGACCTGCGCGTCGCCACCGAGGCCGCGCGCGCCATCAACGACCTGCCGATCCCCGGGGCCATGCCCGCGCTTGCAGCGCTCGCGCAGAAGTTCACCCCGGACGAGCGCACGCTTGCCGCCGCAGCCGATTCAGCCAAGAGCCGCCCCACCTGGGTGCGTGAAATGTGGAAGGACCGCAAGGCCTTCACGCCGGCGCAGCTTGCGCAGGACCCGGTGTGGAGCACGAAGCCCGACCGCACGGAGTCGGTCGACGAGTGCGCCGGATTCTCGAAGGCCGGCAACGACTACGTGCAGCGCGTTCGCGGCACGTTCACTGCGCCCGCGGCCGGCGACTACGTGTTCAGCGTCGCAAGCGACGATGATGGCGCGCTCATGCTCGGCCGCGCTGCCGACGACGGCGCATTGAAGCCAGTCGCCAAGGTGGACGGCTACGTGAACCCCGGTGACTGGGAGTCACAGCCCGCGCAGCGCGCCACCGTCACGCTCGCGGCGGGCGAGCAGGTGGCCGTGGAGGCCCGTTCGTTCCAGGGCGGCGGAGGCGACCACCTTGCCGTCGGCGTGGTTCACCCCGATGGCCGCAGGGAGCAGCCGATTGGCGCCTTTGCCGGCGATGTCGCGGCCATGCCGCTGGTGCGGCGCGTGATCAATGCCAACCTGCGCCTCGGGACACCCGAGAACGCCGCCGCGATCGCGGCCATCGCCACCAATCCCACCCTGCCGCCCGCCGCGCGAAACGAGGCCATGGAGGCACTCGCGGAGTTCCTCCAGCCGAACGAGCGCGACCGCGTCATCGGGCACTGGCGTCCCGTCGATTCGGGTGCGCGATCGCGGGACGCGTACCTCTCGGTGCTCAAGCAGCGCATCCCGAGCCTTGCTGCCAATGCGCCGAGCGCCGTGCGCACCGCCGCGCGGGAACTCGCCACGAAGTACGCCATTCCCATGGATTCCGGCGCCGCGCTGGCGGCCGTCCTGGACGCCACGAAGCCGGCGCAGGAGCGCGCTGCGTGCCTGCTGCAGCTTGCCGGCGACACGGACGCTCGGTTGCCGCAGGCACTCGATGCGGCACTGGCATCCGACGAGCCACGCCTGCGCGCGCAGGCGCGGTCGATCCTCGCGCGGCAGGACGCGACGCGCGGCATCGCGATGCTCGAGGACGCGCTGGCCACGGGCACGGTGGTCGAGCAGCAGCTTGCGCTCGCGGCGCTTGGTTCGCTCGAGGGATCCGCGGCTGATGCGATCCTTGCGAAGCAGGTTGACTTGCTCGCATCGGGTGCAGTCCCGGCCGCGCTGCGGCTCGACGTGCTTGAAGCCGCTGAGGCCCGGCCAGCACTGAAGGACGCAACCGCGAAGGTGCGCTCGGAGTGCGACCAGCAGTCGAAGCAAGGCGCCTTCGCCTTCGCGCTTGAAGGCGGTGACGCCGACCGCGGCCGCCAAGTGGTGAACTTCCACAGCGCTGCTGCCTGCCTGCGCTGCCACCAGGTGGAAGGCACCGGCGGCCATGCCGCGCCGAGCCTCGCCGGCGTCGCCCATCGCTACGACCGCGCGGGACTGCTTGCCAGCCTGCTTGCGCCCAACGCGAAGGTCGCCGAAGGCTTCGGCCCCATCAGCGCCATGCCGGCCATGGGCACGGTTCTCACGCCCCGTGAGGCGCGGGACGTGGTGGAGTACATGGCGACATTGAAGTGAGGCTAGGCGGGAAGTTGCGAAAGCAACCCGCGGTGCTGCAAGGCACCGGTCACATCACGGGCGAACGGTCTGCTGTCCCCGGAAGAAGTTCTGCGGGTCCACGCGCCGCTTGGTTGCCTGCAGCCGCGAATAGTTCGCGCCCCAGTAGTGCTGCGGATACTGCTCCTCGGTCAGGTCCTCGTCTGCGTAATTGACATATCCACCGGAGCCGCCGTTGGACAGTCGCGGCGCCACCTCGGCGTACACGCCGCGCAGCCACTGCTGGTTGGCCTGCGTCGACTGCGGCGTCGGGTTGAGGACGTATCCGAGGTACTGGACTTCGAACAGCGCCTGCCGATGACGAAAGGCGGAATCGCCCGGCGCAACCTGCGACACCGCTCCGCCGAAAGTCAGGAAGTTGATGGTCGCGTTATCCGAGGACGTCAGGTAGGGATTCGCAATGCGGTCGAGGATCCACTCGCGGATCACCGAGCCTGCGTCAGAAGCTGGCTGGCCGAAGACCATCGAGGACTTGGCGCGGTAGTGCTCGCGCGTTGCGACGGCAGTCGGGTCGCACGCAGGCGAGGCGGCTTCATAGGAAGTGCCGATGCCGGGGGTCGCCGGAATGCCGCCCGGACCGACGAACAGCTGCTGCGCGGCCTGTGCCTCCGTCATCGATCCCGTGCAAAAGATCACGCAGACGCACTGCGGCGGTGCAATCACCGCTCCGCTCCTGCTGAAGACCAGCGCCGCCGTGACGTTCCCCGGGAGATTGCCCGACGCCGTCACCGCGTGGAAATGGGCCAGCGCCTCGTCGGCAACCGAAAGCGGCCAGTACCACACGATGACCTGGATCGGCCGATAGGGCACTGCCTCGACATCGAAATGCGTTGCGACGCCGAAGCTGCCGCCGCCTCCGCCGCGAATCGCCCAGTGAAGGTCTGCGTCCGCATCCGGGGCGGCCGTGACTGCCGTGCCGTCGGCGAGAATCACCCGTGCTGATCGGATGCGATCGCATGTCAGGCCATGCTCGCGCTGCAAGTAGCCGAATCCGCCGCCCTGAGCGATGCCGCCGAAGCCCACGGTGTCGCAACTGCCGCACGGCACCGTCCAGCCGCCATTGCAGCGCAGGTCGCCGTAGACACGCTGGAGCTGGGTCCCGCTTCCGATGCGAAACATCGCGCCACCCAGCGGCGCGACGCCTGCCAAGGAGGACATGTCGAGGATGACACCGTCGCAACCGGAGGCACCGATGTACGAGTGGCCGCCGGACCGAACGACGAGGCGAATGCCGTTCGTGCGCGCAAACTCAATGGTGCGCTGCACATCTGACTCTCCCGATGGGCGGACGATTGCGATCGGGCGTGGATCGAACCGGCGGTTGTAGAGCAGACGCGCGGAGGGATAGAGGGCGTCGTTCGGGAGGATCACCGACCCAGCGATTCGCGAGCGAAATCGACTGATTGCCGCGTCGCCGAGCGTCGGGCCGATGCACTGGCCTGCCGCGACGCGCCCAGCGGCACCGAGCGCGCTAGCCGCGGACGCGACAGCTACCGCACCACCTGCCTGGCGAAGGAACGAACGGCGGCCGATCATCGGAACCGAGTGTAGGCCAGACCGTCGAAAGACGCAAGATTCTGTTCGCGATTGGAGGCATTTGGCGTATCTTCTGGGCATGGGCCGCACGCTCGTCCTTGCCTCCGTCTGCCTGCTTACGAGCATTGCAGGGAGTGCACACGGTCAGGGCGTGACATTCTCGACATCGACGTGGCCTTCGAGTGCCGGTGGCAACGGACTGACCTACGCCGTAGTCGTTTCGCCGCTCCCGTGGTCCTGGCGATCGGCGCGAGATCTTGCAGCCGCCGCGGGCGGCGATCTCGTCTCGATACAGGGAGCATCGGAGCTCGAGTTCGTGGGCTCTTTCGCAACGAACGCCGGCGGCTTCTCATGCGCGGGCCCGTGGATCGGCGGGTTTCGTGCGGCGGGGGCATCGTGGTCCTGGGCCAACGGGGCGCCCGTGGGAGCATTCGGATGGGAACCGGGCCGCCCTGCGCAGTCGGGCCAGATCGAGGCCGCCCTCTGCCTTGCGGGCGACGGTGCGCACACAGGGACGTGGATCGATGTGCTGCCGAGTCCCGACGCCGGCACGGGTGTTCGCAGCGCCGTGATCCGGTGGACCTCGTTCACGGATTGCGACGGAGACGGCACGCCCGATGGACTGGAGATCGTCGTCGATCCATCACTCGATGCCAACGGGGACGGTGTCCTCGATGCCTGCGCAAACGCCAGACCCGAGGACATCGACCTTGATGGCCGAGTCAACGGATTTGACCTGTCGCTGCTGCTCTCGTCGTGGGGAGACCCGTCTCAGGGGTTCCCTCGGACAGACATCAATC
>VGXR01000104.1 GCA_016873255.1 Planctomycetota bacterium
AAGCTCTACGGGGCGCGCCGGCGCGGCGAGCCGCGGCACGTGCTGCCCTGCGGCGTGCGGCTGATGCGCTCGAGCAGCCCGCCGATCTGCTCGACGTGCACGCTCTGGACGCTCGAGGGGGCACGCAAGTTCCTCGACGGCGGCGATCGCATGGTGCGCCCGGTGGACGTGCAGCTGAAGCACTGGTGGGAGCAGGACCTCGACATCCTCTGGGCCTCGCCGCCGCAGGTGGTGGACAGCCCGGTGCACACGCCCGCGTCCACCATCGGCAGCCGGCGGGTCACGGGCATCCGCGGGCACGCGCAGCAGGCGTCGTATCGATGGGGCTATGCGCTGCAGCGCGAGGCGCGGTACCTCGCGGGCCATGGCCTGGCGGCCTGGGCGCGGTCGTTCACGCGCATTCCGCGTGATGGGCGTCGAACGCCATGATGCGCTCGAACTCGGCGCGGGCGGCTGCGTCGGACCAGGGGTAGGCGCGGGAGCGGAGCACGGGGCGCATCGCACGTCCGCGGCAGATTGTTCGCTCGAGTCGGTCGCGCCACGCGGGGGGCGACACGGCGACGCCCGCCGACTGCAGGAGGTTCCGAGCCGTGCGCCGGATGCGCGAGCCGGCATCGGACGGCTGCGCAGCCCGTCGCGCTCGCTCCCCGAGTGCCGTGGCTGCGGCGAATTCCCGCCAGGACGCGACCACGCGATCGGCATCGTCGGCACCGAGGCCCGCATCGCGGGCGAGCATCGCCAGACGCCGCCCATACGTGCCGAAGTGCGGCCAGTCCGCGAGGTCGTCGAGGCGCTTGAAGGGCTGCAGGTAGCCCGAGTAGTCGCGGAGGCCGATGCGCCGGCACATCTGCATCCTCGGCACGAGCACGGTCCTGCCGAACAGCGCAGGCAGCGAAGTCCAGAGCTGCTCGCCCACGAGGCCTCCCTCGTCGGGCAGGTCGGCGAGGAAACCGCTCACCTTGCGCGCCGCCGACGTGCGGATGCACGCGAAGTACACCTGCGGTGCGCACGCGATGGTGCGTCGGAAGCGGTCGAGCGGCGGGGCATCCCCCGGCACGGCAAGGATCCGCTCCACCGCGCCGTCCGGAACGGCGTCTCGCACCGAGCGGCGCCCGTCGGCGAAGTACACGGTGGTCCCTGCCGCGCAGACCACCCCGGGATCCGACTCGATGACCTCGGCGCAGGCGCGGAGGCAGTCGGGCGACTGGAAGTCGTCGTCCGCGGCAAGGGCACAGGTGGGCGCGGTTGCCCGCATGATGCCATCGTGGATCCGCGAGTAGCCGGACATGCCGGGGCGATGCACGTACTCGCCGCGCGCCGGCAGCCGCAGGCCTTCGATGGGCTCCGGCGACCCGTCGACCACGATCAGTTCGCCCTCGTAGCCGCGGTAGTACTCGGCGATCCGCCGCACAAGCGGGTGCCGACGGTAGGTGAAGATCACGATCGAGGGCCACGCCGCTTCGTGCATGGGCGGAGTCTAGGGCTCGTCGGGCCCGGCCCCGGCCCGCGCAGGTATCCTCGGTCCACCACGATGCCAGCGACGAAGGCCGTCATCCTCGCGGGAGGCCTCGGCACCCGCATCAGCGAAGAATCGGTGGCGCGACCCAAGCCGATGATCGAGATCGGCGGTCGCCCCATCCTGTGGCACATCCTGAAGCTGTACTCGGCGCACGGGGTCAATGACTTCGTGATCTGCTGCGGCTACCGCGGCTACATGATCAAGGAGTACTTCGCGAACTACTTCCTGCACATGTCGGACGTGACCATCGACATGACGCGCAACTCCATGGATGTGCACCAGCGCCACTCGGAGCCGTGGAAGGTGACGCTGGTGGACACGGGCGAGGCGACGCTCACCGGCGGGCGCCTTCGCCGTGTGGCGGAGCACGTGCATGGGGTCGATGCCTTCTTCTTCACCTACGGCGACGGCCTCTCGGACGTGGACCTCACCGCTGAGCTTGCCTTCCACCGCGCCCACGGAAGGGACGCGACCGTGCTCGCCGTCGAGCCGCCCGGGCGCTACGGCGCGCTGGCCATGGATGGCGATTCCGTGCGCGGATTCACCGAGAAGCCGCGAGGCGACGGCGGCTTCATCAACGGCGGCTTCTTCGTGCTCTCGCCGAGGGTGATCGACCGGATCTCGGGCGACCAGACGAGCTGGGAGGGCGAGCCCCTGGCCGGGCTTGCCGCCGACGGCCAGCTGCAGGCGTTCCGCCACCGCGGTTTCTGGCAGCCGATGGACACGCTGCGTGACAAGAACCAGCTCGAGGAGATGTGGGCCTCGGGCCGCGCGCCGTGGAAGGTCTGGCGATGAACGCCGGGTTCTGGCGCGGGCGGCGCGTGTTCGTGACCGGGCACACCGGCTTCAAGGGCGGCTGGCTGTCGCTCTGGCTGCACTCCCTCGGCGCAGAGGTGCACGGGTATGCGCTGCATCCGCCCACGCAGCCTTGCCTGTTCGACTCCTGCGGCATCGCGGGCATGCTCGCATCGCACACCGTGGCAGACGTGCGCGACGCTGCCGCGCTGCGCGAGGCGATGCGGTCGGCGCGGCCCGAGGTGGTGCTGCACCTGGCCGCGCAGCCGCTGGTCCGGGCGTCCTACCGCGACGCGGCCGGCACGTTCGCGACCAACGTGCTCGGCACCGTGCACCTGCTCGAGGCAGTGCGCGCGTGCGCGGACGTACGGGCGGTGGTGTCGGTGACCAGCGACAAGTGCTACGAGAACGACGGTCGCCGCGGCCCCTACGCTGAGGGCGACCCGATGGGCGGGCACGACCCGTACTCGGCCAGCAAGGGATGCGCCGAGCTGGTGACGGCGTCCTACGCGCGGTCGTTCCTTGCCGCTGCCGGGGTGGGCGTGGCCACGGCGCGCGCGGGCAACGTGATCGGTGGCGGCGACTGGTCCGAGGACAGGCTGGTCCCCGATGCGATCCGCGCGGCGGCCCGCGGCGAACCGCTCGAGGTGCGCTCGCCGGGCGCGACACGGCCGTGGCAGCACGTGCTCGAGCCGCTGTCCGGCTACCTGCTGCTGGCCGAGGCGCTGTGCGAGCGACCATCCGTCGCGGCCGGCGCATGGAACTTCGGCCCCGACCTCGAGGACGTCCGCCCCGTGTCATGGGTGCTCGATGCGCTGTGCACGCTGGTGCCCGGAGCCTCGTGGCACGCAGGGACGGCATCGGGGCCGCACGAGGCGGCGCTGCTTTCGCTCGACAGCTCGAAGGCGCGTGCGCAGCTCGGATGGTCACCCACGTGGACGCTGCGCGAGGCGATCGAGCGCACCGCCGAATGGCATGCCCGCTGGCGGCCGCGGACCGATATGTCCGCGTTCACGCGCTCGCAGGTCGAGGCATTCAGGTCCGCGCGGCAGCGCGCGGGGAGCGCCGGATGAGCGGACGGATGCGGGTGTCGCGCACGCCGCTCGACGGGCTGGCGGTGATGGAGCGCATTCCCGCAAGCGATGCCCGCGGCGAGCTGGAGCGCCTCTACTGCTCGGCCGAGTTGGGGGACGCGCTGCGCGGCGCCAGGATCGAGCAGGTCAACCGGACGCTGACGCGGGGCCGAGGCACGGTGCGTGGGCTCCACTTCCAGCGGCCGCCCTGCGCCGAGGACAAGGTGATTGCCTGCCTTCGGGGCGAGGTGTTCGACGTGGCCGTCGACCTGCGGGCCGGGTCGCCGACCTACCTGCGCTGGCATGCCGAGGTGCTCTCGCCCGCCAACCGGAGGTCGATGTTGATCCCGAAGGGGTTTGCGCACGGATTCCAGGCGCTCACCGATGACTGCGAGATGCTCTACCTGCACACGGCGGCCTACGCGCCCGCCGCGGAGTCGGGGCTCGACGCGACCGACCCGGACCTCGCGATCGCATGGCCGCTGCCGGTGGAGGTGCGCTCCGACCGAGACCGCGGGCTCGCGCGCGTCGCCGCCGGCTTCCGGGGGATCGAGCCATGAGGTGCAGGCACTGCGCGGCGGAAGTGACCCTATCGCTGGTGGACCTCGGGTCGTCGCCGCCGTCGAACGCGTACCTCGCGCGGGAGTCGCTCGACCGCCCGGAGCACTGGTTCCCGCTCCGTGTGCTCGTCTGCGAGCGATGCTGGCTTGCGCAGACCCAGGACTTCACCGGCGCAGGCGAACTGTTCGACCGCGACTACGCCTACTTCAGCGGCTTCTCGAGCACGTGGCTCGCCCATGCGGAGCGGTACGTCTCGCGCATGGCGGCCGAGCTCGGGCTCGGCTCTGGCAGCCACGTGGTGGAGGTTGCATCCAACGACGGGTACCTCCTCCAGTACGTGAAGGCCCGCGGCATCCCGTGCACGGGAATCGAGCCGACGGCAAGCACCGCCGCGGCCGCGCGCGCGAAGGGCATCCCGGTGGTGCAGGAGTTCTTCGGCACCGCACTCGCACGGCGGCTGGCCGGCGAGCTGCCGCCCGCGGACCTGATGGCCGCCAACAACGTGCTGGCGCACGTCCCCGACATCAACGACTTCATGGGCGGGTTCACCGCCATGCTGGCACCCGCCGGCGTGGCCACGTTCGAGTTCCCGCACCTGCTGCGGCTCCTGAGGGACACGCAGTTCGACACCATCTACCACGAGCACTTCTCGTACCTCTCGCTCGGGGCGGTCCGCAGGATCGCCGAGGCGGCCGGGCTCTCGGTCTTCGACGTCGAGGAGCTGCCGACGCACGGCGGCAGCCTGCGCGTGTTCG
>VGXR01000105.1 GCA_016873255.1 Planctomycetota bacterium
CCGAGGGGGCTCTTCGGCTCTAGGCGTGGTATCCGCTCCGGGAGACGCCCATGACGCGACAGAGGACCGTGATGGGGTAGCAGGCCTTCTCCGCGTGGATGAACGCGAACCTCAAGGGTTCTCCTTCGCGAAGAAGACCGCGGTGGTCTCAACCGGTCATTGCAACACCTGTTCGGGTCAGATGACCCATACGAAAGGTGGCTTGCATGGCATCGGGACGATCGTGGAGGCTGACAGCTGATGAGCGTCGGGATCTGTGGCGGCGCTGGCGCGAGGGTCAGACGCTGACGGCGATCGGGGAGGCGCTGAGGGTGGCGCCGGCGTCGGTGTTCGCGGTGGTCCGCGGCAGGGGAGGCTTCTCGCCTCCCGACCGGACCCGTGCGGAGCGGACCCTGACGCGGGAGGACCGGGAGGAGATCACGCGTGGTCTCGCGGTCGGGGACTCGCTTCGGGCGATCGCGGTCCGGCTCGGTCGACCGCCTTCGACGGTGAGCCGCGAGGTCGCCCGAAACGGGGGTCGGTTCTGCTACCGCGCGGGGGATTCCGACGATGCCGCCTGGCGCCGCGCGAGGCGACCAAAGGCGTGCCTCCTGTCGCAGCGTCCGAGGCTGCGGTCGGCGGTGGCGCAGAAGCTGTCGGAGGACTGGTCGCCGCAGCAGATTTCGGGGTGGCTGCGCGAGCAGATCCCCGATGATGCGCGCATGCAGGTGTCACACGAGACGATCTACCGCAGCCTGTTCGTGCAGGCGCGTGGCGTGCTGAGGAAGGAGCTGGTGCACCACCTCCGCTCGGGCAGGCTCTTCCGCCGCTCGAGGCACGCGACGACCAAGGGTCAGGGTCGCGGCGGCATCAAGGACGCGGTGTCGATCCGCGAGCGTCCCGCCGAGGTCGAGGACCGCGCGGTGCCGGGGCACTGGGAGGGCGACCTGCTGGCGGGCTCGGGCAACACGCACATCGCGACGCTGGTGGAGAGGAAGTCGCGCTTCGCGATCCTGGTGAAGGTGGACTCGAAGGACACGCAGACGGTGGTGAAGGCGCTCCAGCGTCGGGTGCGGACGCTGCCGAGGCAGCTGGCGCGGACGCTGACGTGGGACCGCGGGTCGGAGATGGCGTCGCACCGCGACTTCACGGTGGCGACGGACGTGAAGGTCTTCTTCTGCGACCCGCAGAGCCCGTGGCAGCGCGGGACGAGCGAGAACACGATCCTGCTGCTGCGGCAGTACTTCCCCAAGGGCACGGACCTGTCGCGCTTCACGCAGGCGGAGCTCGACCGCGTGGCGCGGAGACTCAACGGTCGGCCCCGGCAGACGCTCGGCTTCAAGACGCCGGCGTTTATCATCCGGCAGGCTGTTGCGATGACCGGTTGAGGTGGCCCTCCGCTTTCTTGGCGGAGGGCGTCAGATGTCTTCAGGGAGTAGTTTCGTCGAAGCTACCTCAGGGCGCGACCGTCATCGATCGATTCAGCTGCCGAAGGCGAGGCATTGGGTCTGAGGCAGCGGAGAGATTGGGCGCGGCACGCCGGAACTCGATGAGTATCCGATCCGCCATCCGACGGATCGCGCGATCCTCGACACGCTCGGTGTGGCCCATCGGCACGGCCCAGGTGAAGTGCCCCGTCTCCGCGGACGCCGTCGGAATGTGGAGGAACTCGCGGTCCACCCCCGGACCCATCTCGGCATCGCTCGCGCGGCCGCGTTCGGTCGCGTCCACGAAGAAGTCGATGGCATAGCGTGGGTAGCCGAACAGCAGTCCATAGGCTCGCCAGCGCTGCGCCCGCGGAAGTCGGTCGACGACTGCGACGACTTCCGCAGGATGGGTGCAGGGAGCGATGCCGAGCGGAGACCAGAACTCCTGTTCGCGCTCGATCATGGCGGCGAGCGACGCACGGTGCACGACATACGCCTCGATCGTGCGCTTGCCGTCGTGCGCGGTGGCGAAGACCTGCATGTCTGCGTAGTACGTCTCGTCCCGCAGCGGCGCGAGCGCCCGCCGCACGCGCACCAGCTCAGCGAGATCTGCGCCTTCCACGGTCATCTCGCCCTGCCAGAAGCCCGTGCTGAGCGGCTTGAGTCCGCCAACGAGCGTGTATAGCGCCTCGCGCGCGAGCGCTGTCGTAAGAAGTTCGCGGAACCGGCTCGTCTCCTCGATGCTCGTCAGCGGAGCGTCGCGGTCTGCGGAGTTCAGGGGGCGTGCGGCGCAGCCCCACGCCAGCATGGGCAGGCTTGACGCGAAGAGAAGCGCCGCCAGAATGAGGAACCGTGACCTCAACGCGTTGACCCTCCGATCGCGCGCACAAGCGTCCGCCGTGAACGATGCCACCGTACGCTCAAGCCGACGCAACGCGCATGCGCGCAGCGCGGAACGGCATGCGCTCGCCGCGACGGGCAAGGACGAACGCGCGCGCCGCGAGGGCGGCAAGCACGAGGACGACGAGCGGAACGGTTGTTCCTGCAAGCGACACGGACCCGCACGAGGTGCAGAGTCCCGCGGCGGGCGAGCCGACGAGGGTTGCGGACGAGCAGGATGGGCAGGCACAGGTCTCGGTGGTCACGATATGGGTCACTCTCAAGGGATGGTGAAGAGAGACGGAAGGGGGAACGACGCTCACGCCGCGCAGGCGCTGCACTTCCCCGAGAGCACGATGGTGTGCTCCTCGAGTGTGAAGCCCCGCGGCAGCAGCCCTCGAAGGCCCCCGGGACAGCCTTCCAGGTCGTAGACGCGGTCGCAGCCACGGCAGTGGAAGTGGTGGTGATGGTGCGCGGCGACCTCGGCGAGCTCGTATCGGGGCGGTTGGCCCGGAATCGACACGGCGTGGATCTCGCCCGCCTCTTCGAGCGCACGGAGGTTGCGATAGACGGTGCTCTGGCTGATCGACGGGATCGCACGGAGGGCGAGGGCGTGCAGCTCGTATGGGGAGAGCGGGCGCGACTCGCGCGAGATGATCGAGAGAATCGCACTGCGCTGGCGCGTGCTGCGGCCGAGCGCCTGCTGCGCGGACGCTGGTGCCTGCTGCGCGGACGCTGGCGCCTGATGCGCGGACGCTGGCGCCTGATGCGCGGAAGCTGGTGCCTGCTGCGCGGAAGCTGGTGCCTGCTGCGCGGACGCTGGTGCCTGCTGCGCGGACGCTGGTGCCTGCTGCGCGGAAGATCGAGCACGCGCGGGAGCAGTCGCACGGTGTTTGCGGGATACGGCCATGGGAGGTAGCATATGCGAACGCATTCCCATTTGCAAGAGAGCGGCAACCATGGTCACCGTCACGCACAGCGATCCGTCGTCCACCCCGCGCCGCCTCCCGGTCACGGTGCTGTCCGGCTTCCTTGGCGCCGGCAAGACGACGCTCCTCAGCCACATCCTCAACAACCGCGAGGGGCTTCGCGTGGCGCTCATCGTGAACGACATGAGCGAGGTGAACATCGACGCGACGCTCGTTCGCGACTCGGTCGAGCTGAGCCGGACCGAGGAGAAGCTCGTCGAGATGTCGAACGGCTGCATCTGCTGCACGCTGCGAGAGGATCTGATGTTGGAGGTGCGCCGCCTCGCCGACGAAGGCCGCTTCGACTACCTCCTTATCGAGTCGACGGGGATCGGCGAGCCGAAGCCGGTCGCTGCGAGCTTCTACGTGCAGGACGAGGAAGGCCGCATGCTGGCTGACGTTGCCGATCTCGACACGATGGTGACGGTTGTCGACGCGAAGAACTTCCTACACGACTGGGACAGCTCGCAGCAGTTGAAGGATCGCCGCGCGCTGCAGGCCGATGGCGACGAGCGGATGATCGTGGATCTCCTCAACGATCAGGTGGAGTTCGCGAACATCATCGTGATCAACAAGTGCGACCTCGTGACCGCCACGGACGCCGATCGGCTCGAGGCGATCCTCCGACAACTGAACCCGAAGGCGCGCTTCATCCGCGCCGATCATGGCAAGGTGCCGCCGCGCGAGATCCTGAACACGCGCTCCTTCGACTACGAAGCCGCGCAGGCGAGCCCGGGCTGGGTGCAGGAACTCATGGGGAACCACACGCCCGAGACGGAGGAGTACGGCATCTCGAGCTTCGTCTACCGCGCGCGCACTCCGTTCCATCCGCGGCGCCTCGGCCTGCTCCTTGCGCGGGGCATGGGTGGCGTGGTGCGCTCGAAGGGCTTCTTCTGGATCGCAACCCGCATGCGCGAGTGCGGCTCATGGGCGCAGGCGGGCTCATCGCTCACGATCGGCCGGGCGGGGATGTGGTACGCGGCGCTGCCGAGGAGCCAGTGGGAGGGGATCGGAGGGCTCGCCGACTGGGTCAGGTCGAACTGGCAGGAGCCTTTCGGCGATCGCAGGCAGGAGATCGTGTTCATCGGCGCAGGGATGGATCGCGACGAACTCACGCGCCAGCTCGATGCGTGCCTCTTGACCGAAGAGGAGTTCGCGGCGGGCCCGAAGGCGTGGGCGCGGTACGAGGATCCGTTTCCTG
>VGXR01000106.1 GCA_016873255.1 Planctomycetota bacterium
GGAGGGCGGGGGCGTTTGTCAACCGTTTTGCCGAATCCGTGCGACTCCGTGATGGGGCCGGGACCGCGCCTCCAGGCCGTCGACTCGATGCTCTTCCGCGTGTCGGGCACCGCCGCCACCGGCACCTCCGGCAACGGCTTCTACTTCGAGGACTTCGCGATCGGCAACACGATCGTCCCCGCCCCCGGCGCCCTCGCGCTGCTCGGCGTGGCCGGCCTCGCGGGCAGCCGCCGCCGTCGCTGACCAAACCCTGCGCATCTCGCCGGCCCCGGCCGGCGCCACGCTCCTCGCCGCCGGACGCACCTGCGTCCGGCGGCGATGTCATTCGTTGATCGCCGCCAGGAACGCGGGCCCGAGGTCCGCCAGCTTCTTCTCGCCGACGCCCTTGACCGTCGCGAGCTCCTCGAGCGTCCGCGGCCGCCGCGATGCCAGCTCCAGGAGCGTGGCATCGCTGAAGATCAGGTAGGGCGGCACGCCGCGCGCGGATGCCAGGTCGCGCCGGAGCGCGCGCAGGCGGTCGAAGAGCGCGGTGTCCACCTCGTGTGCGCCGTGCACCGCCTTGGCCGTGGCGTGCTTGCGCCCGCGTCCCTTGGGCGGCGCGCGCAGCGGCACCTCGCGCTCGCCGCGAAGGGCGCCGAGGCCCTCGCCGGTGAGGCGCAGCACGGGGTGCTCGTCGTCGGTGCGGGCGAGCAGCCCGTGCTCCACCAGCTGGAAGACGTAGTTCGTGAGCGTGGCGCGGTCCTCGCCGCGCAGCGCACCGAAGGTCGGCAGGCCCGCGTGCCCGCGCCGCGCCACCTCCTCGGTCTCGGCGCCGCGCGCCACGTCCGCCACGTACGCCGCGCCGTAGCGCTGGCCCGTCCGGGCCACGGCGCTCAGGAGCTTGCGCGCGATGGTGGTCGAGTCGGGCGCCATGCGCACCTCGCCGAGGCACACGTCGCAGGCCCCGCAGCCGCCCGGGCCGCGCTCCGGAAACGACTGCCCGAAGTGCTCCACGATCCAGCGGTGCCTGCACACGGGGCTTGCGGCGAGCCGCTGCATGGCCTCGAGCTGCGCGCGGCCCTGTGCAAGCGACGCCTCCAGCGCGTCGAGCGCATCGCCGTCGCCCGTGTCCTCGATGCGCGCCCGTGCCTCGTCGGCGCTCCCGTCGGCGATCGAGTTCCACTTGACCACGTCGGCATACGAATGGAACAGCACGCACTCGCTCTCCAGCCCGTCGCGGCCTGCGCGGCCGGTCTCCTGCTGGTAGTGCTCGATGGAGCGCGGCATGGTCATGTGCACCACGGCGCGCACGTTGCTGCGGTCGATGCCCATGCCGAACGCCACCGTGGCCACCACCACGTCGAGGCGCTCCTCCGAGAACGCCTCCTGCACGCGCGCCCGGTCCTCCGGCGGCATGCCTGCGTGGTATGCGCCTGCGTGGAACCCCTCCTTGCGGAGGAATTCCGCCAGGGATTCGGTGTCCTTTCGGCTGAGGCAATAGACGATGACCGCGTCCCCGCGGTGGCGCCCGAGCACCTCGAGGAGCTGCCTCCGTCCGTCCACGCGCGGCTCGATCCGGTAGACGAGGTTCGGGCGGTCGAAGCTGCCGACGAGGAGCAGTGGGTCGCGCAGCTCGAGCTGCGCCACGATGTCCTGCTGCACCCGCGGCGTGGCGGTCGCCGTGCATGCGTGCAGGCTGGCCCGCGGGAACGCGGCACGCAGGCGGGCGAGCTGGCGGTACTCGGGGCGGAAGTCGTGGCCCCACTGGCTGATGCAGTGGGCTTCGTCGATGGCAATGGCGCGCACGCCGACGGTCCCGAGCCAGGTGTCGAAGCCCGGGGCAAGCAGCCGCTCGGGCGACACGAAGAGGAGCCGCACGTCGCCGGCCCGCACCGCGCGCCGGACCCCGTCGCGGTCGTCCCCGGACATCCCCGAGTGGAGCGCGGCGGCCGGGTAGCCGTTGGAGCGCAGCCCGTCCACCTGGTCCTTCATGAGCGCGATCAGCGGGCTCACGCAGACGTCGATCCGCGTGTCCCCCGCGCGCGCGGCCGCGAGCGGCGGCACCTGGTAGCAGAGGCTCTTGCCACCGCCCGTGGGCATCACCACCAGGCTGTCGCGGCCGGCGATTCCCGCGGCGATGGCCTCGGACTGCAGCGGCCGCAGCGTGTCGAAGCCCCAGATCCGGCGGATGTCTTCGAGCGTGCCTGCGTCAACGCCGGGGCAGGGGGCTGCGACGGCCCCATGCGCCTCCTGCGCGGCACTGTGCGGTTCCGTCCGCATGGGGCGGAGTCTAGGCGGCGTGGACGCGGAGCCCGCCGGAATCGGCCAAAGGGCTGCGCGGGCCGGCGCTAGTGGTGGTCCTCGAGGCGTCCGGCGAACCACCCGTCCCCGAGGGGCGTGAGGATCCTCGATGGGATGGGCATGTCGCCGGTCTTCGGCCTCAGGTTCGGGAGGAAGAAGTACGCGCCTTGGTCGAAGAGGAAGCCCGTCTGCGGGACCGTGATCGCCACGCCGCCCTGCGTCCAGTCCCCGGCGTCGTCCGCACGGTGGCTTGCCCGCCACTCCCGAAGCTGCGCCAGGGCGTCGGGCGATACCCGTCCCGTCCCCGGGAGGACGGCAAAGTCCACGGCGATCACCGCGAGGGCCGCCTCGTCGCCGCCGGCGGCCTCGACCGCAAGCGCCTGCTGCGCCGCGGCCGCGAGACGTGCTCCTTCGCACCACCGGACGATCCGTGCCGGAACCGTGGTGAACGACAGGGCGCCGACCGCCACGAGCAGCACCGGCATCGCCGCCCAGCCCGGCTAGCGCAGGACCGCACCGAGACGCTCCCATCGCCACCCGATGACCGTTGCCACGAACACCCTGACCAGCCACCACGCCAGGATGGCCATCGCGCCGAAGGCGGAGAGCAGCATCGGCAGGAAGTACCCCTCGGGCGCGCTCACCGACACGCAGGCCAGCAGGCCGGGGCACGCCGCCACCGCGCATTCGATGATCCCGGGCGCGTGCGCGAGGCGATGCTGGGCCCTCGCGAAACGGTGCCGGGCCAGCGTGGACGGATCGCGCGCATCCACGCGCGCGCCGCACTCCGGGCACTCGCACGGAGGGCCGTCCTTGCTCCCAGGCACGGGGTACATGCACCTCCCGCACAGCGGTGCCCCCGGGACGGGGCCAGGCTCGTGGCCCACGCCCGGCGAGAGCCATCGCCTGAGCCGCCGCATCTCAGGGCTGCTCCGCGAGAATCAGCGCCACGCGGTCCTGGAGCGCCTTGGCCTTGCCGACGCCGTCCTTCACGCCGGCAAGTTCGTTGCACAGCACGCTGAACGCGTAGCGCGGGGCACCGCTCGCGGGGCCCACGCATCCGGAGAGGCAGCTGACGCCGTTGATGTAGCCCGTCTTGCACTGGACGCGCGCCTTCGCGGGGTCGAGTCCCTTGAAGCGCTTCTTGACCGTGCCCTCGCGCCCGCCCTCTGCGAGGCTCGTGAGGAAGACCTCGCCGAGCTTGGGATCCGCCGCAATCGACTGGATCCAGGCGGTCAAGAGGTTTGCGCTGACGCGGTTCTCGCGCGAGAGGCCGCTGCCGTCGCTGCCTGCATAGGCCGCGGAGGCGCCGGTGCCGAGGCGCTCATCGATGGCGGCACGCAGCGCGGCGATGCCGTTCGCCCAGCTGCCGGGCTGCCGGGTGCGCGCGGCGCCGATGCGCTTGAGGAGTGCCTCCGCATACATGTTCTGGCTCTCCTCGTTGCAGCGCTTCACCACCTGCGCAAGCGGCATCGTCAGCGCCGGGCCCACCTGCTCGGTGCCGGGGACCGGGTCGGCGGCGGACGCCACGCGGCATGCACCGACGGTGATGCCGGCGCGCGCGAGGCGCGAGCCCACGTACTGCGCCACGAAGGCGGGCACGTCCTGCACGCAGATCGGCACGGGGTCGGTGCCGGCGGCCTGCAGGTTGCCGGAGAGCACGAATCGGTTCGGGTCCTGCGTGCGGAGGATGCCGATGGTCTGCTTCCCCTTCGGGTTGGCCGAGCTCTTGCCCGGGTCGGCCTGCAGCCAGGGCGCCTCGGGCTGCCACTGCGCCACCGATGCCCGCCCGCCCGCGGCGCGCAGCACGGCACCCACCAGGTTCTCGTGGAACGCGATGCCGGACACGCGCGCGCAGTAGCTGTCATCGAGCTGGTCGGCCGGCCACAGCGGGTGGGTGAACTGGCGGTCGAACACCCGGTCGTCGGCCACCACCTCGGACACCGTGACCACGCCCGCGCGCTTCGCCGCGCCGGCCCAGATGTCGATCAGTTCCTCCGGCGATGCCAGCGGGCGCCGGTTGCCCTGGGCATCGGTGTGCGTGAGCAGGCCCACCAGCGCCGGGTCGCCGAGCGAAGGGTCACCGTCGCCGACCACCGTCAGCCGGTCGCCCTGGCGGACGA
>VGXR01000107.1 GCA_016873255.1 Planctomycetota bacterium
TGAGCGCGAACACCACCACCACGAGCCACGTGGACACCGCGATGCCGAGGGCGAGCGAACCGGCGATCGCGCGCAGGACGAAGCCGCTCGCCACCGTCACCACGTCGACGAGGCGCACGCGCTTCAGGCGCGCGTTGTAGGCAACCTGCAGCCCCACGTAGACGGCGACCACCGCGAGCACCGCCGGCCGCGCGGCCCACGCCACCGCCATGGACCCGGCCACCAGCGCCACGCCCAGCGCGGTTGCCACGCCGGGCGGCACAGCGCCCGAGGCAACCGGCCGCCTGCACTTGGTCGGGTGCCGTCGGTCCTCGTCGGCGTCGAGCACGTCGTTGATGGCATAGAAGCCGCTTCCGGCCATCGAGAAGGCGATCACGGTGAGCGCCACGCGCACCAGCTGGTCGCGGACCTCGTCGCCGGAGGCGGCCCGCCCGTCGCCTGCCAGCCAGAACACCGCCGGGATCAGGACGAAGGCGTTCTTCGCCCAGTCGCCGGGCCGCAGGAGCTTCAGGCAGGGTCCGATCATTCGTCTCCCCAGTATCGGAATCCGCCTATCATTTCGTTCCTAAACTTGCCCGGATCCGCGTCGATCCGGCCCCGGAGCCTGCCCCCGGCCACAGAAACCATGGTTGCCCCCTCCTCCCCCGCCGCAGACAAGACCGTCCTCGTCCGCATCAAGCGCCAGGACGGGCCGCAAGGAACCGCCCGTTGGGAGGAGTTCCGGGTGCCGCACGGCGAGGGCGCCAACGTCATCAGCGTGCTGCAGTGGATCGCCGCCAACCCGAAGACCACCGCCGGTGCCGCCACCACGCCGGTGGCGTGGGACTCCGGCTGCCTCGAGGAGGTCTGCGGCTCATGCACCATGCTCATCAACGGCAAGGTGCGCCAGAGCTGCTCGGCCCTCATCGCCAACATCATCCAGTCAGACGGCACCATCACGCTGGAGCCGATGAGCAAGTTCCCGGTGGTGCGCGACCTCTGCGTCGACCGCCAGCGGATGTTCCACAACCTCCAGCGGGTGAAGGCATGGGTGCCCATCGACGGCACGTGGTCGCTTGGCCGAGGCCCGCTCGAGCACCCCTCCAATGCCGACACGCGCTACGTGCTCAGCACGTGCATGACCTGCGGCTGCTGCCTCGAGGCATGCCCGCAGTTCAACGAGGAGCAGGACGCATCGAAGTGGGACGAGTCGTTCCAGGGCGCGCAGGTCTGGAACCAGGTGCGGCTCTTCAACATGCAGGCCACGGGCGCCACGCTCGCCGACAAGCGCCTCGATGAGGTCATGGGCCAGGGCGGCATCGCCGACTGCGGCAACTCGCAGAACTGCGTCAAGGTCTGCCCGAAGGAGATCCCGCTCACGGAGTCGATCGCAGAGATCGGCCGCCAGTCCACCGTGCGCGGCATCAAGCGCTACCTCGGCGCCTGAATTCCGCTGCCGGTTCGTTTGGCACCAATTGTCTTTCTTACCAATTGTCTTTCTCACCAATTGTCTTCCCTCGGGAAACCGGGCGTACCCCGCCCGGTCCGCGCGGCCCGGGCGCTACACCAGGTCCGCGAGCACGGCGTTGGCCGTCATCATCCCGCGCGGGGTGAAGCGCACGAACCCGCCGCAGCGCTCCATACGGCCCTCGGCGACCGCGCGGTCGATCGCCCCCCGGCGGCGCGGCCCGCCGGCGCCGAGCGCAAGCGCGGCGTCGACCTCCGCCTCCGGCATCCCGCGCACGAGCCGCAGCCCCATCATGAGCCGCTCCCCCGCGCGCACGTCGGGCGACCCGCGCTCGACGTCCACCGCGTCGCTTGCACCCTCCCCCGCGAGCCAATCCCCGAGGCGGGGCACGTTCTTCCAGCGGACGCCGGATGCATGGCCCGACGCGCTCGGCCCGACCGCCAGCCAGTCGCGGTCCTCCCAGTACAGCAGGTTGTGCCGGCACTCCTCCGCGCGCGCGTCGCCGCCGCGGACGCGCGCCCAGTTGCTCACCTCGTAGCGCGCGAACCCGGCCTCGCCGAGAAGCGCATCGGCGCGCTCGAGCATCCGTGCCTCCGCATCGTCGTCGCAGGGCTCGAACTCGCCGCGCTCCATGCGCGCGGTCATGGCGGTGTTGGGTTCGTAGGTCAGCCCGTAGCAGCTGAGGTGGTCGGTGCCCAGCGCCACGGCCGCGCGGAGGTCGTGCTCCCAGTCCTCGGCCGATTGCCCCGGGATGCCGAAGATCAGGTCGACGCTGATGCGCCCGATGCCGGCCGCGCGCAGCAGCCCGACCGCGCGCGCCACGCTCTCGGGGTCGTGCCAGCGCTCGAGCGTCTTCAGGTGGCGCGGATCGAAGCTCTGCGCACCGAGCGACACGCGCCCCACGCCGGCCGCGGCGAGCGCGCCGGCCACCTCGGCCGTCACGGTCTCGGGGTTTGCCTCGACCGTCCACTCCGCGCCGGCATCCCAGGGGAGCGACGCGCGCAGCGACCCGAGGAGGCGCGCCAGGAGCGGCACGCGCAGCAAGGTGGGCGTGCCGCCGCCCACGAAGAGCGTCCGCAGCGGCGCACGCACGAACGGCGCCAGCGCGCGCACCTCTGCCTCGGCGCGCGCCACGAAGGGCTCCTGCCGGTCCTCGCGGTCGACGAAGCTGTAGAAGTCGCAGTAGTGGCACTTGTGGAAGCAGAACGGGACGTGCACGTACACGCCCTCGAAGGACGCCTCGCGCCCGGCGAGGATCGCGTCGACGCGTTCCCTCGGCGCAGGCATGCCGCCCGCGCCGGCGATGGTGAGCTGCATTCCCATGCGTCCGCCGCATCGTAGGGGCCGCGGGGCGTCCGGTAGAATGCGGGGCTTCCCATGGGATCCCCCGGACACACCGCCGCGCGCACGCCGCACACCGCAATCGTGGGCCTCCAGTGGGGCGACGAGGGCAAGGGCAAGATCGTCGACCTGCTCACCTCCGAGCACGACGTCATCGTTCGCTACAACGGGGGCGCGAACGCCGGCCACACCGTGCAGGTCGGCGCCGAGCGGTACGCGCTCCACCTGATCCCCTCGGGCATCCTCTACCCGGACAAGGCGTGCGTGATCGGCAACGGCGTCGTCGTCGACCCCGAGAAGCTGCTGCAGGAGATCGACACGCTGCGCGCCCGCGGCATCCGCGTGGCGGGCAACCTGCAGGTCAGCGACCGGGCGCATGTCGTCATGCCCTACCACAAGGAGCAGGACGCGGCGCTCGAGGAGTACCTCGGCGCGAAGACCGCGGCCGCCCGCGGCAACCTCTCGATCGGCACCACCCGCCGCGGGATCGGGCCCGCCTACGGCGACAAGGTGCGGCGCTCGATGGCCATCCGCGTCGGAGACCTGCTCGACCCCGAGTACCTGCGCAGCCGCCTGCACGTGATCTGCACCCTGCGCACGGCCGAGCTCGAGGCGCTCGGCGTGCGCACCGCGCCGCTCGACCCGGACGCGCTGGCGGCCCGCTACGCCGAGTTCGGCGAGCGCCTGCGGCCGCACGTCTCGGACACCGTCTACGCGCTGCACGACGCCATGGCCGCGGGGCGAAGCCTCCTCTTCGAGGGCGCCAACGCCAGCCTCCTCGACATCGACCACGGCACGTTCCCCTACGTCACCAGCAGCAACTGCTCCACGCTCGGCATCCCCGCGGGAACGGGCGTGCCGGGCCACTCGATCGGGCGCGTCCTCGGCATCATGAAGGCCTACTCCACGCGCGTCGGCGCGGGGCCCTTCCCCACCGAGCTCGACAACGAGCTCGGCCAGCGGATCCGCGAGCGCGGCCGCGAGTACGGCACCACCACCGGGCGCCCGCGGCGCTGCGGCTGGCTCGACCTGGTGGCCGTGCGCTACAGCGCGATGGTGTGCGGCGCGACCGGCATCGCCTGCACGCTCTTCGACGTGCTCTCGGGGCTCGACGAGGTGAAGCTCTGCGTGCGCTACCGCCTGCCCGACGGCACCGAGACCGACCGCTTCATCCCCGATGCGCACCGCCTCGAGGGCGTCACGCCCATCTACGAGACGCTGCCGGGCTGGAGCGAGGACATCCGCGACGCCGCCGACCGCGACGGGCTTCCTGCCGCCGCGCGCCGCTACCTCGAG
>VGXR01000108.1 GCA_016873255.1 Planctomycetota bacterium
TGTCAGTTGTTGTTCCCTCATCTGGATTCAGCAGCATCTTGGCTGCAAATCTGACCGGCATGTTGATGACAAGGAACATGGGCGATCCCAGGAACTACCACGTGCACATTTGCGTGAGAGATGAAACTTGGGGTTGACGGCAGAGGGCCAGCCGGGCGCTCTCTTCGACCGCGGCTATGTGACGGTCACGCCTGACTTCAACATCCGCGTATCGCTCAGCATCAGCTGCGGCGAGAAGCGCCGTCAGCTGCATGCTGTTGTTAGGCGTCCCGCCTCTGAGCTGCAAGTCAAAGGGACCGACCGTCTTTATGAACCGAGCACATCCGTGATGAGTGCTGCGATCCCCGCGGAATCGATGCTGCCGTTCGCCTCGTCCCGAGTAACAATCAGGGTCCCCGCGGGCCCGCCGTCATCTTCTCGCGCACCGATCCCATGTCGCCGGTACCACTCCAATTTCTCTTCCCAGCGCCGACGATAGCTCGGCACGTGCAGCATCCCGCAGTGCTCCCAGTAGAGCGTCTGGCCTGATTCCATGTCCTCGATCGTGAAGTCCGGGTACTTCGTGACGCCTTCAATCGTCAGTGGTCGTTCGTATGCGTAGTCCACTCCCTTCGCGGCAAGCGCGTTCGCGATGATCACCTCGGACTTCGAGCGCACCATCTCGCCGCGCGCCGTGCGGTGGATGAGGTGCTCTTCGAAGAAGCGGCCATCGACCTCGATGGGTGAAGGCGCTAGGAAGAGGTTGGTCAAACGGCGCGCCGTTTCGGAACGGTCGTCCGAGGAGTACTTGCGCAGTTCCGTGCGTGGACCCTGGTGAAGGATGACCACTCGATCCTTCTGGCGCGTGAGCGCGGTGTAGAGGAGCTCCCGCGAGAGAAGCCGGCACGGATTAGGGAGCACGAGGATGACCGTTCCGAACTCGCTGCCCTGCGACTTGTGCACTGTCAGCGCGTAGGCGAGTTCGAGGACCGCGCTGCCCTCCTCCGCGAAGTCCCTGCTCGTGAAGTCGTACTTGAACCCTGGCTGCGAAGAGAACTCGACCTCGAGCTTCCCGCGGAGATCGGGAAGGCCCTTCTTCCAGAAGAACCCGACCGCCATCCCAATCTCGCCGTTGGCTATGTAGGCGTCGTCCTTCGCTGGGTAGACCTTGCGGTGTTGGTTCCAGGGCAACGCCGGATTCGTGTTGACGAGGTTGATCACTTTGTCGCCGTAGACGATCTCCTCGCTGCCCATCGGCTTGGGGAACTTCCGCTGCCAGCCCTCCTTGCGCGAAGCGTCGAGCATCGGCTGCCGGAACTGCTTGTGGATGAGCCGATTCAGATCGGGCACGCCGTGAGCCGCAGAGCGAACGGGCGACAGGATCTGCCAGCCCTCGGCCGTCTCCGCGGCGCCCGCCTTCTCGCCTCTGCGCGGATTGAAGAACCGCATGTCGTTCCACGGTTCCCCACCGAGTGTGGCGTCGAATCCCGCTACGTCGTCGGGCCCGGTGAGTGCCGGCGTGCCATCGGGGCGCCGCAGCTCCTCGACGAGCACATCAATAATCCTGGCGCGCACCTCGTCCGCCGTGTCCCACTGCACGAAGCGGACGTGCGGACTCTTTCCCGTTCGGAGCACCTTGTCGAAGACGTCGTCCTCGCCGGGTGCGATGGGCGAGCCGCTAAACCACTCGGCGAGCTGCAGGTCCTCGCGATCCTTGCCTGCCTGCCGGCGACGGATCGTCAGCTCGGCATAGCCCGCGCCGACGCGCGGGAAGCGCTCGGTCACTCCCTCCGGCGCCAGTCGCTTCACGATGTCGACGAAGGGCCGCCCGGCGCCGATCGGCGGGAGCTGTCGCGGGTCTCCGATGAGAAGGAGCCGGTGGACGCCCTTGAGCGCTTGGATCAGCGCGGCGAGCATCTCCTCGGTGAGCATCGAAGCTTCGTCAATGATGACCGTGTGCGCGCCGGCCTCGGTGGGCTGCTCCGAGAGACGGTAGCGTCCAGTCGAGCCGTCGTAGCGGTGCGGGCTCAGGAACTGCGCGATGGTGTAGCCCTTGAGCTTGAGGCCCCTGGTGGACTGCTCCATGCGCACGCGGGCCTTGCCGGTCGGCGCGAGCAGCAGAATGCCGCCCGCTTCGATCTTCGGGTGCGAGCACAGCACCGAGAGCAGCGTGGTCTTGCCGGTGCCCGCCGGTCCGATCAGCACCGACAGCCGCGCCTCGGCCAGCTCCTTGAGTGCCGCGGTCTTCTCCGCGCGGGCGCTCTCCTCGCGTTCATCGGCCTGCCCAGTTGCCTGCCCGGCAAGGTGCGCATCGAGGAGTTTCCGCCAGTCCGCCTCCACGACCAGCCGCTTGCCGCCGATGCGCTTCTCGACCGCCGAGCGGATCACGGTCCCCATCTCCGCGAGCCGTCCGAGCTGCAAGGCCGGCGCCCCGTTGGTCATGGCAATCTCGGCAACCGCATCCCCGAAGCCGTCCTTGGCGACATTCATGAGGTCGGCGTCCACCTCGCAGGGTGGCTGCAGCGTCAGTCCACGGATCCCGAGCACCGCCTGCGCTTGCGGCAGCAGCGTGCTGCCGGCCGAGGCCGCGTCTTCGAGCACCTTCACCGACAGCGCGCGCACGCGCCGCGCATCCGTCCCGGCGTCGAGCGCGCTCGGCTCGGGCAGCGGATGCTTCTCGCGGATCACGGCATCCGGAAACACTCCGCGGTCCACCGTCCAGACGCTGACCGAGTCGCTCGTGAGGCGCGTCAGCTCGTAAAGCAGGTAGGGGTTGGCGAGGATGTCCTTGTCGGTGGCGTCGATACCGGCCTTGCCGCGTTCCTCCTGGACATAGAGCGTCTTCGCCTGCTCCCGCGTCACCTCGAAGCGGCTGACCAGCTTGAGCAGCGCCCGGCGCTCGGGCGGCAGCTGCGACCACTTAGCGGCGAGCGTCTTGCCGACGCCCTTCGCAAGCGGCGCAGGCAGAACCTTCGCGGGCTCCACGAACATCTTGTCGACCAGCGGCCACGGATCCGCATTGTCGCCGGCCTTCTCGGCCAGCGTGCGGGCGACGAAGGTCGCCGACTCCAGCCCGAACGCCGACAGCGCGGCGCCCAGCCCGGGGCAGGGTCCGCGCGCCGTCCACAGTTCGCCCAGCCGCACATCGATCCACCGGAGACACTGGTCCCAGGGTCCCGGCAGGACACCCGTCGCCTTGCGCAGCGACTCGGCGCACGCGAGCAACGACGCGATAGCGCCGTCGTGGCTTACCAGTTGGGAGGCATGGGAAAACTCGAGCAGCCGGTCGGCGGGCGACAGGGCCGCAATCTCGGCGGGGTCGAACTCCGGATCCTCGACCGCACGGGCTATGGCGGCGTGATACGGCAACAGGAAGCCGTCCTTGAAATCGGGACGGATGGAGTGCTGGACCATCCGCTCCCACAGCATCGACCGCGGCTTGCCCTTTAGATCATTCGTCGTGTACGCGTACTCCTGCGCCGCGCCCACGTGCAGCACACGCCCGACGCCAATCAGGATGCGGCCGCCGGTCGCGTCCTCCACGAACGGCACCTGCTTGGCGTAAAAGAAGCAGAGCGATTGCTCGGGCTTGAGGTGACCGGCGAAGCAGTCGAGCAGCGCGGTCTGGTTGAGGTGGTCCTGTACCCACCGCGTCTTGAAGCCGAGATCCGGCTCGCGCTCAACCTGTACGTCCAGCTCGTGCTCTTCGCCCAGCGTCGCCATGTCTTCGCTCAGCATCCAAGCGAACGGCACCACAGCCGCCGAGTAAGGCGGGTGGCGCAGCGGCGTTGGCTTGAAGTGACCATGGCTCGTCTTGGGGCCACGGTTGTATGGGTGGTCGGCCATCCGCACGTACTCGAACGGCGCCATGAACCCCATGCGCTCGGCCGCGCACGCTGGCCACTTCGCCTGGGGCAGCTGATCGAGGCGCTTGCCCGCGACCGCCTCTTCGGCCGCGTCGTCGCGGTCCTCAGCGATGCGTTTGAGCTTGAGGCAGGACCCGTTCAGCCGAGGCGCGGTGCAGACGCGGCCGTCCCAGCCCGTGTCGTGCCAAGGGACGCGGATGGAGATGTGACGCAGCGGGTAGTTCATGGATGCT
>VGXR01000109.1 GCA_016873255.1 Planctomycetota bacterium
TATCGCACGGCCGACGATGCCCGCGGGCGCACCGGGGTGCGCGCACGCGGTGCACGACACGCTCCATGCCTCGGGCAACGGTCGGGCAACGATCATCGCGTCAGCGCTCCCGCACCGAGCCGTCGTCGGCCGCGTCCGCGCGGAACGTGCGCAGGTCTCGCCGCAGCCGCGCGTAGTCGCGGATGCCGCCGACCGTGAACCACACGACCACCACGGTGCTCGCCGCGAGGATGAACCACGACCACGCCTGCCACCAGGCGCTCCACTGGAGGTCCGTCACCTCGTGGCCCCCGGACTTGCGCCACAGGAGCCACGGGGTGGCCACCGCGAAGAGCAGCGTGAAGGCAAGCGGCCACGAGAGCGTGAGGTAGGCGACGAACCGGTCCCACCCGCGGTACTGGCGGTCGAAGCCGATCTTCTCCATGAGACCCGTCGGTGCCTCGTCGAGCGCCGCATCGCCCTCGACGCGCCACTTCCCGCGGTGCAGCATGCGGTCGAGCTCGAACCGCCTCACGCCGCCCGCGAGGCTGGCGCCGACGTAGCCGATGCAGCTTGCCATCATGGCCACGAAGCTCAGCTCCATGCCGGTGACGTTCGCGCGCACCCAGTTGAACGCGCCCGCCACGGCCACCGGAACCGGCGGTTCCGGCGCGCCGAGCGCATCCACCCACGCGGTGGGCGCATTCAGCACCACGAGCCCGGGCACCGAGATGCCGATGCCCGCCACCATCGCGGCCCACGCGCCGGCGGTCGTGCCCCACCGCGTGTAGAGCCCGCCGATGATGGCCGCGCCGCCGCCCGCCACGAAGATGCTCCCCGTCAGCGCGCCGTACATCGCGATGTACTCGCCCGGCTGCCAGTGCAGGCTGAAGAGGAACGCGAAGAGCGCCACGCCCAGCACCGCGGACTTGAGGAGGAGGAGCTGCGCGCGCGGCGACATCGGCCGCCTGCGGAAGGGAAGCACCACGTCCTGCACGAAGATGCTCGACCAGGAGTGCAGGTACGCCTCGTCGGTGCTGATGGCCGCACCGAGCATCGCCGCCACCACCAGGCCGAGGAGGCCGGTCGGCAGCATCACGCCGAGCGCAAGCGGCACGCGCATCTCCGCCTTGAGCGCATCGGTCGGCTGCGCGGCGATCATCTCCTGCAGGCCCGCGGACGCCGCCGCGTGCTCCGGGTGCGTGAGGAAGGCGCGGACCGCGAGCGGCACCAGCACCGTCACCAGCATGAGCGTGCGGTACCGCCAGCCGTTCAGCAGCTGGCCCATGCGGGCCTCGTGCGCGTCGCGCGCGGCGCTGTTGTAGCCCTGGTCGCCCTGCCATGCGCGGCATGCGTAGAAGAGAGTGAACGCGCTGATCAGCCAGTAGACGACGTTGAAGTTCTGCTCGTCCTGCAGCCCCAGCGGGTTGAGCATGCTCTTGCCCGCAGGGAGCATCGTCATGGTCTGCTCCAGCTCGAGCCACGGGAAGCGCAGCAGCACCCACCAGCACAGCGTCACGAAGGTCGCGAAGCAGAACACGCCCTGGAAGAAGTCGGTCACCAGCACCGCGAGCATCCCGCCCGCGAACACCATGAACACGGCGAACGCGAGCAGCCCGGCCATCATCGCCGGGAAGGTGGGCACCGCGGCGCCGAGCACCGTGAACTGGTCGGGCAGCCCGAGCATGGCGATGAAGAACCGCGCCGTCACGCCCGGGAAGATCGCGTAGTTCAGGATGCCCGAGACGAACGCCACCATGCCGCTGAAGACGCGGAAGCGCCTCGAGTAGCGCATCTCGAAGAACTGCGCCAGCGTCATCGCGCGCGTCTCGCGGAAGCGGTAGATCACCCAGCCCGTGGCGGCCAGGAGGATCAGCGCGGGGCCCTCCAGGTAGCCCCACCAGTACTGCGTGAACCCGACGTCGTAGCCGAGCTGGAAGTACCAGACCAGCGTGATCACGCCCACCTGCGCCATGTTGTAGCTCACCGTCAGCAGGTAGCGGCCGGCGAGCCGGTTGGCGCTGAGGAACCCGCTGACGCTCCCGGCATGCCGCCGCATCGACCATGCCGATGCCGCAAGCGCCGCGAGGAACGCCGCGACGATCGTCCAGTCGAGGGCGCGCACCTCAGGCACCCGCCCCGCGGAGCTCCGCGCGGAGGGTCACGATCCTGAACGGGCGCACCGAGAAGCGCGTGGTGCCGGTGGATGCATCGTGCTCGAACCCGTCCACGCCCGTCGGCCGCTCGAAGAGGTCGGTCGGCAGCACCTCCCCGACCGGGAGACCCCAGCGGACGGTGACTGTCCCCGCGCCGCCCCGCACCTCGACGAGCCGCAGCGCCACGCCGCCGGGCGCCTCGGACGGCTTCAGCGCCGCGATCTCCACGTGCGCGGCGCCGTCCGCGCGCACGTCGACCGCCTGCCACCCGTCCGGCACCGCCGTGCCGCCGGACGACGCCATCACGCCCACCAGCGGGTTGTTGAGCTGCTCGGCCTGCGCGTCGACGCCCGCGGCGCGCCAGCAGCCGTGGTGCACCATCACGGAATACGTGAAGCGGTGGTGGCCGCGGTCGGCGGTGGGGTCGGGGAAGTTCGGCGCCTTCAGGAGGCTCAGGCCCAGCGTGCCGTGCTTGGCGCTGCGCCCGAACTTGCCGTCGTCCAGCACCGCCACGCCGAGCCCCGGCTCCGAGAGGTCCATCCAGCTGTGCCCGGGCACCTCGAACTGGGCGCGCTCCCAGCTGGTGTTGTCGTGCGTGGCGCGCTCGACGTGCCCGAACTGGATGCCGAAGGTCGCGCGCCGCGCGCGCACGTCGCAGGGGAAGAGAGCGCGCAGGAGCCGCTGCTCCTCGTGCCACTCCACGTCCGTCACGATGTCGAGGCGCGGGCTGCCCGCGCGCAGCCGGTAGCGCTGCACCAGGCGGCTGGCCCTCCCGAGCGGCCGCTCGACGGTGATCTCGCATTCCGCGGAGGTGCGCTTCGTCACCGCGATTCGCTCGGCGGCGCCCATGATGCGCGTGGCCTGCTCCTGGTAGTCGCGGTCGGTGTCCCACGCCTCCCAGCGGCGCGGGCGGTCCTCGTAGAGCACCAGCTGGTTGAGCGGCAGCACGCCGCCGCCGTCGCCCCCGGCGTTCGCGGCACGGCCATCGTCGGCACGGCGCAGCTCGCCGATACGGCCGGCATCGTCGATCGTCGCACGCAGGAACGAATTGCGGAGCGTCCGATCGCCCTCCACGCATGCGGCATCGCGCTCGTCCGGAACCGGCGCGCGCCGAGGGTCGATGACCTGCACGCCCATCGGCGGCACGCGCACGGCAAGCACGTCTCCCTCCTCGGTGGCGAGCGTGCCGGTCTGCGGCGTGGATGCCGGATTGAATGCCACCACGCGGTCACGGCCCCCGGAGCCGCGCTCTCCGCCGATCCATGCCATGCCGCGCTGCACGCCGCGCATCGCGGTGCCGCGCGCCTCGGCCATCTGCACGCGCGCATCGTCGTACACGGCCTTGATGGAGCTTCCCGGCAGGATGTCGTGGAACTGGTTGAGGAGCACCAGCTTCCACGCCCCGTCGAGCGCCACGCGCGCATCCTCGGCCGCCCCGGCACCCGTGACGCCGGCCCGCGCGCACGCGAGCGCCTCGGCAAGCCGAAGCTCGCACTCGGCGCGCCGGTTCGCCTCCTTGATCCACGCCTGGCTGGTGTACGTGCCGCGGTGCAGCTCCAGGTAGAGCTCGCCGTCCCAGGTGCGCACGTCCTGGCCGCGCTGGCGGAGCTCGCGCTGCGCGCGGTGCAGGTCCTCGCAGAAGGCATGCACGCTCTTCTGCTCGGTGCGCGGCAGACCCTCGCAGCGCGCGGCCACGTTCGCGCGCTCGATCTGCTCGGCGGTCGGGCCGCCGCCGCCGTCGCCGAAGCCGAAGGGCTGCAGGTACGCCGGGATGCGCGCGCCGTCCTGCTCAACCAGCATCCGCACGCCGTGCTGGAAGTCGCGCGGCTCGATCGGGCTGTTGTAGTTGTGCCCCGGCGTCAGGTGCGAGAGGATCTCGGTGCCGTCGATC
>VGXR01000110.1 GCA_016873255.1 Planctomycetota bacterium
CACTGCGATTTCTCTGGATAAATCAACTGGTGCCAAACGAACCAGGGGCGGATTTCAGGCGAGCGCGAGGGTCGCGTTCAGCGCGGGGCGCGCGACTTCGGTGGCGCCGGCCGCGCGGACGCGGCGTTCCATGCCTTCGCGCGCGGGTTCGTCGCCGTGGTTGAGGACGACAAGCCCCGGTGCCTTCCCACTCCCCACGAGCCACTCGCACATCTGCTCGGCATCCGCGTGCCCGCTCAGCCCGTGCAGTCGACGCACGGTGGCGCGCACGTCGAGCTCGCTGCCATTGATGCGCACGCGGCGTGCGCGTCCCTCGGCAAGCGCCTCGGCCATCGAGCCAGGCAGCACGTATCCCGTGAAGACCACCAGCCCGCGATCGTGCCCCACCGACAGCTCGAGGTGGTGCAGTATCGGCCCGGCATCGCAGAAACCGCTGCCTGCGAGCACGATGCCTGCGCCGTCGCGGCCCGCGACCTTGAGCGACTGCTTGCGCGACCAGAGCGGATGCAGCCCCGGGAACTCGAACGGCGAGTGGCCCGCGTCGATCATCGCGCGCGCCGCAGGCGACAGCAGGCCGGGGTGGCGCATGCAGAGTTCCGCGGCGCGGATCGCCATCGGGCTGTCCAGGTACACGGTCACGCCCTCGAGCAGGCCCTCCTGCGCGAGGCGCGCAAACCCATGCACCAGCACCTGCGCGCGGCCCACGCTGAAGGTGGGGAGCAGGGCGGTGCGCGCGCCGGCGCGGCAGTCATCGACCACGGAGCGCAGCGCAGCCTGGAAGTCCGGCGGCGGCGGTCCCAACGGACGGGCGCCGGTCGTGGATTCCATGATCACCACGTCGGCCTCCGCGGCATGGCCGCGCGGGCGCAGGTAGCCGTCGACGGCAGGGCCGACGTCGCCGGAGAAGAGGACGCGCACGCGCGAGGCGCCGTGCACGATCTCAAGCTCCACCGATGCGCTGCCGATCACGTGCCCGGCATCGTGGAGCCGCAGGCGGATGCCCGGGGCGATGTCGCGCCAGGCGCCGTAGGGCACGCCCACGATGCCGCGCGCGAGGCGTTCGGCATCGCCCTTCTGGTAGAGCACGGGGGGCTCGAAGTCACGCTCGGGCGCGCCAAGCGCGGGATCGGGCGCAGGGTCCAGCACCACCGCGTCCGGCCCGGTGCCGTCGCGCCACTCGTCGACGCGCACCTTCTGCAGGTTCGCCGAGCTGCGCAGCACCACCGGCAGGATCTCGGCCGTGGGCTCGGTGCAGAACAGCAGGCCATCGAACCCCAGCCTCGGCAGCATCCCCATGCGCCCGCAGTGGTCGATGTGCGCATGCGTGCACACCACCGCGTTGAGCCGGCGGAAGTCGATGGCAGGCGCCTTGGCGTTGCGCAGCTCCTGCGACGGCGCGCCCTGGAAAAGGCCGAAATCCACGAGCACGCGCGCGTGCTCGGTCTCGACGAGCGTGCAGCTGCCCGTCACCTCGCCGGCAGCGCCGTGGAATGTCAGGGTGGGTGGCTTCGGCAAGGGACCCGGCCGTCAATCCCAGCGGAACACGCCCTTGCGCCACGCATACACGTATGCGGCGACGCTGGTGCCGATGAAGAACAGGATGCGCGCGAGGAAGAGGCCCGACATCGGGCTCTGCGGCTCCAGCTGCGCGTAGGCCACGGCCCACGGGTAGAGGAAGATCACCTCGACGTCAAAGAGCAGGAATGTCATGGCGACCACGAAGAAGCGCACGTTGAAGCGCTTGCGGGCGGTGCCGATGGCGCTCATGCCCGACTCGTAGGTGTCGCCCTTGATGTCGCCCTCGCGGCGCGGGCCCAGCAGCGCGCTGCCGCCGATGTTCACGATCGCGAACGCCACGGCCATCGACAGGGCGATCGCGATGGGCACGTAGTTGACCAGGCCGGTCTCGGCAAGGATCCGCATGGGAGCGGGAATGGTAGCAGGGGCGCGCCGCGGTCAGCTTGCCGCGAAGCGGGGCCGCAGCGCACCCGCGACGCCCCACAGCCCGACGCACACGAGTCCCAGGAAGGGGCGGCCGAGCAGGAAGCACGTGGCCGCATCGATGAGCGGGATGGCGCCGAGCCACGTCCCGACCGCCACGGGCACCGAGTAGCGCGCCGCGCCGATCGATGCCCTGCGGATGCCGGCGATCACCGTGGTCACGGCCAGGGCGATGGATGTCACGCCCAGCGTCACCTGGAACGCCGATTCGGGCCGAACGCCCTCGGCAAACCACATCCCGAGCGGCGCGCAGGCGGCGAACGGGAGCAGCCACGAACCGAGCCTCGCGATCCGCCCGAACCCGCGCACCTCGTCGCGCGCGGCCATGGACACCGCCGCGACGTACGCGAAGGTGCCGCCGGCCACCCAGTGCAGGAGCGGTCGCTCGGTGCCGACACTGGTGGCGAGCGCTGCAATCACGGGTACCAGCGCACGGCACGCCGCAAGCAGCAGGTAGCCGCCGGGCACCAACGCATGCAGCAGGTCGTAGAGCAGCACGAACGCGGCGAGCGCGATGGCCCACCAGAACGTGGCATCCGACGCCGTCGCCAGCATGGCCGTGCCGACGAGCAGCATCACCAGCCCCACGAAGCGTGCGCGCACCTCGGAGATGCGGCCGGACGGGATGGGCCGACCGGGCCGCTCGCGTGCGTCGATGCGGGCATCGAGCGCGTCATTGAGCACCATCCCCGCGAGGTACACGATGACCACGCCCGCAAGCACCAGGAACGTGGTGCCGAGGGGCAGGGGAATGTCCGCGAGCCGCGCCTGGAGCCCCACGGCGATGCCCGCGAGGACATTGGTGATGACCGTGGGCGCGTTCGAGACGCGCATCAGCTCGAGCCATGCGCCGGGGCCCCCGCGGTTCATCGGGCGGCCTCCGCGCTCCGCGCGGCGTCCACGGCCGCGTGCGTCCAGCGGATCTCCTCCGCGATGCCGTCGGCGAGCGAGCGGCCTCCGCGTGCGCCCTCCGGCAGCGCGTCCCATGCGTAGGTCTCCACCTCGAGCAGCGGCCGCTCGGCCTCGGGCCACGAGGCCACCTCGCGCAGGCACTCGCCGATGGCACCCTGCGTGGTGCCCAGCGCACCGAGGCGGCCGGCGAACACGGGCACGTGGAAGTGCGTCCGCCACTCGCCGCGCGGGTTCGCCGACAGCGCCCACGGGATGTCCTCGAAGAACCGGACGCTCCCGTCGGTGCCGCGCACGCACGTCTGGTGCAGCCAGCGAGGCTCGGCGAATCCCGCGAGCACCGCAAGCGAATCGGTGCCGCCGTCGGCCGTGACGGCGCTCGAGACCTGCACCTTGTTGACCGAAATGCCCGCATCGCGGTATGCGCGCAGCACCTGCCGCTGGTCCTCGAACATCACCGCGGCATGGCACACGTCATGGCAGATGCCCACGTAGCGGCGCGGGTCCGGCTCGCCGCGGCGCGCCACCAGCGCGTGCTCGAAGAAGCCGACCACGTCCGCCGCCCGGTCGAGCATGCAGCCGGGCTCGGGCTCCAGGTCAACGGTGACCCGCACGCCCGTGCGGTCCTCGACGCGCGCCAGCGCGCGCACCAGCTGCTCGAGCATGGCGCACGCCACGCCCACGCTCGCGCCGCAGCCCTCCGTGCTGAACGTGGCGCGCCAGCCGAGCGGAAGCGTGGAGACCGAGGCGCGCGCGGTGCCGGCGGGCACGAGCGCGGCCAGGATGCCCGCGAGCCGCTCGGTGTGCATCGCGCGGCGCGCATCGGCC
>VGXR01000111.1 GCA_016873255.1 Planctomycetota bacterium
TCGGACCAATCGTCGGCGGCCAGCGGATGTAGGTGAAAGTGGCTTTCCGACGGGTGCCCGAAGGCCCCGAGTCTGCGCTGATGGTGTGGTCGTTTCACCCGCCGCGCTTTCCGCTGGAAGCAGGCTGACGATGCAACCGGTGATGAATGGACCGCAGATCCTCTTCTGTCCGCGCTGCTCGGCCATGAGCCCGGCGAGGCCGCTTGCCTATGACGAGGATTGCGAGATCCATGGCGTGGAGTTCTCGTTCCACGTCGATGCGTTCGAGTGCATGAACTGCGGTGAGGAACTCGCCGATCCGGCGGATCCAGAGCTGATGCGCCCGATGTACGACGCCTACCGCGCCGCGTCAGGAACGCTCGATGCTGCCAGCGTGAAGGCGATCCGCGAGCGATCGGGGCTCAGCCAGGTGGCATTCGCAACACTGCTCGGCATGAGCCCGGCAACCATCAACCGCTTCGAGATGGGTGCGCCAATTGCGATCAAGGAGGACAACCTCATCCGCATGGCCGGCATCCCGAGCGCGCTTCGCATGCTGCTGCGGCAGCGCGGCCACCTGCTCAAGCCCGGCCAACGGCCGAAGCGTTAGCCCGCCCGACCGCCCCCGCCTCGCTACGCCAGCCACTCCCGCATCACCCGCCCGTGCACGTCGGTGAGCCGCATGTCGCGGCCGCCGAAGCGCGAGGTCAGCAGGCGGTGGTCGAAGCCGAGGCAGTGCAGCATGGTGGCGTGCAGGTCATGGATCTCGACTGCGCGGTCGACGGCCTTGTAGCCGAACTCGTCGGTGGCGCCGTAGGTCATGCCGCCCTTGATGCCGCCGCCGGCAAGCCACACCGTGAAGCCATGCGGGTTGTGGTCGCGGCCGTCGGTACCTTGCGCAAACGGCGTGCGCCCGAACTCGCCGCCCCACACCACCAGCGTCTGCTCGAGCAGCCCGCGGCGCTTGAGGTCCGTGAGCAGCGCGGCAATCGGCTGGTCCACTGCGCGCGCGTTGTCCTCGTGGCCCTTCCTGAGGTTCGAGTGCTGGTCCCAGCGGTCGTGGCCGGTGCCCGGGCAGGTGAGCTCGATGAACTGCACGCCTCGCTCCACCATGCGCCGCGCCAGCAGGCACTCGCGCGCGAACGTCCGCGTGTGCTCGTACGGCGCGTCCAGGCCGTAGAGCTCGCGCACCTCCGCGCTCTCGCCGTCGACGGCCATCAGGTCGGGCACGCTCGCCTGCATCGCAAACGCAAGCTCCGCGTTGTGGATTGCGGCTTCCAGCGCATCGGGCCGGCCCGTGCGCTCGGCGAACGCCGCATCCAGTTCGCCCGAGAAATCAAGCACCTTCCGCTGGCGGTCGCCCTGCACCGCGCCACGGACGTTCGGCATGCCGTCACCCTGCGGCCGGAACACGCTGCACTGGTGCGCCGACGGCAGGAACCCGCTGCCGAGCAGCTCGCGCCCGCCCGGCGGGATGAGTCCGCCGTTGATGACCACGAAGCTCGGCAGGTCGTTGCGCGCATCGCCAAGCCCGTACGACACCCACGCGCCCATGCTCGGCCGCCCCACGATGCCCACGCCGGTGTGCAGGAAGTAGTTGGCGTTGGTGTGCTCGTTGAACTTGCTGGTCATCGAACGCACGACGCACAGGTCGTCGACGCACCGCGCGATGTTCGGGAACAGCGTCGACACCGGCAGGCCGCATCCGCCGTGGCGCGCGAACTGCCATGGGCTTGCCAGCGTGGCGCCGTTGTCGTTGAACTGCGTGCGCTCCATCTTCATGGGGAACGCCTTGCCGTGCCACTTCGCAAGCTCCGGCTTCGGGTCAAAGGTGTCCATCTGCGATGGACCGCCGTCCATGTAGAGGAAGATCACGCTGCGCGCGGTGGGCCGAAAGTGCGGGCCGGCGATGGGCGCGGCCGTCGCGCCCGCACCTGCCGTACCCGCGGCACCTACCGCCCCGTGCGCAGCACCACCCACACCGCGCGCGGCCCCCACCGCCTCAGTCGCGCGAACGATGTCCGCGAACATCCCGGCGAACGCCGCCGCACCGAAGCCGCACGCGCTGCGGCGGAGCATGTCGCGGCGCGAGATGGCGTGGGGCTGGAATCGTCCGCAGTGGCTCATGGCAGGTACCGGAACTCCGTGCTCAGGAAGATCGCGTGCGCGAAGTCGCTCCACGCCGCAGCATCGGGCGCGGGGCCCAGGAACGCGACGGCCCGCGCCACTTCGCCTTCGGCTGCGGGCCGAGCGTAGGCCGAGAGGAACGCGTCGCGCACGGCTGCTTCGATGCTTGCGCGCGACGCCACGGCGGCTCCCGCCGCACCGTTGCCGCTCCCTGGCCGATCGGCCGCGGCAACCGCTCCGCGCGCCTGGCGCTCAAGCTCCGCACCCCACCGCTCCGCCTGCGCGCGCACGAACGGATCGTTCATCATCGCAAGCCCCTGCGCCGGGACGTTGGAAACGCTCCGCGCGCCGACGGTGGTCGTGGGCACCGGCTGGTCGAACACCTGCAGGAACGGCGAGAGGAAGTTGCGGCGGATCTCCTGGTAGACGCTGCGGCGCCGCGCGCCGTCGAGCGGTCCGCTCGCAGCGGGACGGCCGCGGCCCTGCATGGCGTCGGTCAGGTGCATGGGCACGCTCGGGCCGCCCATCGTGAGGTCCAGTCCGCCGGCCATGGCGATGATCGCGTCGCGGAGCGCTTCGCCATCGAGCCGGCGCACGCCGCGCGCGCTATCCGCGTAGCGCGGGCTGAGCACGATGTCGCGCACCAGCCGCTTGATGGACCCGTGCGCGCGCAGCTGCATGGCAAGTTCGTCAAGCAGTTCGCGGTCCACGGGTGCCTGGCCGAGCACGCCGAAGTCATCGGTGCTTGCCACCATGCCTCGGCCCATCAGGTGATGCCACACGCGGTTGGCCATCACGCGCCACGCGAGCGGGTTGCTCGGCGACACGATCTCCTCGGCAAGCTGCAGGCGTCCACTGCCCGTGGCCATCTCGGGTGCGCCCGCGGAGCTCCGTGCACCCGCGACATCCGAAGCACCCGCAACGCCGCTCACCCCCGGCGTATCGCTCGCCACAACGCCGCCCTCGCTGCGCAGCCCCGCGATCATCCCGCGCGGCACCATGTCGCCCGTGTTGGAGGACACGCCGCGCACGTAGAGCGGGCTGTCCATCCCCGTGCCGTCTTCCATCGCGAGCACTCGCACCGGCGCGGGCACCTCGATCGCCTTCGCGGCCTCGGTTGGCTCGCCCGGTGCGCAGGTGAACGGCGCCGGCTGCAGGTCCGCGCCGGTCACCATGCCGAGCGATACCCAGTCGATCGCGATGAACCCGTCGCCGTCGTCGATCACCTCGAGATATGCCTGCTCGCCCGCGTAGCGCTTGGCATCCCATGCGTGCGTGCGCCACTCGCCGGGGTGGTCCACGCCCTGGATGAAGCCCTCGAAGAGAAGCTCGTTGCGGTCGTCGAGGAAGAAGCCGTCGATGTGCAGGCGCACCTTGCAGCCCGTGCCCGCGCAGCGCACGCCGATCCCGATCTCGGGCACCGTGAACGTGGGCGAGCGAAGCGTGCCACGGAGCCGGCCGCTCAATGCGCCGCTGTGCGCCCAGTTGCCGGCCGCGGTGGTGGGCGCATTGCCGTCGGGCGCGATGCGCTCTCCGCACGAGACCGGCGCGCTCCCGAACGCCCATCCGCTCGGCGTCCACCCCTCGAAGGTGCCGCCGTCGAAGGTCCACGTGGCGCCCGGTG
>VGXR01000112.1 GCA_016873255.1 Planctomycetota bacterium
CGAACGCGCCCACGACCCCGCCGCCGTCCACCGCCCAGTCGATGCCGGCCATCATCGCGCCGATCTGCGCGTCGTAGCCGCACTCCTCACGCACCGCCCATGCACGGCACCGCGCCGTTGCCCAGGATCCGCCGGAACGACCCGAGCATCGATGAGCCGCGCGGCGCCATCCAGTGCTCCTCGATCATCGCGCCGTTGGCCTGCTGCTGCGTCCATGCGCCTGCCATGAACGCGAGCGGCTCGAGCGCCGCGGCGGGGCGAGGGCCGGCGGCGGGGCGAGGGCCGGCGGCGGGGGCGCTCGGGCTCGGCGCCGCACCGGGCGCGGCTGCGGCAACCGGCGGCTTCGCGGGGCCGGCGGACTGGCAGGCGGCGGCGATGGAAAGGCAGACGAGAAGGGAGGACATCGCGAGGGGATTCATGGAGAGAGCAACGTACCAATCCCCGCGGAAGCAGGCACACCCCGGCAATGCAACGCACCCCCGCATCGATCGCAGCCGGCTCGCTCGCCTTGATCGCTGTCCTGTGGTCGCCTCACGCCGCCTGGGCGTTCGAGGCATCGCAGGCCACCACGGCGAACACCAACAAGCCGAAGTGAGCACGCGCGCGGCATGACCTGCCGCGCGCGTCCGTGACTCCGGATGCCGGGTGCCGGGGCCTAGCGCGCGCCCGCGGTCTCCTTCGAGCGCTGCTCACGCACCATGTTGGCGAGCAGCAGGTCGACCAGCCCGCCGCCCTCCCGGCCGTTACCGCCGCCCACCACCACGTCGGGCGTGATCTTGAGCCCGGCAGCGGCGATGGCCTTGGTCACCTCGACCATGGTCACGCCGTTGGCGGTCAGCGCCTCGACCTGCTTGCGGTATGCCTCGGCCTGCGCCTCGCCCTTGGCGCGGATGACCGCGGCCTCGGCGTCGCCCACCTGCTTGTCGCGGCTGGCCTCGGCCTCGGCCTGGATGCGGATCTGGGCGGCGGTTCCGCGCGCCCGCTCCTCGGCCTGCGACGCCTCGTGCTTGGCGATGGCGATGCCCACCTCGGCCTTGATGAGCGAGTCCTGCTGGTCGGCCTGCGCCTTGGTCTTCTGGAACTCGATGCGCCGCTTCTCCGACTGCTCCTGGGCGTCGAACATCGACTTGCGCTGCTCCGCGAGGTTCTTCTCCTGCGTCGTCTTCATCAGCGCCTCCGGCAGGTGGATGTTGGTGATCATCACCGACACCACCTCGACCTTGTACAGCGTGAGGTCCGCGCGCACCGCGCGCTCGGCGGCGGTCTGCTCCTCGGCGCGGTTCTGCTGGTAGCTGATGGCGGGCGACTTGGAGACCTGCGCACGGAAGATGCCGTCGATCTGCGGGTGGATGACGTTTGCCTCGAGGTCGGCGATGGAACCGAGCTTCTGCACCACGTACGGCGCGTTCTCGGGGAGGATGCGGTACTGGCACCGGACCTCGACGCGCATCTCGAAGCCGTCGTGCGAGACCACCATGAAGGGATCGAACCCGCCGGACTCCTTGTCGCCGCCCCACTCGACGCTGCGCGTCGTGGTGGGGATCGGGATCACGGTGAATGCGCGCGGGTTGATGTTGTACTTGCCGGGCCCGAGCACGTTCCGCTGGATGCCGCGGAAGCCCTCGGGCACCACGTGGCGAGTGCGGACACCCGTGTCGATCCGCCCCTCCTCCGGATCCTGCGCGCCGCGCTGGAGCGGCGAGTCGATGGCGGCAAGCTGGTCCGGCGGGAGCGTCGCGGGATCCTTGCCGATGTTGGAGATGAGGACGCCCACCTCGCCCTGGCGGATGACCGTGAGCGGAGCGCTGACCACCGAGAAGAGGTACGGGTTGATGTAGTAGGTGCCGGGCCGCAGCACCGACTCCTGCGGGCCGCGGAACCCGCCCGCGTCGAGGAACGCCTGCCCGTCCTGGAAGCTGTTGTGCCCGTTCACGTCCGGCGTCGGCGCCACGACGTCCTCGCGCGACATCGGCCGGCCGTCGCGCGCCTCGACCATGCCCACCTGGTCATCGGCGATGGCCACCGCGGGCTCGAGCGTGATGGCGAACATGTCCGCGAAGATGTTGTAGGTACCCGGGCGAAGGAACTCGATCTGCGGGCCCTTCTGCCCGCCCTGCGTGAGGAAGATCTCGGCCTTCTGGAACGAGTCGTGCCCCTCGACGCGCTTGCCCAGGAGCTGACCCTGGTCGAGCGGGATGCCGTCTGCGGCGGTGACCACGCCGATGGCGCCCTGCGGGATGACGGTCTTCTTGATCTTCTCGACCTGGAAGAGGAGCGGGTGGATCTTGAAGGTGCCATTGGTCAGGAAGCGCAGCTGCTTGCCGCGGATCCCGCCTCCGTTGAGGAAGACCACCGGGTTCTGGAAGTTGTCGTGGCCCGCACCCGCGCGGTCCTCGGCGTAGATTCGCCCCGAAGGCATCGGCTCGCCGTCGGTCGCGGTGATGACGCCCAGCTCGTCGGGACCGATGGTGACGAAGTCGAACTTGCCCACCACCCGGATGAAGGGCCACGGCACGATGTGCATGCCCGGCGCGAGGTACGCGCCCTGGATGCCCACCTCGCCGTTGGCGGCGAACACGCGGCCCGCAGGCAGCCGCCTGCCGCTGAAGCGGCGCTCGGTGATGGCGATCTGCGTGGCGCCCACGTTCACCACCCAGCGTGTCACCATGAAGTAGAGGAAGCAGATGGCGACGATGGCCAGCACGATGCCCCACACGATGGCGGTCACCGCGGACGGCACCGCCTGCGCAAGCACCTGCTGCGAAGAGGCGAACTCACCCACTGAGTCGATCGATCCGGTCATGCCTGGTTGCTCCTTGCCGGCCCGGGCACCCCGGGACGCAGGTCAGAACGGTACCAACACGCCGATCTGCCCGCCGTAGCGCTGCTTGCCGGTGAGCACCGCGCCGTCGAAGGCTATGTACGCCGTCACGCCGTTCAGGCGGGCGATCTCGAGCCCCGCCTGGAAGCTGACGCCGTAGCGGTCCTCGGGACCCTCGTCGAGCTGCGTGGGCACGCCGAGGTTGAAATCGCGGGTGTAGGTCGGCGCCCAGCCGGCGCCGACGGGCAGCTGCGTTAGGAAGGCCGCGCCCACGAAGGGGGTGATGATGTCCGAGCCGTGCGAGAAGGCGTGCATGATGCGCGCGCCGGCCGTGGGCTGCCATTCATTCGCGCTCTGCGACTGCACCTGGAGATTGAGGCTTCCCGCGCCCGTCTCGGCGTAGGAACCGCCCCAGTACTGGCCCCACGTGACGCCCGCGAAGGGCTGCAGCACCGTGCGCTCGCCGAGGTTCAGGTTGAGTCCGAGCTCGCCGCCCGCGGAGAGGCTCCACGCCTCGTTCTCGCTGGTGGCGGTGCGGTCGTTGATGCCCGGGATGGACACCACGCGCGTGCGGTCGATCTCGTAGTAGCCGCCGAGCACGAAGCCCTGCAGGTACGCGCCGCCGCCCTGCGGCACGATGCTGCCGTAGATGCCGGCCATGGCCTGCATCACGTCCTCGTTCTGCGCGCCGTAGTCGATCTGGTAGTTGATGGCGCCCGGCCCGAGGCCCGCGAACGCGCCCACGATCCCGCCGCCGTCCACCGCCCAGTCGATGCCGGCCATCATCGCGCCGATCTGCGCGTCGTAGCCGCACTCCTCACGCACCGCCCATGCACGGCACCGCGCCGTTGCCCAGGATCCGCCGGAACGACC
>VGXR01000113.1 GCA_016873255.1 Planctomycetota bacterium
GGCCAAGGCCGCCGACTGGGCCGTGGAGGCCGCCACCGAGAACGTGGAGGTCAAGAAGAGGATCTTCAGGGAGATGCAGGCCACGTTCCCCGCGAACGCGGTGCTCGCCACCAACACCTCGAGCATCAGCATCACCGACCTCGCGAGCGCCGTGGGCGCCGACGCGCACCGCGTGATCGGCATGCACTTCTTCAACCCGGTGCCCATCATGGCGCTGGTCGAGGTGATCAAGGGCATCGCCACGAGCGACGAGACCACGCAGCGCACCATCGACCTGGCGATCGCCATGGGCAAGACGCCCGTGCCCGCGAACGACCGCGCGGGGTTCGTGTCCAACCGCGTGCTGATGCCCATGATCAACGAGGCGTTTCACGCGTGGATGGGCGGCGTGGCCAAGCCCGAGGACATCGACCAGATCATGAAGCTCGGCTGCAACTTCCCGATGGGCCCGCTGCGCCTCGCCGACTTCATCGGCCTCGACGTGTGCCACGACATCATGATGGTGCTCTACCGCGAGCTCGGCGACCAGAAGTTCTTCCCGTGCCCGCTGCTCAGGCAGCTGGTGCAGGCGGGCCGCCTCGGCGACAAGAGCGGCCGCGGCGTGTTCGAGTACGCCAGGAAGTGATGCGCGGCGCGGCCCCCGCGGCCGTGCAGCGCCGGAGCAAGCCATGGGCGTCCCCGCCGACCTCGACCACCTGGTGTTCACCTGCGCCGACCTCGACGCGGGCATGGCGTGGGCCGAGCGCACCTTCGGCGTGATGCCCGTGCGCGGCGGCGCGCACCCGCAGTGGGGCACGCACAACGCGCTGCTCTCGCTTGGGCGCGGCCGCTACCTGGAGCTGCTTGCACCCGACCCGCTGGCCGGGCCCGCGGGGCGCGCCAACGACCGCGGGCGCGCGCTGTTCGGCCTGGCGCCGGCGCCCGAGGCCGGTGCCGCGCCGAGGCTCACCACGTGGATGGTGCGCTCGCGCACCATCGAGACGCTGCTCGGCGGCGCGCTCAAGGCGGGAGCGGACCTCGGACGCGTGCAGGGCGGCTCGCGCCTGCGCACCGACGGCACCGAGATCAGCTGGCAGATCGCCGTGCCGCCCGCGCGCGTGCTCGGCGGCTGCGTGCCGTGGCTCATCGACTGGGGCTGGAGCGAGCACCCGAGCGCCGCGCTCCCCGAGGTTGCGCGCCTCGACTGGATGGAGGTGACGCACCCCGAGCCCGCGCGCGTGCGCGCCGTGCTGGAGGCCGTCAACTGCGGCGGCGTCGACGTGCGCCAGGGCAGCGAGCCGCGCGTGAGCGTGGGGATCGCGTGCGCGCGGGGGGTGGTGGTGGTGTGAGGGGAGCTGGGGCTCCCCAACCCGTCGATCGTCCCGCCCGGTGGGCGATGCCCGGTTGCGCGCCTTCGACGCGGCTCACCGCGTGACTTCGCCCCACCGGGAGATGAGCAGCGCGAGGTCCGCCCCGCCCACGTGGCCGTCGCCGTCGAGGTCCCCGCGACCGTCGGCCGCCACCGGTCCCCAGAGCCCGAGCAGCAGGCCGACGTCGGCGCCGCTCACGATGCCGTCGAGGTTCAGGTCGCCCCAGGACCGGCCGCCTTCGCATCGGTCGATCACGCCGTTGCCGTTGGTGTCCACCGCATCGGGGACATCGCGCAGTTCGAGCGAGTCAAGCACGCCGTTCCTGTTGCAGTCCGTCGGCGTGTCGTGCGCAGGCAGCAGCGACGCGGCCGGAAGCGCCTGGACCTCGGGCCCCGAGCTGAAGGACCGGATCACGCCCCCGGACGCCACCGGCCCACGGAACGCGTCGACCGCGGACGTCGCGGTGCCTGCGGCCACGTAGGCGACCCAGAGACGCCCGTTGAGGCGCGAGCCGGCGGCCCCGTCCTGCGGGCTCGGCAGGACCTCGGTGTTTCGCTTGGCGACCGGCCAGGCGCCGGGGCCGACCGTGCCTTGCTCGAAGCTGAGCCCGAAGAAGTAGCTGTCGCCCGCGTTCCCGAGCTGGATCGCCGGGAAGTCGAAGACCTGCGCCCCCTCGCCGGTGATCAGGATCGGCACCGCCGCCCGCTCGACCAGGTCGGACGGGTCGCCGTCCTGGTTCGGGTCGGCCCAGACATGGAGCATCGCCGCGAGGCCTCCCGACGGAAAGCCGCTCGACGCCGATCCGAGGGGCAGCGAGAGCCGCGTGACGGATTCCGCCCCGGGACGCACGCGGGCCTGCGCGAGGTACGCCACCTTGTAGTTCGAGCCCGCGGGCCCGCCGCCGAGCGCGATTGTCTCGGTCCAGTACGGGCGGAAGGGGTCGGCGCCGGTGCCGGCGGGCTTCGGCGGCACGCACGCGAGCGCGTTGCCCGTGGTCTCGGTGCAGTCCGGCCGGCCGTTTTCGTCGAGGTCGAGGATCGACGCGGCCGTCTGCAGCCGGTCGTCGACGAGGTCGTCGTTCGCGTCGGGCATCTCGCCGCGCAGGATCTGCGCGCGGTCCGGTTCGCCGTTGCGGTCGGTGTCGTCGCTCCAGACCGCGGCACATGCCGTCAGCGAGTGAACCGAGTCGTACACGCCTGGCACGTGCGTCGGCGCGCCGGTCCCACCGAGGAACCAGCGATCGGCGGAACCGTCGGCGCGGAGCGCAATCAGGCCGCCTTGGCCCTGCGCGACCTTGATGTAGGGACCGGCGGCCGTGAGGCCGCTGCTGCTCACGAGGCTTCCGTCCGGCCGGACCACGGCGATCGACGGGGACGTCGACGAACCGAACGGCAGCGCCGCGGCATCGAGCGCGGGACCGGCGACCGGCAACGACGGCGCAGCGGCGCCGAGTCCGATCGGGTGCAACGTGCCGGCTCCGTCGATGACCGCGCCCCAGCCGCGACCGAGGGTGATCGACCGAGGATCCGAGGGAGCGCCCGAGACGGCAAGCGCCGCCGAGATGTTCCACGCGACCACCTCGCCGCCTGCCGTGATGCCCCCGGCGTTGCGGTCGCCTGCGGCGAGCGAACGCCAGGACGCGTGGCCCGGATCGTGCGGGACCGAGCCCTCCGCCCACTGGACCAGCGCACCGTCGTTCCTGCGCGCGACGAACCACGACTTGGCGCCGTCGGGCGTCAGGTGGAACACCTGCGCGAGGTCGTTCGCCGCCGCCGGGACCGGCGGGAAGGTCGCCGACGGCGCCGCGCCGAGGTCGAACTGCAGGCGGAGCGAGCCGTCGGTGAGGATGACGGGCACCGGGAACTTCATCCCGTTGATCGTGTTGAATGCCGACGAGAACGCGCCGAGCGTCCGGACCGGGAGCCACGACGGAATCGCCCGGAGACCGGGCGTCGACTCGTTGCCCGTGTGGATGACGCCGCGCGGGGCATCGCCCGCCTGGGCCGCCCCCGCGAGGATGAGCGAAGCAAAGCCGATGCCGACGCCGGAAGTTTGAGTGTGTGCCATGGTCGGAAGGAAGTTTCGGGATGCGAGCCGCGCCGGGTAAACCGTGCCCCCGATGCGGATCGAGGCCCGGGCATGGGTCTATACGCGCGATGCCGCGGAACGTTCAG
>VGXR01000114.1 GCA_016873255.1 Planctomycetota bacterium
TGTCCTTGCCGATCGAATACATGAGCACCGGCCGCTCGAAGCTCGCGGCGGTCTCTCGGAAGATCTGGATGCTCTCGGCCTCGAGCTGCTCGAGGTGGGTCATCGCGGCGGGCATCGAGATCATGCTAGGCGCCGGCGCGTCGCCCGTGCGTGCGGCGGGGAGGTAGCCTCTCCCCGAGGAGATCCCATGCTCACGCAGGCCCAGCGCGCAGAGTTTGATCGCGACGGATACGTGGTGGTCCCGTCCTTCTACGACTACGAGGCCGAGATCCGCCCGATCCAGTTCGGGATCTGGAGCATCATCGGGCTCCTTCTCCGCAAGTACGGCATCCCGTTCCGGCAGCCCGAGTTCTCCGGCGGCACCTTCGACAGCGGCTACGCCGAGCTGATCGCGCGCGACCGCCGGTACGGCGGCGAGGTCTACGACGCCGTCAAGCAGATCCCGGCATTCATGCGGCTCGTCTCCTCCGGGCGCAACGAGCGGCTGTTCGCGGCGCTCCGGGGCACTGATGCGGTCGGCATTGCCGCCGGCGGCTACGGCATCCGCATCGACAACCCCCGCGAGGAGAAGTTCCGTTCGCTCTGGCACTATGAGTACCGCGACCAGCTGCGCAGCGTGGATGGAGTGGTGTTCTGGTCGCCGCTCGTGCCCGTCACGCAGGACATGGGGCCGGTGCAGATCTGCCCGGGATCGCATGTCGACGGTCTCCGGAGGTCTCACCTCCGCGACCCGGAGCACCCGGAGAAGACGGGCGCCTACGCCATGCGCATCGAGAACGAGAAGGCGCTCCTCGACCGCTTCGGGATCGTGGCGCCCACGAGCAACCCCGGCGACCTTGTGCTCATGGACTTCCTCACCCTGCACTCCTCGGGCAGCAACGTGGGCAGCCGCTCCCGCTGGAGCATGCAGTTCCGCTACTTCGGCTTCACGCACCCCAGCGGCATCGAGATCAAGTGGACCGGATGCGTGGCCAACGGCGTGCAGCTCAAGGACGTCCACCCGGAGCTGGTGATCGACAACGCGTGACCGCCGCAGGATCCGCGAGCATCCGGTCCGCGCTCACGGGCGCCGCGCTTGCGGGGCCTCTCTACCGCTCCGCGGCCCGGGTCTCGGTGACGTCCCTCAGCCGCACCGTGCCCGGGCGCACAGAGGTCTGGCTCGACGAGTCGGTCGGCCACCTGCAGACCACGCCGCTCGGCGACCTCGCCGCCTATTACGACACGGAGTACCGGATCGTCGATGCCAGCGACGAGGACGACGTGCTGCACGACGTGATCGACGGACGCTGCGTCTACCGGCAGTCGAGCCAGGAAGCCGCGTTCCGCGCCAAGGTCCGCGTCGCGCCCGGCATGCGCATCCTCGACTACGGCTGCGGCAAGGGCACGGTGATGAAGCGGCTGCTCGCCGCCGATCCCGGGCTCGTCGGGTGCCTGTACGACATCAGCAGGACCTACGAGGCGCTCTGGCAGCGCTTCCTCCCGCCGGACCGCTTCGCCTCGTACAGCCCGCGTGCGGACTGGGCCGGCTCCTTCGACGTCGTCGCGTCCTTCTACTCGCTCGAGCACGCGGCCGACCCGCTTGCGGAGCTGCGCGCCATCCGCGCGCTCATGCGCGACGGCGGCACCGCGTTCGTGATCGTGCCCGACGCGGAGGCCAATCCCGCGGACTTCGTGGTGGTGGACCATGCGCATCACTACAGCGAGCCATCGCTGCGCGCGTTCCTCGGCCTTGCAGGCCTTCGCATCGTCGAGATCGACCGGTCGATCCATCCCGGCGCGTTCGTGGCCCTCGCCACGCCGGCACTCCCCGGCGAGGTCCCTCCTGCCCCCGACCCTGCCTCCGTCGCGCGCGCGAATGCCGCTTTCCGCGCACTGGCCGGCTACTGGGAACGCGCCGCGGACGCCGTCCGGTCGCTGGAGCGCGGCGCCGCGGGCCGATCCTGCGCCATCTACGGCGCGGGCGTCTACGGCACCTTCATCGCCTCCGTGCTGGAGCGGCCCGGTGACGTCGCCTGCTTCGTCGACCGCAATCCGCTGCTTCACGCCGCCCCGCACCTCGGCAGGCCCGTGGTCGCGCCGGCCGCGCTGCCCGCGGAGGTCCGCGCCGTCTATGCGGGGCTGAACCCGGCGTCCGCGCGGCGCGCGCTGGCGGGCGTGCCGGAGTGGCGCGGCCGGTCCCTCGACCTGCTCTTCCTGCCCGAATTCGCCGCGCCCGTCAGCTGATGCGCCTCAGGTAGCCGTCCGGCGCCACGGTCAGCTGCAGCTTCTCGTGGACCGATGCGTCGATGCGGAACCGCGCGTCTTCCCGCACGTAGGCGTGCACCGCGGTCTTCGGGCTGTTGCCGGGGGCCCATGGCCTGCCGGCGCAGAACTCCGCCGGCATGTCCTCGAGCAGCGTGTCGAACACGATGCACCAGCTGCCCGGCGAGGTGAGCGGCGCATAGGCGCGCAGCTCCGCAAGCACGTGGTCATGGGTGTGGTTGCTGTCGAGCATCACCAGCACCCGCGCGCCGTCCGGCACCAGCGAACGCACGGCGGCGACGGTGGATGGGTCGATGCTCGAGCCCTGCACCATGCGGATCCAAGGCGCGAGCGGGTGCGCCTCGACGGCGGCTCGGTTGTGGGCGCGGATGTCGATGTCCACGCCGATCACGCGGCGCGCGGGGCGGCGCGGGTCGACGGTGCCGCCATGCGCGGCGGCGTCGGCGAGGTCGAGCATCGCCAGGATGGACGCGCTCAGCACCAGCGACCCGCCGTGCGCGATCCCGGTCTCGACGATCACGTCGGGACGGGTCTCCCACACCAGTTCCTGCACTGCCACGACGTCCTGCGGAAGCTGAATGATCGGCCGGCCGAGCCACCGGAAGTTGTACGGATAACGGTGCGGCGTGATCGCCTGCAGCCACTCCATGGACTTGCGGTGCAGCGCGCCGTCCGCGCCGAGCGACGCGATGTTGCCGCGAACTTCCGCCTCGAATGCCTCAACGGGGTCTGCCGACATGATCGCTCCAGTTCACGGTGCCCGAGGCCATCAGCTGCCTCGCATCCCTGCCGCAGCATGCGATGGCGTCGAGGATCGTCACGTACGGCGTGAAGGTCCCGTGCAGCTGCGGATACGGCCGGAGAGCGTAGTCCATGTAGCGAACCTCCACGCCGGCCGCGTCGAACGCCGCATGGTCCAGGTACGACGCCGCGCCGTGCCCGGTCACGTACCGCGTCGCGCCGAGCGCGCGGCAGACATCGAGCACGCGCTGCGAGCTCGCACCCCGGATTCCCATGCCCGACGACCGCCGGAACGCGGTGCCCAGGCCCAGCCAGCCGGCGATCCGCTCCATGCAGGCGATGTTGAAGTCGGCGAGGTTGTCGGTGGGAAGCGCGTACAGCTCCTCGGCCAGCCCGACCGCCTCGCGTGCGTGCGGTGCGCGCGCCAGCGCCTGCGAGATGCTGCGCAGGTGCTGCGGGCGCCACTCCGCCGCGGGT
>VGXR01000115.1 GCA_016873255.1 Planctomycetota bacterium
CCGAGGCTGGGAGCGAGTGCGATGGCGGCCACAGGTCCTCGACCGCAACCAAGAAGCGGGCGCGATGCGAGGGGCGTACTTCCACCAGGACTTGCACGTCGCGCAGCGGATCTTCCTCGCGAATCCCCGGCGCCACATCGACGTCGGGTCGCGCATCGACGGCTTCGTCGCGCATGTCGCCAGCTTCCGCCCGATCGAGATCTTCGACATCCGTCCCGCGACCGGAACAGTCCCGAACGTGTCGGTGCACCAAGCGGACCTCTCCGAGACCGAGCGGGTGCCCGAGGCGATCTGCGACTCGCTGAGCTGCCTCCACGCGCTCGAGCACTTCGGCCTCGGGCGATACGGAGACTCGATCGACCCTGTCGGGCATGAGCATGGCCTGTCAAGCCTCATTCGGATGCTCGAGCCGGGCGGAACGCTCTACCTTTCCGTACCGGTCGGCCCCCAGGAGGTGCTCTTCAACTGTCATCGAAGGTTTCGCGCCTCGACCATCATCGACCTCGCCGCAGGGCACCTCCTGCTTCGCCGCCTCGACCTGGTCGACGATCGAGGCGACATGCACCATGACGTTCCGCTCGGACGGATCGCCGAAGACCCGGAACTCGGCTGCAGGCGGGAGGGCTGCGGCATTTTCGAGTTCACGAAACCCTGACCAGGGATGACGTCTAGAAGGCGTCTTCATCTAGACTGACAAGCCGATGCCCGCCGCGATGACCCACCTCGAGCAGCTCGAGGCCGAGAGCATCCAGATCTTCCGAGAGACCGCCGCGAGCTTCGAGCGGCCGGTGCTCATGTACTCGATCGGCAAGGACAGCACGGTGCTCTTGCACCTGGCGATGAAGGCGTTCTGGCCGGGCAAGCTGCCCTTCCCGGTCCTGCACGTCGACACCACGTGGAAGTTCCGGGAGATGATCGCCTTCCGCGACGAAACGGCGCGGCGGCTCGGGCTAGACCTTCGGGTGCACACCAACCAGGAGGGCCTGGCCCAGGGCGTGAACCCGTTCGCAAGCGGCAGCAAGGTGCACACCGACGTCATGAAGACGCAGGCGCTGCGCCAGGCGCTCGACAAGGGGAGGTTCGACGCCGCCATCGGCGGGGCGCGCCGCGACGAGGAGAAGAGCCGCGCCAAGGAGCGCGTCTTCAGCTTCCGGGACCGCCACCACCGCTGGGACCCAAAGAACCAGCGCCCTGAGCTCTGGAACCTCTTCAACACGCGCGTCAGCCAGGGTGAGTCGATCCGCGTCTTTCCGCTCTCCAACTGGACCGAGCTCGACGTCTGGCTCTACATCTGGAAGCACCGGCTGCCGGTGGTGCCGCTGTACCTCGCGAAGCCGCGGCCGGTGGTGGAGCGAAGCGGCACGCTCATCATGGTGGATGACGACCGCCTCCCGCTCGAGCCCGGCGAGAAGCCGCGGATGCTGATGGTGCGATTCCGCACGCTTGGCTGCTACCCGCTGAGCGGCGCGGTGGAAAGCGAGGCCGACACGCTCGAGAAGGTGATCGAGGAGATGCTGCGCGCGCGGACAAGCGAGCGCCAGGGCCGACTCATCGACCACGACCAGTCCGGCAGCATGGAGGAGAAGAAGCGGGAGGGGTATTTCTGATGTCCTTCGCGGAACTCAAGGAGGGCGAGGCGCTGCGCGACTACCTCGAGCGCTACGAGCGCACCGAGCTGCTGCGGTTCCTCACCTGCGGCAGCGTCGACGACGGCAAGAGCACGCTGATCGGCCGGCTGCTGCACGACACGGGCCGCATCTACGAGGACCACCTCGCCGCGCTCGAGCGCGACAGCAAGGTGCACGGGACGACGGGCGGCGCGCTCGACCTCGCGCTCGCGACCGACGGCCTGAAGGCCGAGCGCGAGCAGGGGATCACCATCGACGTGGCGTGGCGCTACTTCGCGACGGCGCGGCGCAGCTTCATCATCGCCGACTGCCCCGGGCACGAGCAGTACACGCGCAACATGGCGACCGGCGCCAGCCACTGCGAGCTCGCCATCAGCCTGATCGACGCGCGCAAGGGCGTCACCACGCAGACGCGGCGGCATGCGTTCATCGCCAGCCTGCTGGGCATCCGCCACGTGGTTGCGGCGGTGAACAAGATGGACCTCGTCGGCTGGAGCGAGGAGCGCTTCCGCGAGATCGAGCGCGAGTTCCTGCTCTACTGCCAGCGCCTCGGGATCAGCGACCCGTTCGCGGTGCCGATCAGCGCGCTGCAGGGCGACAACGTCGTTCGGCACGGGACCAACTCTCCGTGGTACGCGGGGCCGCCGGTGCTGGAGCTCCTGGAGACCGTGCCCGTGGGCGGCGTGCGGGAGGATGCCCCGTTCCGCATGCCGGTGCAGTTCGTGATCCGCCCCGACCTCGATTTCCGCGGCTTCGCGGGACAGATCGCCGGCGGCAGCGTGCGGCCGGGCGACCGCGTGCGCATCCTGCCGAGCGGGCGCGAGACGCGCGTGAAGCGCATCGCGCGCGCACCCGAGGACGGCGGCGACGCGGCCATGGCGCACGCGCCGCAGAGCGTGGTGCTGACGCTTGCCGATGAAGTGGACTGCAGCCGCGGCGACGTGATCTGCTGCGTCGGCGACGATCCCGCGGTGACCCTCGGCATCGAGTGCGACGTGGTGTGGATGCAGGAGCAGCCGCTGGTGCCGGGGCAGCGCTACCTGCTTCGCACGGGCACGAAGACGACGCCCTGCACCGTGCGCCGCGTGCGCTGGCTGCTCGACGTCGACACCCTGACCACGAGCCCCGCCGAGAGCCTGCGCCTGAACGAGATCGGGCGCGTGCAGCTCGAGTGCGAGGAGCGCGTGGTGGTCGACGGCTACCGGGACTGCCGCGGCACGGGTGCGCTGGTGCTGGTGGACCGCCTGACGAACGCGACGAGCGGCGCCGGCATGGTGCGCCTCCCCACCGAGATCGGCGCGCGGCGCGCGCACTGGGAGACGCAGGCCGCGACGACGCTCGAGCGGGCCGACGCGAAGCCGAGCCTCGTGACGGCCGAGGAGCGCGAGCGGCGCTGGCGCCACAAGCCGCGGACCATCCTGTTCCATGGCCCGCCCCGCAGCGGCAAGACACGCGCGGCGCTCGAGCTCGAGCGGAAGCTGTTCGACGAGGGGGCCGCGGTGGTTGTCCTCGACGGCCAGGGGCTGCGCCGCGGCCTGAGCAAGGACCTCGGCTTCAGCGACGAGGAGCGCAGCGAGAACCTGCGCCGCGCCGCCGAGATCGCGAAGCTCCTGAACGACCAGGGCTTCACGGTGATCCTGGCGATGGTGGCGCCGGACCCGGCGGCGCGCGACCGCGCGCGCGAGCTGGTGGGGGCGGAGCGGTGGGAGGCACGGGAGCTGCGCCCGTGAACCTCGTGGCCACCAGGTGGTGGTCGACGCT
>VGXR01000116.1 GCA_016873255.1 Planctomycetota bacterium
CGACACGTTTTTGTGCGGGTTTTGTGCGAGCCGATCCGGCGGTCCTTTGTGCGAGGTCATTCCGGAAGGCCGATCGCCGGCATCACGCTCGACGCCATGTGGCGATCCGCCGTGGCGTTCGTGCGGAGCGGCGTGAAGGCGCAGCATCCAAGCTGGTCGGAGGCTGCGGTGAGCGCCGAGACGGCTCGACGCATGGCACGCCAAGGCCACGCGGAATCACGCGGCTGATGGTTCGGGCGGAGGAGATCAGCGCAGCGAGCCCCCGGACCGCGTCAAGTAACCTCCGGTCGTGCATGCCGACGAAACACTGGTCCCGGGTCATGGTGCCGCCGACCACTTCAAGCACGGCGCGGCTGCGCCGGGTGGCTGGCATGAGCAGGCCGGCGCGCAGCTAGGGCCATACCGGCTGATCAAGCAACTCGGGGAAGGCGGCTTCGGGACCGTGTGGCTCGCCGAGCGACGGACGCCCTTCGTCCAGCAGGTCGCTGTCAAGGTGGTCAAGCCCGGGATGGACTCGCGGGCGGTCCTCGCGCGGTTCGAGCAGGAGCGACAGGCCCTCGCGGTCATGGACCACCCGAACGTCGCTCGCGTCTTCGACGGAGGGATGACGCCCGCGGGCCGACCGTACTTCGCGATGGAACTCGTGAAGGGCGAGTCGATCTGCGCCTTCTGCGACCGGAATCGCCTCTCCATCCGTCAGCGAATCGAGCTCTTTGCGCAGGTGTGCGAGGCCGTCCAGCACGCCCATACCAAGGGGATCATCCATCGCGACCTGAAGCCGTCGAACATCCTGGTCGCCTCGGGGGACGGCGACGTGCCGGTCGCCAAGGTGATCGACTTCGGCGTCGCCAAGGCGCTGGTGGCGCGCATGACCGAGCACACGGTCTTCACCGAGACCGGCCAGATGATTGGCACGCCCGAGTACATGAGCCCGGAGCAGGCGGAGCCCGACGCCAACGACATCGACACGCGCAGCGACGTCTATTCGCTCGGGGTCGTCCTCTACGAGCTCCTCAGCGGAACGCTTCCGTTCGAGCCAAGGGAGCTGCGGTCGAAGGCATACCGCGAGATCCAGCGGACCATCCGCGAGGTCGACCCGCCTGACCCGAGCACGCGACTGTCGACGGTGGCATCGAGCGATCCGGATGCCGCCGCCGAAATCGCCCGGCGCCGAGGAGAGCGCCTCGCAGGGCTGGCCGGCACGCTTCGCCAGGAACTGCAGTGGATCCCCATGAAGGCGATGCGAAAGGACCGCCGCGAGCGCTACGCGAGCCCCGGTGACCTTGCCATCGACCTGCGGCGTTACCTCGACGGGCAACCGCTCTCCGCCGCGCCGGACTCGCGCACCTATGTCGCGATGAAGTTCGCGCGTCGCCACCGTCGCGCGCTCATCATCGCGGCCGTGGTCACGCTGTCGCTGGTGGCTGCGGGCGTCCTCTTCGTCAAGCGCTCCGCAGACCTCCGGGCGTACGAGGCGACCATGGAACGCGCCGCTGCCGACGCACGCCGGCGCGAGGCGGAACTCGGTGCCGGCGCGGACTTCATCCGGCTGCTGCTCGTGCGCCCCTTCGAGACGCCAAAGGCCTCGGGCGTGATCGGGACCACGGCGGATGTGACCGACATCGTGCGACAGTGCATGGCTGCGGCGGGCATCGCGGAGGCGGGCGAGACCGAGGAGGCGCTCGGCAACGTCGATCGGCTGCTGCGTTCGAACGCGGCAGCGATCGAGGAGGCCAAGGTGTCACGCCGATCATCCGAGCAATCGATCGAGGACAGCATGACGGTCGCGGTCTCGCTGGCATCCATGCGGGTCGCGCTCTTTCACACGCAGGCAACGATCCTGTCGGCGGCCGGCCGCTTCGCGGACGCCATCGAGCCTGCCTATCTCGCGTTCTTCTGGGGCCGGGTGATCGGCATCGGCGAGGGGGAGGATGCCCGTGGAAGGGAGATGTCCGCGCGCTTCGACCGGCTCCTTGCATCGGCGGGGCGCCCGCGTGCGGCGTTGAAGGGAGGCGAGGGCATGGGATTCCCGGAGGTCGATCCCCCGGTTCGCGAGTTGGTTGGCTATCGCATGCTCGGCACCCTCCCGGACGGCAGCATGCTCGCCGTCGATCGATCCGGCGCGGCGTGGGCCGTGTCCCGGGGCGGCACCGAGGTTCGCGATCTCCGCTGGCGCGATCGCCGCCTTGCGGGGGGGAACGAGACGACGGCCGTCACGTCCATGTCGGTCTCGGGCGAGTTCGTGGCGTACGGCCTCACCCGGTCGACCGAGCCGGTGCGTTCAGCGCTGGTCGTTCGTCGGGCGGAGACCGGCGAGGTCGTGCTGGAGCGCGCGTCGATGTCGGGCCAGGTGGCGCTCGACGAGGCGGCCCCGCGCCTGATCGACGTGGAGGTCGTCGACCCCGAGGCCGTAGTCCGGCAGCGCCCACGGGCAACGGTCATCGACCTGTCGGGCGCCGACGACGTGCCGGAGTCCCGCGCGGTGCTCCCGTTCTCGCTGTACGGGTCGGCGAGCGGGTTCCGGATGCGCGACGGCGTGCTCCTCGCCCCAAGCTCAGAGGTCGGCGCATGCGCCCTCCCGCTCGACGGAAGGCCCGTGGTCCAGATCGGCTTCAGGCAATGCATGACGGTCGAGACTGCGCACGCCGCGGCCAAGGCGGTCTTCCTGGACAACTACGGGGCGGTACGTGTGCTCGACACCGCCTCCGGCGAAGTGCGCGAGGTGCCAGGAGCGAAGATCGACTTCTGGGGCGACGACGTCTGGTCGTCGCTGGACGCGCGCATCGTGGCTGTCGGGACTGCGTCGGAGGTGCTGGTGCTCGATGCCGAGACCGGGGCCGAACTGCGTTGGATCGACATGCGCCGCGGGGAGGAGAAGGGATCGGGCATAGTGCGGTCCCTGTGGGTGGACCCGGAGGCCAAGGTCGTGGCGGTCGAGGCGGAAGGTCGCATCGGGTTCTGGCCGTTCGCTGCACCGTCGACCGGCCTGCCCGTCGACTGGGCGCGCGTGAGGTCGGAGTGGAAGCTCCGGAAGGACTAGATTTCGGCGGACTGGTCCGAGATCGATCGCCATGGATGGACCGGTCCGATGGCTGCGCCATCGAAAGGGATCAACGCAAACCTCCGCTGGCGACGGGTGCGATGTTCACGGCCCAGCTTCGTGCCGCCGGCCTGGACTGGTTCGAGGGCTCGCACACCGTGGCACCGCCTGATCAGGGCAGCAACAGCCCGGTGCCATGGAACGGCGTGCGGAAGGCCTCGAGACTGGCCCAGCGCTGGCTCGTGGTGCTCGAGCCGCACTGGGAACACCACCTCGCCGACCCGGAGTACTCGTTTGGCGACATGCTGAGGCCGTACTTCAAGCGGA
>VGXR01000117.1 GCA_016873255.1 Planctomycetota bacterium
GCCCAAGGACACGCCAACCGCGTCCCCCCGCGAGAGTTACCGCGCGCCGGAGCGGAGGAAGAGGTAGGGGAAGACGGCGGAGGGGCGGGGAAGTAACATCCCGAACCCTAGTACCCGATTCTCGAGCACTAAGGTCGTTTCTCGGGGGGTCAGAGAGCGAGCCACTGCCCCACATCAGCACCGTCGCCGTTGTCGCAACGACCCTCGCGAGCCTGTTCGCGAGGGTGTCGTCGCTGGCATCACAGGTAATCGTCGGACTGTTCCTCACGGAGGAGCAGTTCGGCGTTTATGCACTCGGACTGGGCGTGCTTGGGGTCACTGGAATCTGGCGAAATGGAGGAGCAGCAACCTACTTCCCGTCGGTGAGGCCCGATCGATTTGATGCGTCAGCCGGGCCACTGTTTGCATGGGCCTCCATCTTCGGGCTCTCCACAGTTGCGCTGACGGTCGGTTTCGGCCTCTCGCTCCCGATGCTTCCGACTCAATTCGACCGATTCCGAACCGAGGGACTATTCGCGGTGCTCCTGTTTCTTGCGGCGTACACCGCGATCCGGCCGGTGACCCTGCTCGGTCGCATGCGACTCTCTGTGAACCTAGAGTTTGCAAGCCTCGCCCGACTGGACGCAGGACTCGCCCTGCTGCGGGTCTGCCTCACTTGGATTGTCGCCCGCGAGGGCGGTGGCGTCCTGGCCCTCGCTGTCCCAGTCACTGCCGGAACGCTGATCGAGGCAATTGGGCTCGGGTTCATGGGCGGATTCCGCAAGTCCGACTTCGTTCCCCGCACGTGGCATGTCCGTCAGCTCTGGCCGGCACTCGCTTGGCCACTCGCGTTCGCGGTCATGAACTCGCTCCGTGCTGACATCCTCTTCCTGATCATCGGCTTCATCGTTCCGGCCACGGTCCTCGGAGTGTTCTACTTCGCGTACCAACTGGCAAGTCAGCCCACGATGCTCATCGGAAGTGCCCTGCAAAACGTGCTGGCACCACTTTCCGCGCGAGATCGCGGGGACAGTGACGCCGAACGACGGAGCATTGAACGGACCCTTGCGACCTCCATGCTGTTCGTCCCCGTGACCACCATGGCCGCCGCATCTTTCTTTCCCTCCGCGGAGCGACTGCTGTGGGGCGGCAAGTGGGAGTCCGCAGGTCCGAGCCTCTACTGGCTCTGCGCAGCCGCGACCTACTCGACCGTGGCGCTGCTGCTGGTCGGGTCACTGCTTGGGCTGCAGCGCTTCAAGGCGACCGCGGGCTTCGAAGGAGTCAAGATGGCAGGGGCATTGACAGGCTCGTTGGCAGCCGGGCTCCTGCTGACGGTCAGTGGCAACGCACCGCTCGGGGGCGTGGCGAGCGTCACGCTCGTGTCTGCCTGCGTCGCGATCGGCATCATCGCCTCGGCACTGGCGCAGATCGCGTGGGTTGCCCGAACCTACCACCTCGGCGCGGGCGAGACCGCACGACACTTGGCTTTCGGCCCCGCATTGAGCGCTCTCACGGCGGTGGCCGCGACATCGATTGCCAAGAGCGTGGATGACTCGCTCGAGATTCCGCGGAATCGACTCGGTGCGCTCTATGAACTTGCTACGGTCGGCGCAACCTATCTGACGCTGATCACCCTCGCCGTCCGCTTCACCGCCGAGGGCACCCTGCGCGACGCGATCGACGTGCTGCCTGCACCTGCAGCGAAGGTGCTCCGCCAGCTGCTCGTGCTGAACTGACCCCTGTCACTGACCCGCACCCCCACCCCGCTTCCCCTCGTACACGCCCACATCCTCCGCCAGCGCCTTGCGGACGTCGGGGGTCGTGGCGACGGAGAGCGCGCGCTTCGCGGTGGCGGCGGCGGAGGTGCGGTCGCCGGAGAGGTACTGCACGCGCGCAAGGATCGCGCCGACCATCGCATCGCGCTGCTTGAGCGCGCGGTCGGACTGCTCCGCGGCGCGCAGCGCGAAGGCCATGGCGGCCTTGTCGCCGGGAACCTCGTTGGCGATGGTCCAGGCCAGCCCGGCGGCCTGCTTGTCGTTGGCGGGCGCGCGGAGGATCGACTCGCCGACGACGATGGCGTCCGCCACGCGCCGCGCACCGATCAGGAGCGAGAACCGCCGCCCGGAGCACGTGGCCGACTGCGCGGGCAACGCGCTCCGGCACGCCTCGTCGAGCGCTTTCAGCGCGTCGTCATGCCGGCCGCCCGCCGCGAGCCCGTCGATCCGCGACATCTGCGCGTCCCACAGGCGCTGCTGCTCGGCGGCGCGCCTGGCGGCGCCGAGGTCCCACCGGCCCGCGGCCACCTCGTCGGCGACCGGTCCGGCATCCACCGCGGCACCCCGCCACTGGACCACGCCGCCCTTCAGGATGAACACCTGCGGCAGCACCGGGAAGGCATCGCGCCCGAACACCGTCTGGAACGCGTTGCGCGTGGGGTCGGCGGCCAGCGCAAACCCGATGCGCTCGTCCCACGACGGGTCGTTGGCGAAGTCGCGCACCACCGACACCGGCTCGTCGGAGAAGGCGACCACCGCAACCGTTCCCGAGCGCGTGCGCGCGAGGTCGCCGAGCGCCGCCATGGCCTGGCGACTTGCGGATTCCGACGTGCGCACGAAGGCCACGACGCTCGTCGTGCCGGCGTCCTTGACGGTCGGGATCCGCCCACGCACCGCCGTGCCGAGCAGCGGACCTGGGAAGACCTGACCCAGTTCAGGACCAGCGGCGGCCGCCGCCACCGACGCCGAGCCCGCGGCGGACACGAGGGTGGCCAGCGCAGAACCAACCGATGCCGATGCGGCGGCGCACGCGCCGCCGATCCAGGCAGCGCCCGCAACGAGGCCCAGGCATGAGCACGAAAGCCGCCAGCGTGAAGAAGTCATGCCGCGAAGTCTAGATCCGCACGCTCACGCCGCAGACTCAGACACCGCAGACCGCATCACGCCTCAGCAGCCGGACACCGCATCCGCAGCCGGACACCGCATCCGCCCTGCGCTCAGGCGCACGGGCCCCATGCGGCGAGCAGCATTCCCAGGTCCGCGCCGTCGGTGGCGCCCGAGCCATCGAGGTCGGTCGCGCCGGCGCCGCCCCAGTTGCCGAGCAGCACGCCGAGGTCCGCGCCCTCGATCGCGCCCGAGCAGTTGAGGTCCTCGCTGCACACCTCGATTCGCGAGATCCACCGGAAGCTGGCGCCGGGCTGGTTGATGATCACGCGGTGCAGGTCGGTCTGCGGGTTGTAGGCCTTGATCTCGGTGCCGCCCGAGTAGAGCACCTCGCCGTTCCCGAGGACGAACACGCCGCGTGCGCCGGTCGGGTAGGA
>VGXR01000118.1 GCA_016873255.1 Planctomycetota bacterium
CCGTGCTGTACCCGGGCCGCGACGTGTCCCAGTCGACGGTGTCGTGGCCGGCCGTGATGCCGACCATGCCGCTGAATCCCCAGATGTCCGCGGTGGCGTCGGCGGTGGCCGCGTACATGTAGTTGGCGAGCGAGAGGCCGTTGGCCCAGAAGATGAACTGGCGCCCTGCGCGGACCTTCGCCGACCACGAGCGCGTCAGCCCGTCCTGCGCGGCCATCCAGTTGCCGAAGTCGAGCTCCGCCCAGTACAGCTCGCCGATCGGCACCTGCCATCCCTCGTCCGAGGGAGCGAAGTCGCCGATGGTGTTCCAGTCGTTGTACTGGATACGCAGGCGCCCGAAGAAGCGCGCGAATCCGTCGAGCTCGGCGCGTGCGTAGAAGCGCGCGTCGTAGGTGTTCAGGTACTGCGCGGTGCTCGTCGAGTCGTCGATCGCGCTGAACCCGTACCGGAAGAAGCCGCCGTAGTCGAGGAGGAGGCGCTCCGCGATCGGGGTGTTGCCGAAGTAGGCGCGCCGGAACTCCGCGTCCTGGACGTTGAGGAGCGTCTGCAGCTCCTGCGCCGGATCGGTGGCGGGCCGGAGCGAACCCGCAAGCTGCGCCGGCGACTGCGCGAGCGCAGGCATCGCCACAGCGAACGCGGCCAGAGCGGCCGCGCGGCTGCCCTCTGAAACAGCCTCGGGTCCGACGCTCCTCACGACTCACAGACTACCCGCGCCAATCGGGGTCGGTAACCGCGGTCCCCGCGGCGTTGGGGTAGGCTCCAGGCCCATGGACTTCGTCGTCCTCGGCACCGGTGATGCCTTCTCGAGCAAGCACTTCGGCTCCAGCGCCGTGGTGATCGCGCCGGAGGGGCAGGTGCTGATCGACGCTCCCGATGCGCTGATGCGCGCGCTGGCGAGCGCGTCGGCATCCTCGGGGGTGCGGCTCGGCCCCGACGGTATCGACGACATCCTCGTGACGCACATCCACGGCGACCACGTCAACGGCCTGGAGGCATTCGGCTTCTGGCGGTGGCTGGAGTGGCGCAGGACCGGGCGCACGCTGCCGAGGCTGCACACCACCAACCAGGTGGCGGACCGCCTGTGGCACCGGCTCGCGCCCGCGATGGACCAGGGCGGCACCGCCGCGCTGTCGGACTACTTCGAGCTGCGGGTGCTGCCGAAGTCGTCGCCCGCGCGGATCGCGGGGCTCGACGTGCGCCACCGCATGGGAAGGCACACGGTGCCGAGCTGCGGGTTCCTGATCTCGGACGGCCGGCGCACCCTCGGCTGGAGCGGCGACACCACCTGGGACCCGGGTCACGTCGAGTGGCTGTCCGAGGCCGACTTCGTGGTGCACGAGACGAGCCCGGCGCCGGCGCACACGCCGGTCGACTACCTCAACGCCCTGCCACCTGCCCTGCGCGCGAAGATGGCGCTCATCCACATGCCCGACGACTTCGACGCGGAGTCGACGTCGATACGCCTGCTCACCGACGGCGAGCTGGTTCGCTTCTGAACGCGGTCGGCGCGGAAGCCGCGCAGCCGGTCAGCGCGAGGCGATCGTCACGTACGTGAGGCCATGCGGGCCGGTGTACTCGGCCATCGGGCGGATCAGGCGGTTGCCGACGAGCTGCTCCATGCAGTGGGCGGTCCACCCGCTGATGCGGCTGAATGCGAACATGCAGGTGAACAGGTCGAGGTCGATGCCGATCGAGTGGTACGTGGTGGCGCTGTAGAAGTCGACGTTCGGGTAGATGCCCTTGGCGGCGACCTCGGCCTTCATGATGTCCTCGATCCGGGTGGACATCTCGTAGAGGCGCTCGTTGCCGGTGTCCGAGGCGATCTGCTTCGCGAACGTCTTCAGGTACCCCGCGCGCGGGTCGTACGCCTTGTAGACGCGGTGGCCGAAGCCCATGATGCGGTCCTTGCGCGCCAGCCGTCCCTTGATGTACGGCTCCACGTTGTCCATGGTGCCGATCTCGTTGAGCATGTGCATCACCTCCTCGTTGGCGCCGCCGTGGAGCGGGCCCTTGAGGGTGCCGATGGCGGTGGTGATGGCGCTGTACATGTCGCTCAGCGTGCTGATGGTGACGCGCGCGGCGAAGGTGCTCGCGTTCAGGCCGTGGTCGGCGTGCAGGATGAGGCACACGTCGAGCGCCTTGGCGACGGCCGCGGTCGGGCGGGCGCCGTTGAGCATGTTGAGGAAGTTGGTGGCCATGTCCATCGACGCGTCCGGGCGGACAAAGGGCTTGCCCTTCCGGTGGCGGTCGAAGTTGGCGATGATGGTCGGTGTCTTCGCGAGCAGGCGGATCGACTTGCGCCGGTTGGCGTCGGCACCGTCGGCATCGGCCTCGTGGTCGTGCATGCCGAGCATGGAGACCAGCGTGCGCAGCATGTGCATCGGGTGCGCGGTGCGCGGCGTGGCGCGGATCGCCTGCCACACGCCCTCGGGCAGGTCGTACTCGGCGCGGATCTCGGCGCACAGCGCGTCGAGCTCGGCCTTGGTCGGCAGGCGGCGGTTCCAGAGCAGGAAGACCGTCTCCTCGAACGTCGAGTTGCGGGCAAGCGAGTCGATGTCGTAGCCCACGTACTCGAGCACGCCCTTGGCGCCGTCGATGAACGAGCACTGGGTCTCGGCGGCGACGGTGTTGGCAAGGCCCTTGTCGAACACGGGGGCGGCGGTCATCTTCGGGGCTCCTGGGGCGAGTGCGGTCATGGAAGTCGAATAGTCTACGCAGGCAGCGTGATCCCGATCGGCACAGACCAGGCGGCACGGAAGGCGCCCGCCGTCACCACGGCGCTGGTGGCGGCCAACGGCCTGGCGAAACTTGCCATGCTCGGTGTCGCCAGCCAGTCCGACGACGCCCTGACCGGGTTCATCCTCCGGTGGGGGCTCAGCCGGGAGGCGTTCGCGGCTTGGCAGCCGATCACGTACCAGTTCGTGCACGATCCCGGCACGATCTGGCACATCTTGGGCAACATGATTTTCCTCTGGGCATTCGGCAGCGCGGTCGAGGGCCGGATGGGGCGGGTCGGGTTCGCGGTCTTCTACCTGGCGGGAGGTGCCGTGGCCGGGCTGGTGCAATTGTCGGTCAGCCCCGGGCCGGTGATCGGGGCGAGCGGATCGGTCAGCGCCGTGACGGGCGCGTTCATCGCGCTGTTCCCGCGGGCGCGGGTGGCCGTCCTGATGCTGTTCTCCGTGGTCCAGGTCCCGGCGATGCTGCTCGTGGCGCTCTACTTCGCGGCCGACCTGCTGGGGGCATTCGGCGCGGGGCGCGGCGGCGTGGGGCACATGGCGCACCTG
>VGXR01000119.1 GCA_016873255.1 Planctomycetota bacterium
CACCGAGTAGCGGACCGGCGGCACCTGCAGGCTGACGGTCCGCGGCGTTCCCGAGGGATGGGAATCGGCGATGCCGCGAATCCTGGCGCGCCGGCAGTCCGATGCGACGGTCGTGACCATGGAGGGCGACGGCCACGCGATCGCGGCGGAGATCCGCCGGGCGCATGCCGGCGCGGAAGTGGACGTGACCGTGCTCTCGATCAACGAGGCGTGCGCCGACCGGTTGCGCGCCATGGAGGGAACCTGACATGTTCGACGCGAACGCGACCGTGAACCCGGCCATGAGCGCGATCCATGCAGGCGCCGTCCGGTCGCCGCGCACCTCGCGTTGGACGGTGATGCGAACGCTCCTCGCGAAGGACGTCCGTGCGGCGATCGTTCCGATCTCGGTCGTCGCGCTGCTCGGTGCGCTGCAGGCGGTCGGGTTCGCCGTGGATTTCGGCCTTTCGCTCGATGGCGAAGGGAACGCCGAATGGTCACGCGCCTTCGCGCTGATGCAGCAGGGCGTGCGGACGGCGGGCTACGCCTGCTGTGCCGTGCTTCCGGCCTGGATCGCGGTCGAGCTCGCGTTCCTCGAGGCGGGTCCCGGGCGGCGGAGCGTGCTGCCTGCGCTCCCGCCGTCCGCCGCCGAAGTGGTCGCTCCGAAGGTCATTGTCCTGGTCGCCTGCGTGGCGGTGCTGGCGATGAGCGTGTCGTGCGCGTTCCGGTGGGGGCCGTGGAGCTGGCCGGTCAGCTCGGCATTCGCCCTGGCGGGGCTTGCCTCGCCCGTCCTCGCGCGTGGTCGCGCGACCGGGTTTGCTGTCGCGATCGGCGGTCCCGCCGCGGTCTTCGGCGCTTCCTGGGTGGCAGGCGCAGGAGGCGCCTGGTGCGCGGCGATCGCGTGGCTCGCGTGCGCCGCATTCGCGTGGCTGGCCCGCGGCGCGGTGTCGGGCGCGACGACCGGCGATGTCCGCCGCCTCCGCCGACTCGGAACGGGCGCTTCCGGTCCTGCGTCCCGGGACCGCGCCGCCGTCCGGCCCGCCCGGGGCATGGCCGCGCTGGTCCGCAAGGACGCCCGCGCCGCAGCCCCGTTCGTGGCGGTGGCGCTCGCGTTCGTGGTCGGATTCTCCGTGGTGGCGGTGGCGTTGCCCGCGTTCGGGGAACGCTTGATGCGGGAGTTCGGCATCCGGGGCTCCGACCCGGTCTTGCGCCGGCTCCAGGTCGCGTTGCCGGTGGCGCTGCTCGCGCAGCTCCTGGTGCCCGGCATCGTCGCGCTGGTCCTCGCCTATTGCGACGGTCGCGCGGCCGGTCGCCCGATGGCGGCGCTCCCGGTGAACCGCGGCGCCGCCATGGCTTCGAAGGTCGCCGTGTGCCTCGCGGCGTTCGCGCTGTTCTCGGGGATCGCGCTCGTGATCCACGGCTTGTCGAGCTTCCTCGGCGACAGCTTCGGCGAGCGACTGCTTTCCGCGGATCCCGAGAAGGGCCAGCTGTGGGCGGTACTGCTGCTGTCCGCCGCTGGCATCCCGTGGTGCCTCGCGTTGCCGGCGTTCGTTAGCGATCGACGGGCCGGCGCGGTCGCGGCGGTGGTCGGCGTGCCGCTGCTGCTCCTCGCCTTCGGCCTCGCGATGCAGTGGGCGATCGCGGGGTGGTACGACCTCGTCACGGTCCGGCTCCTCGGCGTGCGTGAGTGGCCGATGTGGCTCGGCGCGGACCATGCGTCCTTCGGTCGCTTTCCGCCCGTGGTGACCGCCTGGCTGGCCGTGGGCATCGTGGCCGCCGTCGTCGCGGCGCCGGCCGTCACGGCCTCGGCTTCGTCGGTTCGCGTCCGCGGGCGCGCGGTGCGTGCCGTCGCGATCGCCTCGGCGGCCGCCACCGCCGTCGCTTCGCTCGCCTACGTGCTGCCCGACATTCCGTTGGACAGTTACCGAGAGGTGGCCCGGAAGCGGCGGACCTTCGAGCGGGCGATGCAAGAGATGACCCTCGAGACCCTGGTGCGTGAGGTCGTGATCGAAGGGAGCGTCCCCGACGACCCCGTCGGCGGCTTCGGGCCGGACGCGAAGTACGACGCCGCCGTCGCGCAGCGGGTCCTGGATGCTGTCTTGACCCGTTCGACGCGCGTCGCCGCGTCCTTCTGGGCGATCGAGCGATCCCGGCCCGGGCAGCCGCCCCTGCTGGCGCTGGACCCGGATCCGGCTAAGTCATACACGCCCTACGGCCCGATGGAAGTCGCGCTCGCCGTCCGTGCGGTCCGTGAACCGACCGCCGCCGAGCGGGAACTCCGGCGCCTCGTCGACGACCCGCGGATCGACGGCGGCGTCCGCATCGCCGCCGCGTCGTGGCTCGGGCCGGTCCCTGCCGCGATGGCCGCCGCCCGCGTGGTCGCCGACTCACCCTTGGTCCACGAGCGTGCGTTCGCGATCGCGGTGCTTGCGCACCTGCGCTACAGCCTGTCGAAAGGACCGTTGCCCGACGACCTGAAGCCCGGGCTCCAGGAGTACGACGCGGGGTACTGGTGGTGCTGGCTGCGAACCAATGCCATCAACGCGCTGCGAGAGCTCGAGCGTCTGTCCGGTGACGGGGATGATGCCGCCGTCCCGTTCGTTCGCCGAGGGATCGCCCCGGACTGCTCCGTCGACGGATCGATCGTGCGCCGCGCGCTCGACCGGGTCGAGCGCGGGCCATCCGACCTGTGCAACATGCTGCGTGCGCTCGGCAACTCGGGCGAGCTGGCATGGCCGCGCTTCAGCGACGCCACGCCGATCCAGAGCGCGTCGACCGAGATCCAGTCCGCGTGCGACTGCCTGTTACGCGTCGTGCCCTGATGCGGTGGCGTCACATCTCGTACCGCAGGCCCGCGTACAGTCGGATGTCGTTCTGCAGCGCGGTGGACGGCGTCACTTCCGACTGGTACTGCCAGCGGATGCCGCCGAGGCCCTTCAGGCCCGGGATATCGGCGATCTTCAGCGTCCACTCGGTGCGGAAGAGCGTCAGGTAGTCGCTGAAGTCCTCGAAGGCCGGGGTGATCCAGAAGCTGCCCACGATGGCCTGGTTGTCGGTGATGTTCCACTCCCACTCGATCTGCGCGAAGAGCTCGGCGTTGCCGTCGTGGTGGCTTCGGTGGACTTCGTGCCCCCTCACCTGGAGCAGATCCACGCGGAACTCGGCACGATCGAGGGCGACCGCTGGAGGCGGTGACCGCCGTCAGGCCAGCGTGACCTTCGACAGGTCCTCG
>VGXR01000120.1 GCA_016873255.1 Planctomycetota bacterium
GCGGAAGCTCGTGCACCGAGATGTCCTTGAACCAGATCGGGCTGCCCTCGGCCTCCAGGCAGATGTAGCCCTTGCGCGGCGTCACGTCCTTGGCGCCGGACACCTCCCTGCCGTTGACCTCGAGCGCCAGGTTGCCGCGGTCACACGTCACCTTGTAGTGGTTCCACTCGCCCGCGCCCTTGGTGACGCGCTCGCTCGGCAGCGTGCGCTCCCACCCGGCCGGGTGCTCGCGCAGCGGCGTCATCCTGGCGCCCCAGATGCTGAAGACGTCGCCCTGGCCCGTGTACAGCAGGCGCCCCTGCTTGTCGCTGACGTCCGGCGTCAGCATGATCTGCACCTCGACCGAACGCGGGAACATGTTCTGCGCCTGGCTGGGGATGGGGTCGCTCCACACGAAGAGCCCCGCGTTGCCCTGCTCCTTCTCGTGCTTCCAGTCGAACTCGAGCACGAAGTTCTCGTACATCCGGTCCGTGCGAAGGAAGCCGGTGGGGTTTCCCGTGCAGAAAAGCATGCCGTCCTTGGCCTGGAAGGTGTCGTCCCAGCAGTTCACCTTCACCCAGCCGGAGAGGTCGGTGCCGTTGAAGATGGGGCCGCTGAAGAGCGCGGCCGTGCACTCGGCGGCAGGGGCGGCCGGGCCGCTCGAGGCCTTCTGCGCGCCGTCGCACGCGGCAAGCAGGCCGGCGGCCGCCATCGCGGAGGCGAGCAGGACGCACGAGGGCACGCAGGTCGTTCGCATGCGGCGGATGCTAGCCGTACCCTGCAAAGGTGCCGTTCACGCGACCCATCATCGCCCTGCACGACGCACGCACGCTCGCCGCGCTCTCGGGCGCACCGGCGCGCCACGCGTGCGAGCTGCTCGCGCTCCCGCTCGCCTCGCCGGGCACGCCGCTCGGCGCGTTCGTCGGCGGCAACCCGCTCGCGGGCGAGTGGGCCTTCGACGCCGAGCTGCCGGGCTCGTGGGCCCTCGCCTGGAGCGGCACGCTCGGGGAATCGCTCTTCGAGGGCACGCCGGCCAACTGGATGCGCGGGCCCGCAGCGCTCGATGCGCTGTGCGACGAGCTGGCGCCGCAGCTTGCCCGCCACGGCAAGCGGCTGGTGCTGGTGCCGCACGCGCGCCATGTGCTGAGCGACGCGCGCAGCGCGCTCACCTGGTGGTGCGACCGCCTCTTCCCGGGAAGGCGCTTCGAGCTGCTGCCGCCCGCACCCGCCGGCCCGCGCCCCTTCGGGCTGGCGCTCGACATCGCCGCGCTGCTCGAGCCATCCATGGTGCCGGACGTCGAGGACCACGTGCAGTCGCTCCTTGCCTCGATCGGCCCGCGCGCGGATGCCATCATCCTGCGCGACGCGCGACAGGACCCCAACGACCCCGAGTCGCTCGCCCCCTGCGCCCTCGGCGACGGCGTGCTGCCACGCGAGCGCACGCTGGAGCTGATCGCCCGGCACGTCCCGGAACAGGTGCCCGTGGCGGTTTCCGGAGCCGGGCTCGACCGTGCGCTTGCGTGGCTGGGCGCCGCACCGGCCTCGCACGCCTGAACGCGCCCTGAACCGATGGCCCGAGCGCCCGAACGGGGTAGACTTCCGGGAATGCCGGAGGATCCGGCGCGCAAGGAGGCCATGGATGACCGCTGCGAGCGTGCTTGATGCTCGCGTCCTCGTTCTGAACAAGCTGTACAGCGCTGTCCGCGTTGTGGACGCGCGCCGGGCGTTCACACTCCTGTGCAAGGGGTCGGCCGAGGTCATCAGCGTCGAATCCGGCAGCTACGTCAGCTACTCGCTCAACACCTGGGCCGAGGCGGCGGAGTTCCAGCGCACCTTCGAGCACGAGGACCACGACTGGGTGTCCACGCCCAGCCTGGTGATCGCGGTGCCCAAGATCGTCCGGCTGCTTGGCTACGAGCGCCTGCCGCGCGAGCCGGTCAAGCTGAACCGCCGCAACATCTACGCGCGCGACCACAGCCAGTGCCAGTACTGCGGCCGGAACTTCAGCACCAAGGAACTCACGCTCGACCACGTGGTGCCCCGGGTGCAGGGCGGCGAGAACAGCTGGACGAACCTGGTCTGCGCGTGCGTGCGCTGCAACGCGCGCAAGGGCGGCCGCACGCCCGCGCAGGCGCGCATGAAGCTGATCCGCGAACCCGTGAAGCCGCGCAGGAACCCCGCCATCACGCTCAAGCTCGGCAGCCCGAAGTACCAGAGCTGGAAGGCGTTCCTCGACGAGGCGTACTGGACGGTCGAACTGCAGGACTGAGCGCGGGCGCCGTGGCCGGCCGTGCGCGCGACCCCGTCAGCCGGCGCTGATGCCCGCCCGCAGCATCACCACGTTGAGCGTGACCACCGTGAAGTTGTTGAGCGAGTGCGCCACGATCGACGCATTGATCGACCCGCGCCACTCGCGCATCAGGCAGAAGCCCACCGCCAGGCCGCCGAGCACCGGGATGAAGACCAGCCCCTGCGGGTGGATGGCGGCGAACACCACGCTGCTGATCCCGATCGACAGCAGCGCGCTCCCGAGCGGGCCCGCGCGACCGAGGCCCACGCGAAGGTTCCGGTACATCGCGCCCCGGAAGAACAGCTCCTCGAAGATCGGCGCGCTCACGGCCGCAAGCAGGTAGGTGCATGCCAGCCCCAGGCCGCCGGAGTCCTCGACCATCTGCTGGATCGGGTGGCTCGGGCGCATGCTGCCGTCGCCGAAGAGGTTCGACAGGCCGATCGCGATGCCGACGGCGGCGGCGAGCAGGACGATGCCCATCGCCCACGTGACCACGCCCCACGCGATGTCCATGAACCCCCACCGCGCCAGGCCGCACCCGGCAAGGAGCATCCGCAGCGGCACGCCGCGAAGCGTGCCCCACCAGAGCGCCACGGCCGCGGCGACGGCGGTGAGTGCCACGCCGAGCGCCAGCACCTGGTCGTCGCCCAGGAACGATTCGAGCGGCAGCGTCGCGCGCAACAGGCGCTGGAGCGCCATGTGCGCCACCAGCCACACCGCGAACACCTCCGCGTAGACGTGGTTCCAGTCGCCGGGCTGGCGCGGGACGCCCGCGGTCTTGCCAAGCCCCGCCAGCACGGCGAAGAGCAGCAGGAACGCCACCCCCACAAGCCCCAGCCCGACCGCGCCCGCGCCCACGAACGCCAGGGCGAAAAGCGCCAGCG
>VGXR01000121.1 GCA_016873255.1 Planctomycetota bacterium
GCGCGCTCCCGAACGCCCATCCGCTCGGCGTCCACCCATCGAACGTGCCGCCGTCGAAGGTCCACGTGGCGCCCGGTGGCGGCGACACCGCACGCTTGCGAGCCTCGGTGCGCTCCCACTCGGGGCCCTGGGAACTCACCGCCAGGTTCGCGTCGCGCAACGCGGCCAGGCGCGCCGACGCCGCGGCGATCGCGCCGCCCGCGTCCTGGTACCCGTAGGCGCGGCGCGAGCTCTTCACCACGCCGAACATGGCGTAGTAGTCGCGCTGCGAGACATCGTCGAACTTGTGGTCATGGCAGCGCGCGCAGCTGGCCGTGGTGCCGAGGAAGGCCTTGCTTGCCACGTCGATCTGGTTGTCGATGCGCTCGGCCTGGTCGAGCCGCACGTCCACCGGCGCGTGCGTGCCCTGCGTCATCCACCACCAGCCGGTGGCGGTGACCGATTCGTTCGTGCCGTCGTCGGGGTTCCGCCGCGGCGACGCGAGCAGGTCACCCGCCACCTGTTCGCGAACGAAATCCGCGTACGGCACGTCCGCGTTGAACGCGCGGATCACCCAGTCACGCCAGCGCCATGCCTCGTCGATCTGGTAGTCGAACTCGTGGCCGTGCGTCTCGGCGAAGCGCATCACGTCCATCCAGTGACGGCCCCAGCGCTCGCCGTAGCGCGGCGATGCGAGCAGCGCATCCACGACCCGGGCGCGCGCGGCATCCGAGTAATCGGCATCGAAGGCACGACACTCATCCGGCGTGGGCGGCAGGCCCGTGACGTCAAGGTGCACGCGGCGCAGCCAGCGGCGATGGTCCATGCGCTCGCCGGCGATCGGCGCGCTCAGGATGGCATCGGCGGCGGCGACCCCGGCCGCGGGCAGCGGCTGCCACGACCAGTGCTTGGCGTACGGCGCGCCCGCGGTGATCCATGCGCGCAGCGTCTCGACCTCGGCAGGCGTGAGCGCCGCGTGCCCATCGGCGGGCGGCATGCGCAGCTCGGGGTCGGTGTTCGTGATGCGCGCGATGAGCTCGCTCGCCGCGGCATCGCCCGGCACGATGGCCGCGCGCGCGTCGGTGCCGGCGGGCACCGCGATGGCCGCCTCGCGCTTGTCGAGCCGCAGCCCCGCCTTCCGAGACGATCCGTCCGGTCCGTGGCACTGGTAGCACCGGGCCGCCAGGATTGGCGCCACGTCCCGCGTGTAGTCGACCGCCAGCGCGCCCCCGGGCGCAGGGCCCGCGGGCGCGGTCACATCGGCCGCAGCCAGCAGCGCGGCAAGGAGGGCCGGGGTGATCGGATCGGCCAACGAAAGGTGTTAGTGGCCGCCGGGCCGGGGGTTGCGGGGGCATCGAGCAGCTGACGCCGTTCCCGGCCGAGGACGGTGAGGCGGAGATGCGGGCCAGGAACGAGGGCTGGAAGTCGGGCGAAATCGAGCGCACCGTGTGTTGCCACTTTGTCAATACAATGTATCATCATGCCGCAATGGTCAAGACTCTCACCAAGCACGGCAACAGCTACGCACTGGTCATCGATCGGGCGATCCTGGAGTTGCTCCAGATCGATCCCGATCGCCCGGTTGAGCTCTCGACCGACGGGAATGCACTCACCATCCGGCCGATGACGGAGGGCACGAAGGGCGCACGCGTGGCGCGTTCCCTCAAGCGGACCAACGACAAGCACGGAAAGGCACTCAAGAGACTGGGGGAGTGAGTGCAGCCAGCGCGTGCGCTGATTTCACCCCCAACACCCCTCACCGTCGCTCCTCCCCCGCCACCCGCTTCACCAGCACCCGCGCGAACCGCTCCAGCCGCGTGGCGCGCTCCGCGGCGGTTCCTCGGGCGGCGCCCAGCTCGCACTCCCACACCACGATCACTCGCCACCCGGCGGCGCGCAGGTCGCGGAGGTTGCGGCGGTCGCGCGCTCGGTTGCGGCGCAGCTTGGCCACCCACCACGCGCGGTTGGTGGACGGCAGCGAGCTCTTCGCGCATCCCATGTGCCGGTGCCAGAAGCACCCGTGCACCAGCACCACCGTGCGGTGCTTCGGAAGCACGATGTCCGGCCGGCCCGGCAATCCGCGCACATGCAGCCGAAAGCGCAGGCCGTGCCGATGCAGCGCGGAGCGCACCAGGCGCTCGGGCGTCGTGTCGTGGCCGCGGATGGCGGCCATGATGCGCGAGCGGGCGGGGGTTGGTGGCTTGAGTCGCACGCGCGTGCCGAAGGCTAGGCCCGCGCGGACCGCGGCTTCCGCCGAGCCGCGGTCGCCTGCATCGCACGCTTGCGTTCGTCGGTGAACTTCCACCACGGCCTCGGCGCGCCGCCGCGGGCCTGGTCGATGGCCGACAGGAAGACATCGATGCAGCACGGGTCGTGGCGTATCCCGGTCTTGCGGCAGAGGCGCTCGTAGAGCCCGAACGCATCCTGGCGCGCCAGCTGCGCGAGCGTGCGAATGCCGAGGACCCGGAAGTCGCCGAGCGTGGCGGGGCCGACGTTTGCGAGGTCGGCGAGGGTCTGGGGCGGGGAGCGGCGGGCGGCCATGGCTGCTTTATACGACTGATCGCGCACCATGCAGATTCGTCTTGCGGTGACGAGTTTGCATGGTGCGCCGCATGGCTGGCGCCCGCGCGCGCCCATCGTTATCAGCTCGTGCTCCGCGAGACACACCGCAGAATGGCGGATTGCCTCGTGTTGGCACCTTCCGAAACCCAAAGGAGAACGCCATGTGCCTTACCACCGGTACCGGACGTGCACTGCTTGCCGGCGCGATCTGCGCCTACCCGTTTCTGCAGCGCGCCAGCGCGCTCGAGCCGTCAGCGCATGCGGCGCAGGCGTTGCCCACGGCGATCGAAGCATCGAAGGCAACCGCAGCGGTGGCCATGGCGCAGACACCGCCGGCGCCGACGATCGTGTGGCACGGGGTTGCGAATGTCGATGCCAGCAGCAGCGGGTCCTTTGCATGGCAAGTGCTCTACCGCGCGTGGTCCGATGGTCGGGTCGAAATGAAGCGCATCCGTCTCGGGCCGCGCTCATGGAACGGCTATGAGTCATGCAGCAGCTTCGCCGACAGCTCCCCGTGCTCAAGCGGTTGGCTCGTCATCTCCGACGCCTCCAATGGCTACTCCTTCCGCTCGGACATCAACTTCGATAACCAAGTCGACGGC
>VGXR01000122.1 GCA_016873255.1 Planctomycetota bacterium
CCGCTGGTCGAGAAGCTGAACGGCCTCGACCGCCTCGACGCCGCGCAGCTCGCGGCGCTGTACGACTTCGAGATCGTGAACCGCGGGAAGTTCGAGTGAGCCCGACGGGGGAGCTCCCGTTGGCCGTCATCGTCATCCGCCATACCAAAGCTGCAGGCGCTGCGCGTTCCTGACCAGCGCGCGGTCCTTGCTGTAGACCACGAGTCCGCCGGGCGCGGCGACGCAGGAGGCGAGGAGGCAGGCATCCACCCATCCGACACCGGCGCAGACGATGCGCCCCTCGTCAGCAAACGTCCGGACGGCGGCAGGGTCGACGAGCGGGGCTCGCGGGAGCGACGCGACGAACTCCGCGAGCGCGCGCGGGCGAACCCCGCAACCAAGCCAAAGTTCGCCAATGACCAATGGATGACCGCATGCCCGGCCGGCTTCAATGAGCCGCGAGAGAACCGGATCGGGGGACAGCTGGTGCTGAATCCAGGCGCTGGTGTCCGGCAGCACCGGACGATCCCTGCGCGGCGCGTCGGTCAGCCCGGTGGCTCCAGGTCCCGTGGCTGATTGAGGAAGTCCGGGGGACGCCGCACCGGCGGGCACTCCGCGCTCGGGTCCGACCCGCCCAGACGGATCAGTTCCGCCGCGGATCGCAGGCGCACGTACTCCCGAAGCGCATGCTGCACCACCGCCGCCGGGTCGGTGATCCCCGACAGCCGGCTCGCCCGCTCGAGGTCCTGCTCGCTGAGTCGCAGGTGAAGCTCCATGTTCATGAGTGTATTCCCGTTGGTTGCGCATTCAATCCCCTTCCGCGGCGAATCGCGCCGGCGAGCGACCCATGATCGCGCCGGTGCGGAAGCGCGAGCCGAATCATGCGGAAGTTCGTGCCGCTTCCTTCGGAACCAACCGCCCCGGTACCCTGCCCCCGATGTCCCGGGTCGACCACTTCCCAAGCACGCACGCGACGTGGATCGATGCGCAGCTGACGATCATCGACGAGGCAGGCGCGGGCGCGTCGGCGGGGAACGCCGCGCACCGGTCGCTGGCGCGCTACCTGATGGAGCGATACCGCGAGCCGCTGCGCGCGTACGTCGTGGGCTCGGGCCTTCGCGAGCTCGGCGAGCCCGACGAGCTGGTGGCCGGATTCTTCGCGCACCTCCTGGCAACGCCCGATTCCCTGATGCGCTGGCGCACCAGCGGCCTGCAGCTGCGGCGCTGGCTGATGCACGGGATGGCCTTCCACGGCCGCTCGCTGCGCACCGACGCCGCGCGCAACCGCGAGCGCGGGTCGCTCGACGCCCTAGCGGCGGCGGGCGCGGAGCCAGCGCACACGGATGACGGCGTCCATGCCTTCGACCGCGCGTGGGCCCTGGCGCTCGTGAACGAGGCGCACCGGCTGGCGCACGCGGAGTGCGTGGAACGCGGGCTGTTGGACGAGTACGAGGTGTTCCGGCTGCACGTGGGGGAGGGGCTCGCGTATGCGGTGATCGCGCCGCGCACCGGGCGGACGACGCAGCAGTGCGCGAATGCGACGCGCCGGGTGGGCGTGATGCTCCGCGATGCGCTGCGCGAACTCCTGCGCGGCGAGTGCGTGCCGGCAGGTGATCTGGATGCGACGCTCGCGGAAGTGCAGCGGCTGGTGGGCGGCGCGTGAAGGGATTTCGCGGATCGAGCGGGATCCGGGTGCATGGGCGGGGTGCCGGCGCCTCGATCGGCGGCACGATGGAAGACCAGCAGCTCGATGCCCGAACGGAAGTGCCGGGGTCGTGGACCGCCGTTCAGGCGACGCGGGCGATGGCGGCGGGGGAGCCCGGCGGATCGCCGTCCGGCGAATTCCGCGAATCGACGCCGCAGCCGACGGATGCCGCCTCGGGGCTTCATCGTCGTGCGATAACCGCGGCACCTGTTGCTGTCGTGGTTGCCCTCGGCACTGCAATTGCGGTCCTTTGGTCGATTCCCAGATATTCGACGCATGAACGTGCCGACCGCGCCTCGATAGGCAGCGCAGTCGACGTGCCCCTGCGCATCGCAATGACCTCGATCGAGGAGCAACCCATGATCCCAGAAGTCAAGTCCGCCTCCCGCGCCTCGAGCGCGGATATCACCTCTGCCAACCGCGCCGCTTCCGCCGCGCTTGCACTCGCCGGCATGGTCGGCGGGACCGCCTTCGCGGACTCGAGCTCGCACCGGTACGCAGACTTCTCGAACGCACGCGCCACCGTCGCGGTCGCGGGATCCGCCAACTGGGACGCGCAGTACGGCTTCACGGCGGAATGCCGGATCTGGATCGACGCGATGCCGGTGACGACGGACGACGCCTACCCGGCTTCGATCATGTTCGAGCACGCATCCGGCATTGATCACAAGTGGCTTGCCATTCACTCGGGGAAAGCGACCGGCCTCGCGGTCAACGCTTCCAGCGGCGACGATTGGTGGAACCGCTTGTGGATTGACTCCGCGCAGACGCTACCGACCCGACGATGGGTTCACGTGGCGTACGTCATCGGCACGGATGGCAAGGACCGGATGTACGTCGACGGCCAGCTCAGCAAGGCGGCGACCCAGTCGGTGAGTTCGCGCCAGAACGGCGCGACCATGCACCTCGGATCGGCGTTGATGGCGGACATGAGCAGAATTCTCGACTCCTTCGGCGGCAAGCTCGACTGGATCCGCATCTCATCGACCGCGCGCTACGTGGGGGAGTCCTTCGACGTCCCGTCCGAGGACAGCCTCGTGCCGGATGACAAGGACAGCCTGCTGGTGACCTTCAACGGCTCCACGGTCGCCGATGCCTTCGTCGACCTCTCGCTCCACCACCACGCGATGACGCCGGGCTCGGGCGTCGATGGCGGGACGGTGCCGCCGATCATCCCGGACTGCAACGGCAACGGCACGGACGATCGCTCGGAGATTGCCCAGGGCCTCCTTCCGGACAGCAACTCCGACGGGATCCCGGACACGTGCCAGTGCGGGGCGATTC
>VGXR01000123.1 GCA_016873255.1 Planctomycetota bacterium
ACCCGTCACCATCACCGTCTTGCCCGTCACGTCGGCGCCGAGGAGCGACGCATCCGGCGCGACCGACTCACGGCCGAGCAGGTCCTCGATGGTGATGGGCCGGAGGGCCTCGACGTTCACCCTGCCTTCCTGGATCTCGGCGAGCGTCGGCACGGAGAGCACCCGGACGCCCCGGGCCGCGGCATGCTCGAGCAGCTGCCGGCAGCTCCGCCGGCTGCGCGGACCGAGGGCCACGAGGAGCGAATCGAAGCGGAACTGCCGCAGCACGCGATCGAACTCCGACGTGGGGTGGATCCTCACGCCGCGGAGCGATCCGCCCGAGAGCCGCGGACTGTCGTCGAAGAAGGCCACGATCGCGGACTCGCGATCGTGCGCCATGGCGGAAGCAAGGCCTGCGCCGACGTCGCTCGCGCCGAGGATCGCCACCCGGTGGCGGACCTGCACCCGCAGCCGGAGGAAGCGGCGCACGAGGAGGCGCGCGCCGCCGGAGGCGCCGAACAGCAGGATTCCGGCGATCACGGGCGCGGTGCGCGGGAGTCCCTGCCCGCGCCCGGGCGCCAGCAGCGCCAACGAGGAGAGCACCAGGGTCGCGACGGCGCATCCCTTGAGCAGGAGCCACGCGTACCTCGGCCCGATGTAGCGGGTGATCTCGCGGTAGAGGCCGCAGGCCCAGAAGATCGGCGGAACCATCGCGGCCGGAAGGAGCAGGTACCACCACGCGAACGCCGGCGGAAGTTCGAGGGTGCCGAGCCGCAGCGCAATGGCGATCCACAGGCACGCGGCGGCCATGGACGCGTCCCACCCCGCCATCAGCCACTGCTTGCGGCGCCGGGGCATTCCGTCGAGGGCCCGAAGACCCCGGTGAGCAAACCCGATGACCTCGGACGGATCCACAACTTCATGCTACCGCCGGGTGCGATCGGCCAAGCACTAGGATGCCGCGCCGCGTGTCGGGGACCCCGCTCCCATCGCAGTCGCTGCTCCTCCTCGCGGCAGCGGGGGCCATGGCGATCGTTGCCGCTGCGCTCGTCTCACCGGTCATCCGGATGCTCCGCGGGTACGGCATGATCCGGCAGCCCGGAGGCCGCGGCTCGCACGCAAGTCCCACGCCCGTCGGCGGAGGCCTTGCGTTCACGCTGCCGGTGAGCGCGGCGTGGATCGCGGTGGCGGCGACCGAGGGCGATGCCGTGGTGATGACCATCGCCATCGCCGGGCTGCTCGTCACCGCGACGGGATTCCTCGACGACCGCATCGGCCTGCGGGCACGGACGCGGCTCGCGGTGCAGGGCGCCGCCGCCGTCGCCGTGGCAGCCGCCGAATTCGGCGCGATGCCCGTGGGTTCGCCCGCGGCACCGCTGATCGTGCTTTGCCCCGTGGTGATCGTCTGGTGCACGAACCTCACCAACTTCATGGACGGCATCGACGGGCTGGCCGCGAGCGAGGGCCTCTTCATCGCGGCAGCCGGAAGCGTCCTGTGGACCTGGCAGGGAGGCGAACCCGCGGTCGGGCTGTGCCTGGCCTGCGCCGCCGGGGCGCTCGTGGGATTCGTTCCGTGGAACGCCCCGCCTGCCCGCGTCTTCATGGGCGATGCCGGCAGCACGTGGCTCGGATTCACGATGTCCGCGCTCGCCCTTCACGCGTGCTGGCTGCGGCCGGGCACATGGGCTGCATGGGCAGTCCTGCCCGCGCTCTTCGTCTCGGACGCCACGCTCTGCCTCATGCGACGCGCGATCCGCCGGGAGGACCTCGCAACCGGGCACCGGGCCCACGCCTACCAGAACCTCGCGCGCCTGACGGGGTCGCACGGGGCCGTCGTGCTCCTATTCGCGGCATGCAACACGGCGCTCCTCGTTGCCGCCGGCGCGGCGCTCCACAATCCCGGTCTCGGCGGCCCGATCGCCGCAGTCACCTATGCCATCGCCGGATCGGCCATGGCGCTGGCGCGCTCGGGCGTCCATGGCATCGCGGACCCGAGGCCTTCGGACCGGCTGCCCCCGACACAGATACGCTGACCACCCATGGCCTCCGTCGTCTTCTACTTCGAGCTCCACCAGCCGTTCCGGCTGCGCCGCTACTCGGTGTTCGACGCCGACCCGTTCTACTTCGACAATGAGGCCAACGAGCGCATCCTGCGCAAGGTGGCCGACAAGTGCTACCGGCCCACCACGGCCAAGCTCCTCGACCTCGTGCGCCGCCACGACCGGCGCTTCCGCTGCAGCTTCAGCGTGAGCGGCACGGCGCTGCGCCAGCTCGAGGAGTGGGCGCCCGACGTGCTCGACACGCTGAAGCGCCTCGTCGACACCGGCGCCTGCGAGCTGCTCGACGAGACCAGCCACCACTCGCTTGCGTTCCTCTTCTCGCGCGCGGAGTTCGACCGGCAGGTCGCGCTGCACCGCGAGGAGGTCGCCCGGCTCTTCAACGGCTACAGGCCGACCGCGTTCCGCAACACGGAGCTCATCTACAGCAACGAGCTCGCGGGCCACGTGGCATGGATGGGCGGCTACCGCACCGTGGTATGCGAGGGCGTCGACCGCCTGCTCGCCGGCCGCAGCCCCAACTACGTGTATGCGCCGCCTGCGCAGGCGACGCCCGCCGGCAAGGAGCCGGTGCGCCTCCTTCTCAAGAACTACCGGCTGTCTGACGACATCGCCTTCCGCTTCAGCGACCGCAACTGGAAGGAGTGGCCGCTTGACGCGCAGCGCTTCGCCAAGTGGGTGAACCAGATCAACGGCGACGGCTACCTCTGCAACCTGTTCATGGACTACGAGACCTTCGGCGAGCACCAGTGGGCGGAGACCGGGATCTTCGACTTCCTGGACAAGCTCCCCGAGGCGGTCTTCGACGTCAACCCGGGCCAGAACGGGTTCCAGACCGTGAGCGAGGCCGCGGCCGCGCACCGGCCCGTGGGCGACTACTCCACCGAGCAGTTCATCA
>VGXR01000124.1 GCA_016873255.1 Planctomycetota bacterium
TTCCGGTCTCCCTTATCATCGCGACAGTGCATCTCGTCCGCATTCTCAATTCTCTGACGCGGTCCGGTGTCCTCGTCGACTCCGCGGGATCTGCCCTCACCTTCTACTCCTGCGGCCCCACCGTCTACGACGACGCGCACATCGGCAACTTCCGCTCGTTCCTGAACGCCGACATACTGCGCCGCACGCTCGAGCTCTGTGGCCACCGCGTGCGCCACGTGATGAACATCACCGACGTCGGACACATGACAGAGGATGACGCGGCCGACGGCGGGGGCGAGGACAAGATGGCCGTGGCCGGCCGCCGGATCGCAGAGGCGAAGAAGTCGGGCAAGCTCCCGGCAGGTGCGGACATCGACCCATCCGACCCGCGTGCCATCGCCGATTTCTACGCATCGCGCTTCATGGAGGACGCCTGCCGCCTGGGCCTGAAAGTGGCCCTCGAGGCCGAGGCGCTGCGCGCATCCGGCGGGGACCCGGGCACGCTCATGCCTCGGCCAACGCGCTGCATTCCGCAGATGCTCGAGATGATCTCGCAGCTCGTTGCGCGTGGGCACGCGTATGTCGGCCGCGATGGCGCCGTGTACTTCGACGTGCGCTCCTACCCCGCGTATGGCCGGCTTTCGGGCAACACGCTGGACGCGCTGCGAGAGGGCGCGGGCGAGCGCATCGACGCCGCCAACCAGACCGCCAAGCGCCATCCCGCGGACTTCCTGCTCTGGAAGCCAGACCCGAAGCACCTGATGCGCTGGCCGTCTCCCTGGGGCGAGGGCTACCCCGGGTGGCACATCGAGTGCAGCGCGATGGCGCGCATGCTGCTTGGCGACGAGATCGACATCCACTCCGGCGGCGAGGACAACATCTTCCCGCACCACGAGTGCGAGATCGCCCAGAGCTGCTGTGCCACGGGACGCCCGACCTTCGCGCGGAACTGGTTCCACACCCGTCACCTGCAGGTGGAGGGGCAGAAGATGTCCAAGTCGAAGGGCAACTTCTTCACCGCCCGCGACCTGTTTGCGAAGGGCGTGACGCCGGCTGCGCTCAGGCTGGAGCTTGTTCGGACCCACTACCGTACGAACGCGAACTTCACGCTGCAGGGCCTGCAGGACTGCCAGCGCATGGTGGACCGGTGGTGCCGTTCGCACGCCGCATTGCTGGCGCGCGCCGCCAACGCGGTAAAGGCTGGTTCGCCCGGCCCCGACGAGTCGCGGCCCGTGGGACCCTTTGAGCATGCGCTCTCGGCCTTCACGGATGCCTTGTGCGACGACCTCAACCTGGCGCGCGCCGTCGCCGCGCTGAACGAGGCCTGCGGCGCTTCGGCGGATGCATCGGCGGCGGCTTGCCCGCATCGTGAGCTTGCGAGCCTGCTCGCGATGGACTCGGTGCTCGGCGTGCTCGGGCGCAACGCGCCGGTCGCCGGTGCCGCGCCCGCCGAGGACCCCGAGTTCGTCGCAAGGGTGAAGGCGCTCATCGCCGATCGCGCGGCCGCGCGCGCTTCGAAGGACTGGCCAGAGAGCGATCGGATCCGAACAGAGCTCATTGCGATGGGCGTCGTCGTCACGGACGGGCCGAACGGTGCCACCTGGAGCCGGATTTGAACTACTATCCCCGGGATCGGTGAGAGCGAGAGGCTATCTCCGCGCCTCTATGAGCATGTACAATCCGCGCCCACGTGCGAGGGACCGGACCAGCCAACGCGGCCAGAGCGCTCTCGCGATGGTCAGGGACAGCCCTCGATGGCGCTGTCCGGCTTCACTCTCCAGCAGATCGCCATGGGTCAGGACGGTTCGGACTCGGCAAGAGGTCCACCTGGAAAACATGGCTCTGGCGCCTGCGACGGAGTAGGCCTTTGTACCTGGGCTTTCGAGGTGTTTAGCGTAGATCTCGTCTATCTGCGTGAATGGCCTGCCCCGAAGCAGCGCATATCGAGTCCACAGCATGATGCCCACCATGCTCCAGCGGCTGTAGATCATTATTCGGGCTTCGCCGCCCGGCTTCAGCACCCGGTGGATCTCATGAATCGCGCGCTGAGTGTCCGGGGTGTGGTGGATCACTCCCCACGAATAGACAACATCGAACTCCTCATCTGGGAAGGGAAGATTCTCGGCGTCGCCTTCTCTTAGGTCTGACGGGAAGCCCGCAAGCGCGAGCCGCCTTGCCGTAAGTTCGATCGCGCGATCTGTAAGGTCGATGCCGGACAGGCGTGCTTTCGCCCGCGCGAACTGCTCGTGGTCTGCGCCAAGGCCAACACCTATCTCAAGCACCCGAAGATCCGCACTGTCATCAAACTTGGCGAAGTCACGAATGTAAGGCTCAAGCTGGTATCGGCGCAGCGCCTGCGCTTCAAATCCGCTCCGCTCGAGGCTCGTCAGATACAGCTCCTCGCCGCAGGAAGCGCGGTTCCAGAACTGCCGGATCAGTTCTCTTTCCTCAGCCATGGAAGTTATCGTAGCAAGTACCTCAGGCGTTGCCGTCCGCTCCCGCTGCTAGTATCGCCACGGTGTCGCGAGCGTTCGGAGTCCCGGTGATCGGCCTCGTCGGCGGCGTCGGCAGCGGAAAGTCCGAATTGGCTGGGATCTTTCGCAGTGAAGGCTGCGAGGTAAGCGACAGTGATCGACTCTCCCATGAGGCGCTGTTGGATCCAGCCATCGCGTCATCTCTTCGTGCTCGCTGGGGCGACCGAGTGCTGTCCGCCTCGGGAGCATGCGATCGTCGTCGGATCGCGGAGATCGTGTTCTCGTCGGAATCTGACCGACGGTTCCTCGAAGCCCTCATTCACCCTTGGATCGCCGCCCGTCGCGAGGCGGCCTTCGCCGCCGCCCCGGCGGGCACGCGGGCGCTGGTGATCGACGCCCCCCTCCTCCTGGAGGCCGGC
>VGXR01000125.1 GCA_016873255.1 Planctomycetota bacterium
AACCCGAGGACGGCAAGGACAAGCCCATGGCTCGCACGAAGCATGCCGGGATATCGGCAATCGGGGGCGCGGAGGGCCAAGGAAGCCGCGCGGTCTTGCGCCCCGCCTCGTCCCCAGACGGGTGGGCGCCCTCACTGCTGCGGTCCCCTTCGGGAGCCGGCCGGGCAAGCCGGCCCCCGAGGGGACCTTGAGCAGATGACTGAGGGGTCAGGCCCGGCGGCGGCGCGAGGCGACGCCGGCGAAGCTGAGGAGGGCGAGTGCGCCCGGGGCGGGGACGATCTGCTGGAAGCCCGTCGCCGAGCCAGTCACGACCTGGCTCGTGAGGCCGTCCTTGACCGAGGCCGTCATCGAGATGATCGCCGAGGTGGTGCCCGGCGCGAACACCCAGTGGCCGACCCACACGCCGAAGGTGCCGCCGGCCGCAGCGGCGCTGCTGTTGGCGCGGTCGCCTGTGAAGTTGGCCAGGCTCTCCGAGAGCTGATCCGGCAGCGTCGGCGGGCTGCCGAACCAGCCGGCGTTGGCCGGGATGGTGGTGCCGAGCGTGGTCCAGCCGGTCGAGAAGCCGCCGTCAGCGCTCGTGCCGCCCGAGGCGTAGTACTGGCCCTCGTACGGCGCGCCGCCCTCGACGCCGATCGTGCAGAAGCTGTCGACGGTGTTCGAGCGGGTGCTCGAGGCAGCGTCGGGCTTGAAGCCGCGGGTCGCGGTGCCGGCCTGCTGGATGAAGGTGGAGGACGTGTTGACGTTGAACACGTTCAGGAGGCGGTCGCTCGCGCGCTCGGTCACGACCACCAGGTCGACGATGACGTTGCTTGTTGGGGAGATGCCGGCCGAGCGCACGAACGCGGCAAACCCGAGGACGCCGGCATCAGCCGACGAGGCGACGAGGAGGGAAGACGCGGTGCCTGCAAAGGCGATGAGGGAAAGCTTGTTCATGGTGATAATCCTGATGGGGGTCTGAGGGGAAAGAGGTGAAGGAATGAGGAAGGAAACGAGGTCGTGAAAGAGAGGAACGGTGGCTCGGCTCACGCCCGCCGACGCCGCGAACCCGCGACGCCTGAGACGCCGAGCAGCGCGATGGCGCCGGGTGCCGGGAGCTGCTCGAAGTTGGTGGCAGTGAAGGTGGTGACGTTGCCGGTGTTGCCGTCCTTGACGGCGGCGACCAGCGAGATGAGCGAGCTGGTGGCGCCGCCATCCATCACCCAGTGGCCCACCCAGACGCCGTAGAGGCCATTGGCCGCGGCGCCGGGGGTGTTGCGGCGGACGCCCGTGAAGTTGGCCAGGCTCTCGGCCACGTTCTCGGGGCCCGTGGGCGGGCTGAGGTACCAGCCCGCGTTGAACGGGATGGTGGTGGCGAACGCGGTCCAGCCGGTGGTGAATCCGCCGTCCGGCGCGGTGCCGAAGGCCGCGCGGCGGGTGCCGTCGCCGTCGACGGTGGTCCCGATGGTCACGAAGCTGTCCGTGGAGTTGTCACGGGTGTCCCGCAACGCGTCGGGCGCCCACCCCGACGTGCCCGCCCCCTCGAACTGCCGGAAGCGGGTGGACCCGCCCGGGCCCGCGTTGTTGCGCAGGTTGACGTTGAAGGCGTTGAGCAGCCGGTCGTTGGCGTTGCTGGTGACGGCCACCAGGTCGATCACGATGTTGTTGTTCAGGCCCGCGCGGCGCGAGAACGCCGCGAAGCCGACGATCGCTGCATCCGCAGCGGACGCCGCGAGAGCCGCCATCGAGGCAACGGCAAAGAAGGTCTTGTGCATGGGAAAGTTTCTCCGAAAGGATGTTGTGCAGCGATGCCGGGGGCGCGGCCGGGCATGCCGCCCGCGCCCCCGGGAATGTGTCAGCGCCGACGCCGCGAACCCGCGACGCCCGCCACCCCGAGCAGCGCAAGCGCACCGGGCGCCGGCACCGTGAAGGTGAGGTTGTCGAAGGCGATCTCGTTGGCGATGCCCGTCAGCACCAGCGAACGGCCGTCCGTGCCCGCGGACAGGAACTGCCCGAAGGAACGCCACTCGGCGTAGTTGCCGCCCGAAGGATCGCCGTTGCCGGCGCCCGTCGAGACGAGCGAACCCGAGGCGAGGAGCGACCCCGTCCCGTTGATGCCTGAGTACACGGCCCACGACGCCGCCTGGGAGAAGCTGGCGTAGTAGCCATAGACCCCCTGGAAGCCCGCGGAACGGTTGATGGTGATGGCCGATCCACCGGTGAAGTACATGACGGTGGACGGCGACGGCTCGTTGCCGAAGTTGCCCGTGCCGCCCTGGTCGGCGTCGATGAGGGCCCGGGCGTTGCCGCTGAAGGTGAAGCCGAGGTCCTGCGAGCCGATGCTGCCGAAGCCGCCGGCGCCTCCGTTGTAGAAGCCGCCGACCTGCTCGTTGTCCTGCAGGCCCTCGAAGGTCAGCTGGACGATCGAGGCGCTCGAGGCCGAGGTTGCGCAGAGCACCGCAGAGGCGGCGCAGAGGGAAATCCGGTTGGTGAAAGACATGGGTCCTCCCGGTTGGGAATGAGGGATGGGCGGTCCTCCGGGGGCTGGCCAGTTGGCCAGCCCCCGAGGATGCCGTTCAGTGCGCAGGGGGTGTGCTCAGGCGCGGCGGCGGCGCGAGGCGACGCCGGCGAGGCTGAGGAGGGCGAGTGCGCCCGGGGCGGGGATCTGCTGGAAGTTCGCCGCCGAGCCCTGCACGGTCTGGTTCGTGACGCCGTCCTTGACCGAGGCCGTCATCGAGATGATCGCCGAGGTGGTGCCCGGCGCGAACACCCAGTGGCCGCACCACACACCGAAGGAGCCGCCGGCCGCAGCGGTGCTGCTGTTGCGGCGGGCGCCCGTGAAGTTGGCCAGGCTCTCCGAGAGCTGATCCGGCAGC
>VGXR01000126.1 GCA_016873255.1 Planctomycetota bacterium
CCTTCGATCCTACTTGCCTGTTCAGTCGGCGGCCTGCCTTCGCTACGATCCCGTCTCTTCGCGTTTCGCACCCGTTTTTGCCCCAAAGAGGTCCGCTCCATGGCCACCGCCACCCCGACGCCCGTCCCCACCGCCAAGCCCGTCGACACGCGCGGACTCGCGAACCAGGTGATCGGCGAGACCAAGGTGTGCGCGGTGACGCAGACCGAGCTGATCTACCGCGGCTACGAGATCGCCGACCTGGCCGAGAAGGCCACCTTTGAGGGCGTCGCGCACCTGGTGCTGGTGGGCCACAAGCCGACCGACGCCGAGTTGACCGCGTTCGACAAGGAGATCAAGGGCATGCGCGCGGTCGACAAGGCCGTGATCGAGCAGCTGGTCGCCGTCACGAAGGCCGCCCCCGCCGCGCACCCGATGAGCCTGCTGCGCACCGGCGTGAGCATCCTCGGCCACCACGACGCCGAGTGCGAGTCGAACGCGCCCGACGCCGAGCTGCGCAAGTCGAAGCGCCTCCTCGCCAAGATCCCCACCCTGATCGGCGCCATCCAGCGCACCATCGAGGGCAAGCCCGTGCTCGAGCCCGACAACTCGCTCGGCCACGCCGCCAACCTGATGTGGCTGATGACCGGCAAGAAGCCGTCGGAGCTGGAGGCGCGGATCATGGACGTCAGCCTGATCCTCTACGCGGAGCACGACTTCAACGCCAGCACCTTCACCTGCCGCTGCATCGCCAGCACCGAGAGCGACATGCACAGCGCGGTGTGCGGCGGCATCGGCGCCCTCAAGGGCCCGCTGCACGGCGGCGCCAACGAGATGGCGATGGAGATGCTGAAGGACATCGACCGCGACTGCGCGGGCGGCACGATGACCATCGATGCCTGGATGCAGCGCGCCTTCGCCGAGAAGCGCAAGCTGATGGGCTTCGGCCACCGCGTCTACAAGAACGGCGACCACCGCGCGGGCATCCTGCGCCGCTGGGGCCTCAAGCTCGCCGAGCAGATGGGCCCGAGCGCGAAGAAGTGGTTCGACATGGGCGACCAGGTGCAGGCGATCATGCTGCGCGACAAGAACATCCACCCCAACGTGGACTTCCCCTGCGGCATGACCTACTTCATCATGGGCATCCCGGTGCCGCAGTACACGCCCATCTTCGTGGCGGCCCGCATCACCGGCTGGTGCGCGCACATCATGGAGCAGCACCAGAACAACCGCATCATCCGCCCGCTCGCCGAGTACCAGGGCGCGATGAACCTGAAGTGGTGAGCGGAGGTGGGCGCATGCCCTCGCTCCTTGATCCCATCGACCTCCGCGGCCTTCGCTGCCCGAACCGCGTGTTCATGGCACCGCTCACGCGCCAGCGGGCGTCCCAGCCCGGTGACCTGCCGGGTGAGCTGCAGGCCGAGCACTACGCGCAGCGCGCGTCGTATGGGCTGCTGATCGCCGAGGCGACCTGGATCACCGAGGAGGGCAAGGGCTACCCGAACACTCCGGGCGTCCGCACGCCCGAGCAGGTGGCCGGGTGGCGCATCGTCACCGATCGCGTGCACGCGGCGGGCGGGCGCATCTTCCTGCAGCTCTGGCACGTCGGCCGCGTGAGCCACTGCGAGTACCAGCCCGGCGGCGGGGCGCCGGTGTCGAGCGCGGCGGTCGCGTCGAAGGCCATGATCACGCTCGTGCGCGCCGACGGCACGCGTGAGCGCGTTCCGGCGACCCTGCCGCGCGCGCTGCGCACCGACGAGATGCCGCGCGTCGTCGAGGACTATGCGCACGCCGCGCGCAACGCAAAGGCCGCGGGCTTCGACGGTGTCGAGGTGCACGCGGCGAACAGCTACCTGATCAACCAATTCCTCTCCGGCAGCCTGAACCGCCGGGACGACGCCTGGGGCGGCAGCGTCGAGAATCGCCTGCGGCTGCTGCTTGAGGCGACGCACGCGGCCGCCGAGGCGTTCGGCTATGCGCGCGTCGGCGTGCGCCTCTCGCCGATGGGAAGCGTGACCGACCTTCCGCCCGCCGACGACGACCGCGAGGTCTACGTGCGCGCCGCGCGCGAACTTGGCCGTGCGGGATGCGCGTACCTGCATCTCTTCAACCACTTCTGGGGCGAGCGCGGCTGGGAGGGTCCGTTCGACCTCGCGCTCGCGCAGGAGATGAAGCGCGAGTTTGGCGGACCGGTGGTGATGAACGGCTACGGACGGGACGTGGCCGCCGCGCAGCACGACCTCGACCGCGGCCTCGCGGACGCGGTGGCGTTCGGCAAGCTCGCCATCTCGAACCCCGACCTGCCCGAGCGCATCGCGCGCGGCGCTGGGCTTGCGGCGTGGGACGAGTCGACGTTCTACGCGTCGGGGGCCGCGGGGTACAACGATTACGCGCGGATGAAGTGAGGGGCGGGCGCGCGGGTGGGGGGACCGTCACCGCGCCGCGGTTTCCACGCGAACTTCCGTCCGACCTTCCGCCGGGCGCGGCGAGGAACCGTTGCCCGAGATCCTCGACATGACCGAGACCAAGTGGGAGCGCGACCACTGGAGGTGGGAATGACCCGATCTCCGAGGCGGGGGGACATTGTCTTTGCGACGCTTCAGGGTTCCGTGGGCGGCGAGATCCAGAAGCCGCGTCCATGGCTGATCGTGTCGCCGGACGACCTCAACGACACCTGCCGAACGGTGACGGT
>VGXR01000127.1 GCA_016873255.1 Planctomycetota bacterium
AGGTGGTCGACGCGCACCACTTCGTGAAGGAGACGCTCTGCACCGACGTCGACTTCGGGTGGGACGGCCGCATGTACATCTCCGACTGGACCGGCGACGGCTGGTACAGTGACCAGAACGGCACGATCCACGCGGTGTGGGATCCCGCTCGCATCGAGGACGTGGACATCCGCACGGCACAGAACCTGGTGCGTGAGGGGCTCGGCGGGCAGTCGGTCGACCTGCTGCTGCAGCCTCTTTCGTACCCGGACATCCGCATCCGCCAACGCGCGTACCTGGAACTTGCCGCGCGCGGCAAAGACGCCGAGACCGCGATCGGCGCGATGCTGGCTGACCAAGCCGCTCCCCCGACGCCGCGCCTGCACGCGCTATGGGCAGTCGGCGTTCGCGCCCGGCGTTCGGCGCTATCGGCGGGCGGAGCACGATGCACGACGTGCGATGGGGCCATCGTGGCTGCACTGGCCGACCCCGACTCCGAGATCCGCCGATTGGCCGCGCGCCTGGCGGGTGACGCCGCGGTGGCCGATGCCGCCGACGCGCTGCTGGAACTTCTTTCAGACGACAACCTCCGGATCCGGGCTCAGGCATCCGGAGGACAATCCGCGTCACGAGCGGATGCACCGGACGCTGAAGGCGAGGACGGCACGCCCGCCGTGCCTGACGGCGTCGGGTCAGCAGCGCCGCTTCGGCGACTTCGTGCACTGGATAAACATGGACCGCAGCCACGAGGCACTGGGGACGCGCTACCCGGGCGACGTGTGCGTGGCGTCGCCGAGGGGTGGCAGTCGTGGTCGGCGGAGCCCGATTGCCCGGACCACTGGAAGGTACGCCGCGTGCGCCGCACCGGCGAGGTGAAGATCGGCGGCGGCATGGCCTTCATCACGACCGCGCTGCATGGCGAGCTGATGGGGCTCGAGGAGATCCTCGACCGAATCTAGCGCCTGAGCTACCTCCGGAGCGCGCTGTGCCTCCTCGACCTGCGGTCGGGCTCGCCGCGCCTGATGGCGGAGCCGGAAACGGAGGACCTGCTCGAGGACGCCGAGAAATGAGCGACGGTCACTGTGCCTAGACTTTACTTTCCGTTAAGGACAGGGTGTCACCCATGTGCCCAGTACGGAGTGTCACCTATGTGGCTGGACGTACGAGATGCAGGCCCCTCCCCTACCCCCCCCACCCCCCGCCCTCGTCACCCCCGCGGGCCTCACCTGGTCCCTCCTCACCCACACCCCCCTCATCCAGGACCCAGTCTCCTTCTGCATCGGTGACGACGGCTCCATCTACGTCGCCGAGTCGTTCCGCCAGGAGAAGGGTGTCGAGGACAACCGCTCCTCGCGCTTCTGGCTGTCGGATGACCTGCAGCTGCAAACCGTCGAAGACCGCCTCCGCATGTACGAGAAGTGGTCCGCCAAGCGCGAAGGCGGCATGGACTACTACCGCCGCCAAGTCGACCGGGTGATGCGGCTGGTCGACACCGACGGCGACGGCGCGCCCGACAAGGTGACCAACTTCAGCGGCGACATGAACGAGCCGCTCGACGGCACCGGCGCCGGCGTGCTGTGGCTCGATGGCTCGCTCTGGTACACGTGCATTCCGCATCTGTGGCGCTTCCGCGACACCACGGGCACCGGCGTCGCCGACGTGCGTGAGCGCGTGTTGAGCGGCTTCGGCGTGCGCGTCGCGCTGCGCGGCCACGACATGCATGGTCTGGTGCAGGGCCCCGACGGGCGCGTCTACTGGTCGATCGGCGACCGCGGCTACCACGTCACCACCAAGGAAGGCGGCGTGATCGCGCGGCCTCACACCGGCGCGGTCTTCCGCTGCGAGCCCGACGGCTCGGGCCTCGAGGTCTTCGCGCACTCGCTGCGCAACCCGCAGGAACTTGCGTTCAACCAATGGGGCGATCTGTTCACCGGCGACAACAACTCCGATGGCGGCGACCGCGCCCGCATCGTCTACGTGATGGAGGGCGGCGAGACGGGCTGGGACATGAACTACCAGACGCTCGAGGGCGCCAACCAGCGCGGGCCCTGGAACCAGGAGCACCAGTGGTGGACATGGGATGCCGCGGACCCGGTGCGCCCCGCGTGGAGCCTGCCGCCGATCGCGCACCTGTGCGATGGCCCAGCGGGCATGTGCTTCTACCCTGGAACCGGGCTGCCAGCGCGCTACGACAACCACTTCTTCCTGTGCGACTATCTCGGCGGCGACGAGTACAGCCAGGTGCAGTCGTTCGCGGTCGAGCCCGAGGGCGCCGGCTACAAGGTGGTCGACGCGCACCACTTCGTGAAGGAGACGCTCTGCACCGACGTCGACTTCGGGTGGGACGGCCGCATGTACATCTCCGACTGGACCGGCGACGGCTGGTACAGCGACCGCACCGGCCAGATGTTCGTGGTGTGGGACCCGGAACGCGTCGAGGACGTCAACATCCAGACCGCCCGCAACTTCGTGCGCACGGACATCCGCACGCAGCCGGCGGAGCTCCTCACGCAGGTGCTGGTGCACCCCGACATCCGAATTCGCCAGCGCGCGCACCTTGAACTCGCGCGCCGCGGCGCCGCCACCGTCGACACGCTTGCCGCGATCGCTGCCGACGACGGTCGACCCCTGACGCCGCGCATCCACGCGCTGTGGGCGCTGGGAGTTCAGTCGCGCCGCGCCGCCGCGTCG
>VGXR01000128.1 GCA_016873255.1 Planctomycetota bacterium
CATCGGCTGCACGCTGCTGGTGTCGCCCACGTCAGGCGATGCGCGCATCGCGCAGATCGTTGAGCACTGCTCGGGCTTCGTGTATGCCCTGGCGCGCCTGGGCATCACCGGCGAGCGCGCGGAGGCCCCCGAGGTGAAGCCGATCGTCGACCGCATTCGGCGCCACACCGCGCTACCCATCGCGGCGGGGTTCGGCATCTCGACCCCGGCGCATGTGACGGCGGTGCTGGAGCACGCCGACGGCGCCATCGTGGGAAGCGCCATCGTGCGGCGGATGCGCGAGGCCATCGTCAGCGGCCGCAACCCCGAGGATGCGGCCGTGGCGCTGGTTGAGGAACTCGTGCGCGGCTGACCCCCGCGCGGCGTCAGTTCAGTAACGACGCATCACGCCGACCACCACGCCCTGGATCGCGCAGTCGTCGACGATGATCGGCTCGAAGTCCGGGTTTGCCGGCTGCAGGCGGATGCGGCCGTTGCGCTCCTTGAAGAATGTCTTGAGCGTGGTCTCGCCGTCAGGCAGCAGGGCCACGACGCGCTCGCCGTTGCGGGCCGTGTCGCGGCGCTCGACGATGACGTAGTCGCCGTCGAAGATGCCCTCGTCGCGCATGGACCAGCCGTCGACCTGCAGCGCGAACATCGCCGCCTGCTGGCCTCGGCGCGGGCCGAAGAGCTCCTCGAGCCGCAGCGTCTCGTCCTGCGCGCACTTCTCGATCGGCCGGCCCGCGGCGATCTTCCCGACCAGCGGGAACTGCAGCGGCATCGGGATGGGCCCGTCGTTCGTGATCTGCCGGTCAGGCAGCTCGTTCGGCAGTTCCACGTCCTCAGCCACCGACAAAGAGCGACTCTTGTTCGGATCGCGCACCAGCGCGCCCTTCTTGATGAGCGCCTCCACGTGCTCGAACACCGTCACCTTGGTGACGCCGAGCGCGTCGGCGATCTCCTGCATGGTGGGGGAGTACCCCTTCGTGGAGCGGTGCGAGCGAATGAACTCGAAGATGCGCAGTTGCTTCGGCGTGAGGTTCATGGCGGTACTCGGGTTCGGAGGCGGGCGTGCTGAGGAAGCGGTTCAGGCGGTGGCGACGGGAGCGGGCAGGGGGAAGGCAGCGGTCGTCTTCCTGCAGGCTGTGGCAGGCGGGCGCCTCGAGGGCAAGCCGGCCGTTGCGTTCGACGACGTGTTCGGTGAAGTCGCCGCCAGGGCCGAGGATGACGAGCGGTTCGTCGGCGGTGGGGGCGAGGAGCGAGCAAAGCGAGGCAAGGAGCTTCATGGGTGACCTTTCTGCACACGGACCGGACGGCCGTTCGGTGCTTGTTGGGTTGTCGGCAGGCGTCCTTGCTCGCCTGCAGAAGTTGTACGGGAAATGTTAGTGCGAACGGCTCCCGAATCAACGGCCAATTGACCCGATTCCCTGCACTTTTTATGGGCGATGTTCGGTTTTGCCCCTCCGGTATGGTTCCGGGATGCCCCCGGAGGCCCCCGTCTCATCGAGTTTTTCGCCGGTGACCCCGGCGCCGCCGGCCCCGCTTGGGCCCCGGCTTGACGCGCTGTGGTCCTTCGACCGCACCTACTGCTTCCTCAACCACGGGAGCTTCGGCTCGTGCCCGCGGGCAGTGCGTGCGGCCTATGTCGCTGCGCAGGAGCGCCTGGAGTCGCGGCCCATCGAACTGCTCGGGCGCCGCATCCGAGAGTTGCTCGCGCCGAGCCGCGCACGCGTCGGCGAGTTCCTCGGCATGTCGCCCGGCAGCTTCGGCTTCGTGACCAACGCGACCGAGGGCATCAACTCGGTGCTGCGGTCGCTTGAGTTCCGTCCCGGCGACGAGCTTCTCACCACGAGCCACGTGTACAACGCGGTGCGCAACGCCATGAAGTTCCGCGCGCGCCAGTGCGGCGCCGCGTACGTCGAGTGCCCGCTCGAGCTGCCCATCCCGTCGCCGGAGGACATGGTTGCGGCGATCGCCGCGGCCATCACGCCGCGGACGCGCCTTGCGGTGATCGACCAGGTGTCGAGCGCCACCGCGCTGGTCTTCCCGATCCACCGCATCGCGGCGCTCTGCCGCGAGCGCGGCGTGGAGCTGCTCGTCGATGCAGCGCACGTCCCGGGCATGCTGCCCGTGGAAGTGGAGTCGCTGGGCTGCGCGTACTGGACCGGCAACCTGCACAAGTGGTGCTGCGCGCCCAAGGGCACGGCCGTCCTCTGGGTGGCGCCCGAGCGTCGCCATGACGTGAAGCCCGTGAATATCAGCCATTTCCTCGATGACGGCCTTGCCGAGGAGTTCGACTGGCAGGGCACCCGCGACATGGCGGCCTGGATGACCGCGGGCGCCGCGATCGACTTCATGGGCGAGCTCGGCTGGGACCGCGTGCGCGACCACAACCACCGGATGGCCACGTGGGCGCAGCGCATGCTCTGCGAGCGCTGGCAACTCGACCCGGTCTCGCCGCTCGACGGCACGCTGCTCGGCTCGATGTGCACGGTGCCGGTGCCGCCCGAGATCCGCACGCGGTTCTCGCGCTGGGAGGACTTCCAGGAGACGCTCTACCGAAGCCACCGCATCGAGGTGCCGGTGATCGACTTCGGCGGCCGCTGGCACGTGCGCCCGTCGGCGCAGGTCTACAACACCGCCGACCAGTACGAGCTGCTCGCGCAG
>VGXR01000129.1 GCA_016873255.1 Planctomycetota bacterium
AGGATGCGCAGGCCCCCCTTGCGGCCGTCGGCGTGATCCCGCATCTCCGTCTGCATCTGGTTGATCTCGAGCAACAGCGCCTTCGCATGGGGCAGCAGCGACAGTCCGGCCGCTGTCACCTCGACCCCGCGAGACGAGCGCTCGAGCAGCGGCGTGCGGAACCGGTGTTCGAGCATCGCAATGCGCCGGCTGGCAGCGGCCAAGCCGATGTGCGAGGCCTCAGCCGCCTTGGTGAGGCTGCGTAGTTCAGCGGCGCGGACGAACAGGGCCAGCGAGTCGATGTCGGGAAGCATGGAGGGTTCTCCAGCGCGGGTCGTGAGGAAGTTCCGGTGCTTGAGGCATCTCGATCGCGGCTCTAGTCACGTAGGCTGCCCCGCGCGCAGCAGCGCCAGTCCGTGGGGCTCCAACCGCAACAGGTTGAAGCAATCGGCATCGCAGGCCGGCCGCCAGCCGGCCTGCGGCAGCCGCAGAGCCGCCTCGTCGAGCAGCAGCGCCTCGCCGCCGGGCGGGACATCGACGTCGACGCGGTCTGCCGTCAGGTTGGCCAGCAGTAGCAGTGGCCGTTCGTCGCGCGACAGGTGCAGGGCAGCGACGCGGCGCGAATCGGACACCGTCACGCTGGCGCATGTCGCCGGCGAGCCCAGCAGCGCCACCAGGTGAAACGACGGGTACGGCGTCAAATCGGTCGCAAGCAGGCCTCGGTCGCCGGTGAGCGACCGTAACGTCAGCGTCTCGACGCCAGCGCCGACGAGCTGGGAAACGTAGCCGAGCAGCCAGGCGGCGCCGAACAGTGCACGATCGCGTGGGTCGCGCGCTGCGAGCGGAATGCGCCTCTGGCCATCGGAATCCGGCTGTGCGCCGATTGGGCTGGATCGGGCGGCAATCGCGCTTGGTCCAATGCGCACGGGAAGCCCCGGGTGAGTGACCGCTAGCGTCTCGAGCATCCATGGCAGGCTCTCTAGACCGTGCATGATGACGTCCTCCTCGGCCCCGTGCACCAGCGCGCTGGTCGTGAAGGTGAGGAAGTCCACGGGGCCGATTCCCTCGGCGCGATTGAGCTGCGTGAAGAAGTACGGGGTGCCGCCGCCGATGACGCTGGTCGGGAAAGCGTTTCGCGCCGCAGCGAGTGCGTCCGGGGACCCAGGAATGACGGCCACCGACTCAGGCTGGACGCCAGCTTTTCGCAGCCTCCCGGCCAGTGCGGCGAAGGCTGTCCTGTCGGAATGGAGGTCCGGTCCAGGCACGTCCAGACGCAGCTTCGCTCCGGCGGCTGCGAGCAGCGCGGCGATGCCCTGCCAGTCGACCGTCTGTTGCACCGAGTCGAGCGACAGGTGCAGCAGGGCTGGAGACAGCCGACGCAGGGCAGGCTCGAGCGCCCGCGCCGATGCCGCGTCCGACGGATCGATCCCGATCCCTATCGGCGGTAACGGGCGGCGCGGGCCGTCGACCCTCACCAGCACGGGAGCCTTCCGGTGGTCTGCGGCCGGTTTCGCACGCTGCAGCAGGCGCAATTCCACCGACTGGCTGACCGGCTCTTCGCGCCGGAGCCTGTACGGCCGGGGCGCCATGTTCGAGCGGCTGTATGTCTTGAACGAAGCATCGGCGTTGTTGCGCTGATCCTCGAACTCGAAGGCATCGCCCTCGAAGCGGCAAGCCGCGCGGCCGCCGTCACCGAAAACATGCTGGATCCCGCGCACCAGCATGAAGGGCGGCCAGGCGGCGATGAGGCGCGGAAAGGTCGATACGCTGGTGCGGCCATCCACATGCTCGACCTCGATCGGACGGCCGATCGACTCAAGCGGATGCATCACGCAGAGACCGGTCCGGTTCGTCGCGACATCGCCGCGCGCGACGGCGGTTCCCGCATAGCGCAGGCTACCGTCTGCGTGCCCCTGGATCTCGACGACCAGGTCGATCACGGGCTCGACCGGCACGTGTGCCTGCAACCGGATTCGAAAACCGTCCGACAACGGGTGGTGCTCGGTGTGATCGACGATCGGCTCGGGCGTGCCCCAGTCGCGGTCACGATAAAGGAACCCCACACCATGCCAGACCTCGTGGCCATCCGCCACGATGGCAAGCAGTCGCGTGCCACGAAGCCGCATCTGGAGGGGCCCCGCCTGCAGTTGAATCTCCCGGGGCATCGGCTCCTCGGTGCCGTAGAGCAGGGTAGCCGACGCAGCCCGCAGGTCAGGGGTCACGAGGGCCAGAGTATCGGGTATTCCACAGAGATGATCGGCGAGACGTCCTTGGCGAAGTTCGGCAGATCCGCCAGCAGGACCTTGCCCTCCGGGCTGGCGAGCGCAGCCACCAGGTCCTGCTCCGAATCGAACCACAACTCCGAGAAGCCGTCGTAATCGAAGTGCGGGAACCGCTTCCGATCGACCAGATTGACGGAATAACGGCGCAAGCCTGGCAGCTTCACGCACAGAGCCGCATGCATCTTCAGCCAGTGATTGACAAATTCCTCATGGGTGATGCCATCCTTCCTGCGAAGGATGCCGAGGCGCTTAGTATGGGTTTTCATCGGGAAAACTCCTTCACTACCGCTCATTCTCAAGCTTAGAGACACTCTACCTTAGCATGTTGGAGCCGGTGGAAACTTGTGCACGTTTTTGCATGGGTGCGCAACTGCATGGGGCC
>VGXR01000130.1 GCA_016873255.1 Planctomycetota bacterium
TCCGCGACGCCGCCGACCGCGACGGGCTTCCTGCCGCGGCGCGCCGCTACCTCGAGCGCATCGAGCAGGTCACCGGCATCCCGGTCGAGGTGGTGAGCCTCGGCCCCGAGCGCACCCAGACGCTCGTCGACGGCCGCCGCGCCGCGGCGCTCGTCGGCGCATGACCATGCGCGTCCCGCGCCACATCGCCATCATCATGGACGGCAACGGCCGCTGGGCGGCCGCGCGCGGCCTGCCCCGCATCGCGGGACACCGCGAGGGCGCCCGCCGGGTGCGCGCGGTGTGCGAGGAATCCGCGCAGCTCGGCGTGGAGGCGCTGACGCTCTACTCGTTCTCGAGCGAGAACTGGAAGCGCCCCGAGGACGAGGTCACGGCCCTCATGGAGCTGGCCCGCCACCACCTGCAGCTCGAGCGGCAGATGATGCTTGCCAACGACATCCGCTTCCGCCGCCTCGGCCGCCGCGACGGGCTGCCGGCGCCCGTGCTCGCGGAACTCGACCGCACCGAGGACGAGACGTCCTCGTGCCGAGGCATGACACTTTGCCTGGCCATGAACTACGGCTCGCGGCAAGAGATCGTGGACGGGGTGCGCGCCATCGCGCAGCGGGTACGGCGGGGCGAGCTCGAGCCCGGCGCGATCGAGGAGTCCACGGTGTCGGCGGCCCTCGGCACCCACGGGCTTCCCGACCCCGACCTCCTGATCCGCACCGCCGGAGAGCGCCGGATCTCCAACTTCCTCCTCTGGCAGATCAGTTACGCGGAGATCTTCGTCACCGACGTCCTGTGGCCGGAGTTCACCGCCGAGACCCTGCAGGCGGCCATCGCCGACTTCGGGGCGCGGCGGCGGACCTACGGGGGCCTGGAAGGCCCCGCCGCGGCCCGCTGAGACACGCGGAAAGCGCCCTCGCAGACCGAGAATCTTGCAATCCGGGGCATCCGCACGCGGATTCCGGAACGCCGCCTGCGTATACCCTGATGGATCACCGATGCTCCGCCGCCTTTCCGCGCTGTCCCTCGGCCTGGCCGCCTCGCTCGGAGCCCTGCTTGGGGCGCCGCCGGCCACGGCCCAATGCACGCTCCCCGGGTCGGACGAGGCCAAGTGCACCACCGCGCTGCAGTCGCCGTTCCTCGGTGACCTGAACAACGACCTGGCCGTCAACGCCACGGACGTCACCGTCTGGAACGAGTGCTTCCTGGCAAACGTCGGCGGCAACGGCATCCCCGTGTATTGCCGGGCGGCGGACTTCAACTACGACGGCCTGATCGACACCGTCGACCGCGACTACCTGAACCAACTGGTGGCGATGGCCGCCGACGCGAACATCGGCCGCCTGCCGAAGGTCACCTTCTCGGAACTGCGCGTCCGCAAGCCCACCAGCCAGACCAGCGCGGCCGTCCCGCAATCGCGCTACGCGGAGTTCCGTCTCCCGACCGCCGCCGCCGCGCTGGACGGGCCGGTCACGGTGCAGACGAGCAACCCCGGCGACCCGGCCGACATCTTCCGCTTCGGCGCCGGCTGGTTCTACGTGAAGGTCTGCCGGTCCACCGCGGCCAACGGCACCGACATCGTGAGCGGCACCATCGCCGTGGTCCAGGACCTGCAGGGCATGCCCTGGATCCGCGACCAGGCCAACAGCACCATCCGCAACCTGGCGATGATCGCGGACGGCTCCTTCACCACCCCGCCCTCGCCGCTCCTCGACGATGTGCCGCTGGCCGTGGTCCCGTTCATCTTCAATGCCGCGGGGTCACTCGCCGTGCCGAGCGCCGTGGTGAACGGCCGGCTCTTCCCGGCCGAGACAGCCACCAACGTCACGCACCTCCTTGTCTTCCGCAATCCGAACCCTGCCAACACCCGGGCCGTGCCCACCGTCGGCCAGCGGGTCAACCTGCCGCAGGCGGTCGACCCGACCGCCGTCTGCGAGCTCGCCTTCGTCATCCCCGGTGCCGTGGTGCTGCCGCCGTGGGATGCGCTCGTCGACGGCATCACCCTCGTGCGCGGGACCGCCGCCACCACGTGGGGCTGCATCTACGCGGACACCGACGACTCGACGATCGGCCCCATCGGCACCGTGGGCGAGACCTTTGCCCCGCAGCACGTCCTCCGCTGCCGCACCGCCAACACGCTGGTGAAGGGCGCGAATGCCATCACCAGCACCAGCGACACGCCGTTCGCGCGCAACCCGCTCTGCACGGCCAGCACCGCCAACTGCGGCGAGCTGAACCCCAACGGCACCCCGCGCAGCTGCTTCGAGGCCCAGGCGGGCCCGTACTGCTCCGACCCCGACTGCTGCGCCGCCGTGTGCGCCATCCGCCCGAGCTGCTGCAGCCAGGTCTGGGACCAACAGTGCGCCGACCAGGCGGCGGTCACCTGCGTGACGTGCGGCACCTCGGAGGCCAGCTGCATCGAGGTGCACCCGACGCCATCCTGCGCGGACGCGGACTGCTGCAACCTCGTGTGCCAGGCGCTCATCAGCTGCTGCGAGGTGGCGTGGGACCAGTCGTGCGTGGACATCGCCGTGGCGCAGTGCCTCTCCTGCGGCTTCCAGGGCGCGGGCGACTGCGACGTGGTGCACGACCTGCCGTACTGCAACGACCCGCAGTGCTGCGAGAGGGTGTGCATCGT
>VGXR01000131.1 GCA_016873255.1 Planctomycetota bacterium
GCCTCTGCGCCTCCCTCTGCGCCCGCCTCTGTGCCCGCCTCTGCGCCCGCCTCTGCGCCCGCCTCTGCGCCCGCCTCTGCGCCTGCCTCCGCGCCTGCCGCCCCGCCCGTCGCGCCCGTTCCCGCGCGCGTCATGCCCGCGGACCCCGTGCTGCTGCAGTCCGGCAAGGTGGTGGCCGGCGACCCGAAGCTCGCCGAGCTCTTCGACGGCAACTTCTACCTCTTCCAGGACGAATCCACCCGCGGCACGTTCCGCGCCGACCCGCTGCGCTACGCAGCACAGGACGGCGGCGCGTGCGGACGCATGGGCCCGCTCGGCGGCCTCGGCGACGCGCGCAAGTACGCGCTGCAGGACGGCCTGCTGTACTTCTTCGCCTCCGACGACTGCATGAAGGCGTTCCGCGCGGAGCCCAGGCGCTACATGGAGCCGCAGGACATCATGCCGAGCGGCACGCCCGAGCAGCAGGAGGCGGGCCTCGCGGCCGTCGACCGCTGGATGGCGTGGGCCGGCGGCAAGCAGGCCGTGCGCGCGGCGGGAAGCTACGTGCAGACCTCCACCAAGCGCGTCTTCTCCGGGGGCGACCAGTGGGACCTCGAGGAGACCATCGAGGTCACCGGACCGCGCTCGATGCGCCAGGCGCAGGTGTGGCGCAAGGTGGGCGGCACCGAGAAGGACACCTACACCAACGAGATCGCCGTCACCCCGGAGCGCGCCGCCATGTCGAGCGGCAACGGCAAGTCGGTGGAACTTGCGCCCCCGCGCCGCCGTGCGTTCGAGCGGATGATCAACCGCCTGCCCTACTGCATCCTGCGCGCGCGCATGCGCCCCGAGGCGGGGTTCATGGCCATCAAGATGGGCGAAGGCAAGCTCGGTCCGCACGACTGCGACTACGTCACCACGTGGTTCGAGGGCAACCTCACCAACCTTGCCATCGACAAGGAGACCGGCCGGCTGGTGCAGGAGGGCTACGTGGGGCGCGACGAGTCGGCGAAGGTGTGGATGCTGACCCTCGACGCGGTGGCGGATGCAGGACCCGAGTCATTGCGCCTGCCGACGCAGTGGGTCACCTCGCGCCTGCGCGAGAAGGAAGGCACCAAGGGCCCCGCGCTCACCCTGCGCCTGGGGCCGGCGCAGGCACCGGCGTCGCCGGCTCCGCAGCCTTCGGTGACGCCGCCTGCCCCGGCGAAGCCGTGACCGAGCGCCAGAAGCGCGCGGTGAAGGCCCAGCGCTCGCGCGAACCGGGGATGGGGATGTACGACGCGAACTGCCCGCGCCCGCTCGCACGGCGCTCGTAGACGGGGTCGTTCTCCACCCACTGCTCGCGGTCGAGCTGCTTGACCTCCCACTTCACCAGGTCGGCGCCCACGCCCTTGGCCGCCTCGATCGCCTCGGCGTCGCCGAAGTGCGTGCCGTTGGTGGCCTCGAACGTGCTGCGGCCGAGCTCGGTGGCTGCGTCCGCGGCCGGCGCCTCCTGCACCACGCGCGACTCGGCCACGGGCGCCATGCGCTCGCCCTTGTAGCCGGCGAGGAACGGGTTCGCCGTGCATCCGGCCACGCAGGCAAGGAACGCGATGGGCAGCGAACGGAGCGGGGAGCAGGCATGCGGGAAGCGCATGCCCCGGAGTCTACGGCTCGGGGCGGCGCGCCCCGGAATCACCGAGGCGCGCGCGCAGCTGGTCGACCAGCTCACCCACCGCGCGCTGCGTGTCGCCGCGACGGTCGCTTGCGGCATCGCCCGCACGCGCCTCGGCCGCGGCCGCGCCGAGCGCGCCGGCCAGGAGCGGCGTGCCGCGCTGCAGGCGCCCCATGCGCTCGGCCGCAAGCCCGATGCGCTCGAGGCCCTCGCCCAGCTCGTGGTGCCCGAGGTGCACGCGCTCGAGCCGCGGCGCAAGCAGCGTCCACAGGTGCGCGGCATCGCGCGTGGGTGCGCCCAGGTGCAGCGTGCCCGCCACCGGCGGCAGGCGCGCGCGCTCGATGCGCACCGCGAGCGCGCGCACGCCGCGGTCGCGTGCTGCCAGCGCGGCGCACAGCAGGTCGATCGCCTGGCGGCACGCGATCTCCACCGCCTCGCGCTGCGCGCACGGCGAGGCGAACGCAAACTCGCCCGCCACGCGCTCGCGCGGCGGCACCGCGCGGAACGGCCAGGCCAGCCGGCCGCAGGCCATGTCGAGGCGCTCGGCGACCGCGGGCCCGTAGCGGTCCGCCAGCGCGCCGCGCGCCACCCCTCGAACCTCGCCGATGCGCAGCAGGTTCACCTCGCGCAACGCGGCGCAGAGCGCGCCCGGCAGGCGAAGCGCCTGCACGGGGAGTTCGTCGATCGCACCCAGGAAGACGGGCTGCGGTGATGCACACGAACCGCGCGACGCGCACGACCCCGCAAGCGATGCCGCCGTGGCGCGCACCACCGCCTCGCCGCCCGAGCTGCCGGCGCCGAGCGCATGCTCGATGCCGCGCCGCGCCAGCCCGCGCGAAAGACGCGCCGCAAGCCGCGGCGCACCTCCGTTGGCGCGCAGGCAGCCGCTGGCATCGAGCAGGACGAGCGGCGCGCCGTCGGCCACGTCAGGCACGGGCTCCTCAGCATGC
>VGXR01000132.1 GCA_016873255.1 Planctomycetota bacterium
GGTGTCCGCATGAACATCCGTCCCTTTATGCTCGCTGAGGACATGGGCAAGAAGGGGGCCGGCTTGCTTCGTAGCAAGCCGAACATCAAATGGGACAAGGACCGCGGCAAGGAGCCGGAGCGCGCGAAGCCTGACTTTCCATGGTTCTGGTCGTGCGACCCCGACTTGAACCCAACTCATGCGACCGACTTTGCCGGCGGGCGCGAGTTCACCGGCGAGCGCTGGAACGACCTGCACTACACGCTCGCGGTGAAGTCCGCCGCGAAGGCGCGTGCTGCGAAGGAGAAGAAGTGACCACCGTCGTCCAGCACCTCTGCGAGAAGGTTCGTGCGTGTGGCAGCGTTGCGGGAGGTTCGTTCGCGCCCGCAGCCATCCTCTGGACTGATCCGCACCGGCACTTCACCAGCGCGATGCCACTAATCAAGCAGCAGCTCCCTGAGTTGGTCGAGCTCGGTGCCTTCTGCGCGGAAGAGTGGCGCGGCCCGGCAATCTGGGTGCGCTGTGTTGTCGACGGCACGCTTCCGCGGCGGTCCGAGGCGGTTGATCGCGTCCCGGTTGTCTACATGCCCGGCGTAGCGCGACAGCAGCTCCGTGCCGGCGAGGATTGCCCCGAGGAGCTCCGGCCGCTGGTTGAACTTCTCTACCGCGGTCATGCGTGGGTGCATCAAGGTGGTCATGACCACACCTTGAGCGCATTCCTGAAGAGCTCCGCCCACCTTGGGTTGGACGTTGCTGAGGATGCTTCGACCAATCGGGCTCTGGTGAATGCCGCGCGCGAGGTGCTCGCAGCATCGATCGTCTCATTGAGTGGAAAGCGCCTCGAGGCAGATGACTTCAACAAGCTCGTTGCCGGCGACACCGTTCGCGATCTGCTCCGGTGGATTGGTGATCCGGCTGGCGTCCAGCGGGGCATGTCTGGGGAGCGATGGCATGCGTTTGCGCAGTCCGTCCAGTCTGATTTTGGATTCCGCCCCGAGGCTGATGGACCGCTGACCGCTGCCGAGCTCCTATGTAAGTCTGAAGGGAAGTGGGCGCACGCTTGGCAGCGTTTTGAGGAAGCCCCCGATTCCTACCCTGGCCTCATCGAGGTGCTTGGCAGGGTTGACCCCGCTTCGCAGGGACTGTTCGCAAGCGGCGATGCCCGGAAGTACCTGCAGGTCAACGACCGAGAGGAGTCGGAGCTCGAGGCCGCGCTTGCAGATCTGCAAGGCTTGCAGCGGATCGACGCCTGCAATGCGGTACTCGAGCTTGAGAGGTGCCACGCTGGACGGCGAAAGTCCGTTTGGGCGAGGCTGGGGCGCACTCGATTCGCAAACGCCCTCGCGCCGCTCGCAGAGCTCGCCGCCGGCGTGAAGAGCTCGTTGGGTGGCGTGACCCCAGAGGACTTCGCTCGTTCCTATGAGAAGGGCGGCTGGAAGACCGACCTCGCGCTTCTGGATGTCGCGGCACTGATCGATGGTGCAAAGGACGAGTCCGTGCTCGAGGTTGCGCAGCACCTAGCGACCGAGTGGCTGGATATGGGCGCGCGGGCGTTCCAGAAGGTAGTGGCTTCGAAGCCGCTCCCCGGGTCAGACGCAGCGCCGGTCATCGTTGGCGAGGAGGGCGTCTGCATTCTCTTCGTGGACGGGCTCCGATACGACCTCGGTCGGCTGCTGACCGAAGCACTCGAAGGACTTGGCTGCCGGGTCGAGCTCAGGAGCCGGTGGGCGGCACTTCCCACCGTCACGGCGACAGCGAAGCCTGCGGTGACTCCGGTCGCGGCAGACATCGAGGGGCGCGGGCTTGACCAGTCGTTCGCGCCGGTCCTGAAGAAGGGCGGCAAGACAGCAGACGCCGCAGGTCTGCGCGCTGCGATCAAGGACCGAGGTGGTCAGGTCATCGCTGCGGGTGACTTGTCGATTCCCGGGGGCGCGGGCATTGGCGGGTGGCGCGAAGCTGGCGAGATCGACAGTCTCGGTCACAAGCTCACTGCGCGTCTCGCCCGCGAGGTCCGGAACGAGGTGCGACGCGTCGCCGAAGCTGTTCAGTCCCTGCTCGACGCGGGGTGGCGGGCCGTGTGTGTGGTCACCGATCACGGCTGGCTGCTCATGCCGGGGGGGCTGCCCAAGGTTGATTTGCCGAAGCATCTCGCCACCACGAAGTGGTCTCGGGTGGCACTGCTGAAGGGTGAAGCACCGGCCGGCGTCGAGGTTGTTCACTGGCACTGGAACCCGCAGCACACGGTCGCGACTCCCCCCGGCATTGCGTGTTTCAGCGGCGGGCAGGAGTACGCCCATGGCGGCGTGAGCATTCAGGAGTGCCTGATTCCCCACTTGACCGTGACCCGCTCCGGCGCACCGAGCGGCACTCTGCCTGGCATCGCAAGCGTGGGGTGGCTGAAGTACCGATGTGTCGTCGAGACCCGTCACGCGACTGCTGAGGTGCGCGTGGATATCCGAGTCGACGCACCGACGGGGAAGTCGGTGCTCAAGTCGCCCAAAGTCCCTGATGCGGACGGATGCGCCAGCATCCCTGTCGAGGACGAGTACGAGAAGAAACAACTGGTTGTTGTGCTGCTTGATGCGGCCGGCAATGTGATC
>VGXR01000133.1 GCA_016873255.1 Planctomycetota bacterium
GATCGCCGACGACGGCACGGTGATCCGGCGCACGTCGCTTTCCGACCCGGACGGCTGCGACGTCTACATCTCCACGTCGAGCGCCGGCGGCGGGCTGCAGATGATGGTCGCGGGCGTCGTGCGGCAGATGACCGCCGAGAGCGCCAAGCGCGCGGCCCTGGGCGCGGGCGCGATCGTGATGGACACGATCGCCTCCAACGACAACCGCAAGCCGCACGAGCAGATCCAGCGCATCCGCGACCTGCGCCCCGACATGGTGCTGCTCTCGGGCGGCACCGATGGCGGCGACCAGAAGAAGGTGGTGGAGCTCGCGGAGCTGATCGCGCCCGCGAAGCCGCGTCCGCGCTTCGGCGGCGAGTACCGGCTGCCGGTGATCTTCGCGGGAAACAGGGACGCGGCGCCCGCGGTGGAGCGCGTCTTCGGCACGGGGTTCGACCTGAGCGTGGTGGCGAACATCCGCCCGACGCTCGAGCAGGAGAACCTCGGCCCGGCGCGCGACCGCATCCACGACGTGTTCCTGGAGCACGTGATGGCGCACGCGCCCGGCTACGACAAGCTCATCGCGTGGGCCGACGCGCCCATCATGCCGACCCCGGGCGCGGTGGGCGACATCCTGCAGACCATCGCGCGCAAGCGCGGGATCAACGCGCTGGGGGTCGACATCGGCGGCGCCACCACCGACGTGTTCAGCGTGTTCGACGGCACGTTCAACCGCACCGTCAGCGCCAACCTCGGCATGAGCTACTCCATCAGCAACGTGTGCGCCGAGGCAACCATGGCGCGCATCCTGCGGTGGGTGCACCTGCCGATGGACGAGCGCGAGCTGCGCAACCGCGTCAAGAACAAGATGATCCGCCCGACCACCATCCCGCAGACGCTGGAGGCGCTGGTGTTCGAGCAGGCGGTGGCGCGCGAGGCGCTGCGGCTCTCGTTCGAGCAGCACAAGGCGTTCGCTACCACGCTGAAGGGCGTGCAGCAGCAGCGCACCGTGGGCGACGCGTTCACGCAGGACGCCGCGGGCGCGACGCTCGTCAATGCGATGAAGCTCGACCTGCTGGTGGCCTCGGGCGGCGTGCTCAGCCACGCGCCGCGCATGGAGCAGACCGCGCTGATGCTCATCGACAGCTTCGAGCCCGAGGGCTTCACCGAGCTCGCGAAGGACTCGATCTTCATGATGCCGCACCTGGGCGTGCTGGCGAGCGTGCACCCGGATGCCGCGATGGAGGTGTTCGAGAAGGACTGCCTGGTCTACCTGGGCACCTGCGTGGCGCCGCGCGGCAAGGGCAGCGCGGGCAGGCCGTGCTTCGCGTGGGAGCTGCGCGGCGCGCGCTCCGAGCGCGGCACCATGAGCGTGGGCGACATGCGCGTGGTGCCGCTTGCGCACGACGAGCAGTGCGAGATGACCGTGACGCCCGAGAAGGGCTTCGACATGGGCGCGGGCCCCGGCAAGGCCGTCACGCGCGCGGTGCGCGGCGGGACGGTGGGCCTGGTGCTCGATGCGCGCGGGCGCGCCATCGAGGTGCCGGCCGCCGAGGCCGAGCGGCGCGCGACCATCGCGCGGTGGCTCGAGGCGCTGCGCGTCTACCAGTGAATCGCAGGAGGAAACGCACGTGGCAAAGGCATTCACGCCCGGACTGACCGTGAGCACGCGCGCCGTCTACCGCGCGCGGCGCATCCTGCCGATCGACGGCGAGGTGGCCGTGAGGGCGGGCGATCGCGTGGCCGCCGACACCGTGGTTGCGCAGACCTTCATGGAGGGCGACGTGTTCCCCATGAAGGTGGCGAGCGTGCTCGGCGCGCAGCCGAAGGACCTGCCGGGCCTGATGCTGAGGCAGGTGGGCGACTCGGTACGCAAGGACGAGCCCGTTGCGCGGTCGAAGGGCATCTTCGGCATGATGCGGACCGAGGCCAAGAGCTCGGCCGACGGCGTCATCGAGAGCGTGAGCGACTCCACGGGCATGGTGATCGTGCGCGGGCCGAAGGTGCCGATCGCCGTGCGCGCGTTCGTGGCCGGCACCGTGGTCGAGGTGCTGCCCGGCGAGGGAGCGGTGGTCGAGAACACCGTGGCGCTGGTGCAGGGCATCTTCGGGATCGGCGGCGAGGTGCACGGGCCGATCGCGATGGCGTGTGCCACGCCCGCAGAGGAGCTGGAGGACGACGACATCACGCCCGCGATGCGCGGCTGCGTGGTGGTCGGCGGCGCGCGCATGACCGCGGCGGCCATCGCGAAGGCGAAGGCCGTGGGCGCGGCGGCGGTGGTGTCGGGCGGCATCGACGACCAGGACCTGCGCGACTTCCTGGGGCATGACATCGGCGTGGCGGTCACCGGGAACGAGCGCGTGGGAATCACGCTGATCGTGACCGAGGGCTTCGGTGCGATCGCCATGGCGGAGCGGACGTTTGCGCTGCTTGCTTCGCATGCCGGGCGCACCGCGAGCGTGAACGGCGCGACGCAGATCCGAGCCGGCGTGATGCGGCCGGAGATCGTGGTGCCGCTCGAGGGCGCGACGGGCGCGACGGGCGCGGTGGCGACGGCGCCCGCGATGGCCG
>VGXR01000134.1 GCA_016873255.1 Planctomycetota bacterium
GAGACCATCGGCTTGTCGCGCCCGCAAACCGGCACGCCGAACCGCTCCGCGAACAGCTCCACGTAGTTGGTGAAGTTGACGAGCAGCACGTACTTGCCGAACCCGTCGAGCGTCCGCCCGGTGTAGCGGGGCAGCCAGTCGCGGACGATCTCCGCCTTGTCCTTCATGGGTGCGGAGCCTACGGCGGCGCTACCCTGCACGCCGGGCCGCGGCCATGCACGACACGCTCATCGCCATCCTGGTGCTGTTGGCGTCCGCGCTCGTGCTGGGAGCGGCGGCGGAGCGGCTCCGCCAGACGGCGGTGCTGGGGTACCTGCTGGCCGGCACCATCGTGGGACCGAACGCGCTTGGGCTGGTCGAAGGCGCCGACCGCATCGGCGCACTGGCGGAGCTCGGCGCGTCGACCCTCCTCTTCTCCATCGGGACGGAATTCAGCCTGGTTCGCCTGCGTGCCTTCGGGCGGCGGACGTTTGCCGCGGGGCTGCTGCAGGTGGCGGGAACGGTGGCCGCGGGAATGCTCGCGTCGCGCGCGCTGGGCCTGTCATGGGGCGCGGCGTTCGCGGTGGGCGCGGTGGTCAGCCTCTCGAGCACCGCAGTCGTGGCGCGGCTCCTGGTGGAGCGACGCGCGCTTGACGCCGTGCACGGCCGGCTGGCGATGGGCACGCTCCTGACGCAGGACATCATGGTGGTGCCGCTGGTGGTGGCCGTGGGTGCCGCGGGCGGCGAAGGGGGAAGTGCCGCGCTCGGGTCGGTGGTGCGAACCGCAGGCTGGGCCGTCGCCCTGGTGGGCGGGTTCGCGGTGCTGGTGCGCTGGGTGTTCCCGTGGTTCCTCGCAGGCCGGGGAATGTCGCGCAACCGCGAGCTGGTGGCGGTGTTCGCGGCCGTGTGCGCGGTGGGCAGCGCGCTGGGCGCGGAGTCCGTGGGACTCTCGCCGGCGCTCGGTGCTTTCGCGGCAGGCGCGCTCCTCGGCAGCTCGCCCTACGCAGCGCAGGTGCGCGCGGAGGTGGCGCCGCTCCGCACGCTCCTCGCCACGCTCTTCTTCGCGGCCGTGGGCCTCGCGGGCGACCCCACCTGGGCATGGCAGCATGCGCCGCAGGTGCTGCTGGTGGTGGGCGCAATCGTCGCAGGCAAGTGGGTCGTCGCGGCGGGTGCCGCCCGCGCCACCGGCGCCACGCTCCCCTTCGCGGTCGCCGCGGGCCTGAGCCTCGCGCAGATCGGTGAGTTCAGCTTCGTGATCGCCGAAGGGGCGCGCGCCTCCGGGCTCTTCGACGCGGACCTGCACAAGCTGCTGGTCACCGCGACGATCGGCACGCTCCTCGTCACGCCTGGCGCCGTGGGGCTTGCCGTGCGGATCGCGCGGGGCTGGCATCGCAGCACCGGCCAGGAGGGCAACACCGCCGATCCCGGCCGCCCGATCATCATCGTGGGCTTCGGCCCCGCGGGCATGCAGGCATATCGCCGGCTGCACCGGCGACGCGGCGCCGACTGCACGGTGATCGACTCGAACCCCGTGCTGGTGTCGCTCGCGCGTTCGATGGGCGCGCACGCGCACCTGGGCGACGCGGGGCGGGCGGAGACGCTCGAGCATGCGGGCGCAGCGGGTGCGCGGCTGGTGCTGGTGACAATGGCCGATCCAGGCACCGCGGAACATGTGTCATCGCTCCTGCGCCATGCCGCGCCGGGCGCGGCCATCGTGGCCAGAAGCCGGTACCACGCCGTGCACGACGACATCCGTCGCGCCGGCGCGCACCGCGTGGTGGACGAGGAGACGCTCGTCGGTGAGCGGCTGGCGCTCGAGGCCGAGGCCATCCTACGCTCCCCCGCGCGCACGTGAAGCTCAGCCGCGCGATCCGTCCGCGTTGATCCCCGGCATCTGCGCGACGTACGGCCGGATGTGCGGGGCGCCGCTGTGGATGAACTCGTCGAACGACCCGTCGAAGAGCACGCGTCCGCCGAGGAGCATCACCCCGCGGGGCCGCAGCCGGCGCAGCAGTTCCGTGTCGTGCGTGACCACGATGCTCGTGCGCCGTGCGCCGTTGCCGTTGGAGATCCGCGAGGGCTGCGCGCGGTGGGTGGCGCCGATCAGCTCTTGGATCTGCGCCGACATCTCGGGGTCGAGCCCCGCGGTGGGCTCGTCGTACATGATGACCACCGGGTCCATCACGATGGCCCGCGCAACGGCCACCCGCTTGGCCATGCCGCCGGAGAGCTCCTCGCGGTCGCGGTGCATCACGGCATCGGGGTCGAGGCCGACGTCGGCGAGCGCCTTGCGGGCAAGCGGGAGGATGTCCGCGTCGGCCATCCCCTTGACCTCGCGCGGCAGGACGGCGAGGCTGTGGAAGACGTCACCGGTCACGAGCGCGTTGCGCTGGAACACGATGGCCCAGTGGGTCCGGATCCGGTCGAGGCCCGCGTCGTCCAGGGCGCCCATGTCCACGAGCGGGGGCGCGCCGGAGGGATCGAGGGGCGCTTCATGGTCGGCCACGAGCACCTTG
>VGXR01000135.1 GCA_016873255.1 Planctomycetota bacterium
CGATCCGCTCCATGCAGGCGATGTTGAAGTCCGCGAGGTTGTCGGTGGGAAGCGCGTACAGCTCCTCGGCCAGCCCGACCGCCTCGCGTGCGTGCGGTGCGCGCGCCAGCGCCTGCGAGATGCTGCGCAGGTGCTGCGGGCGCCACTCCGCCGCGGGTCGCATCCAGGTGTCGGCGATGGTCTCGCCGCAGCGCCCGCGGTCCAGGGGCGCCGTGAGCCAGATGCTCCCGCCGACGGTCTTCAGCTGCACGCGGTTGGAGAAGCTCCCCTTGGAGAACTGCACGTCGTCGTAGTGCACGAACTCGTCTGCCATGGCCACCTGCTCGAACATCCCGAGCCACGGCAGCAGCATCGGCTGCGAGATGACCACGGTCCTAGCCATGCGCGGCGGCGCCCCCGGACGGGATGCGGGCCGGATCGAGGAACGCCTCCATCAGCACCACGTCGATCCAGCGCCCGTCGAAGTTCGCGTGCGCTCGAAGCGTGCCGCACTCGCGGAACCCGAGCCTGCGGTAGCAGGCGATGGCGCGGGCGTTGTCCGCACGGACGCGGAGGGTGACCTTGCCGATGCGCTCGCTCGCGGCGAGGTGGTCCATGAAGCCGCGCAAGGCCTCGGTGCCCAGGCCCTTTCCCTGGTGCGCGGGAGACAGGCAGATCCCGATGTCGGCGCGTCGGTCGTCCCGGTCGATGTCCACGGCCTGCACGTAGCCGATGGCCCGGTCGCCGGGCGCCTCGGCCACGACCAGCAGCACGGAACCTCCCGAGCTGCGGCGCCCCAGCCACTCGCGCACGGCCGCGTCGTCGCTTCCGCGCGCCCGCGCGAGCAGCATCGCCTGCAGCTCCACGTCGTTTCGGAGGTCGCGCAGCGTCGCCACGTCGGCATCGCGCCATGGTCGCAGGCCGATGCGCGGCTCGGCGCCCATCAGGCCCTGGCCCCCGCATGGAGCGCCGCGCGCAGCACGCCGCTGACCCGGTCGAGCTCGGACTCCGTCATGTCGTGGTACGTGGGGAGGTTGATGGCCCGCCCCGGGATGTCCCACGCGTTCCGGTTGCCTTGCCGGGGCGCGAACATCGGCAGCCCGGAGAGCGGGTGGAAGAAGACGCGCGCATCGACGTTCTCCTGCGCAAACGCGTGCTGCAGCGCCTCGCGCGTGACGCCCGCGGATGCGTCGAAGACCGCGGTCGGCATCCATGCGCCGTTCACGGTGCCGGCGGGCTCGGGGTTCATCGCGATCGCGGGCAGGTCCGCCAGCCGCTCGCGGTAGGCCGCGAGGATGGCACGCTTGCGGGCGACCAGCTCCCCGATGCGCTCCACCTGCGCGCAGCCGATGGCGGCCTGCACGTTGGACATCTTGTACTTGAAGCCGACCATGTCGGGCCAGAACTGGCGCACCTGCCCGCGTGCGCGACCGTGGTTGCTCAGCGTCAGCACCCGTTCGTGCAGGTCGTCGTCGTTCGTGACGAACATCCCGCCCTCGCCGGTGGTGATGGTCTTGGTGCCATGGAAGCTGAAGGCGCCGAACCGCCCGATCGACCCCGCGCGCCGGCCGTGGTGGACCGAGCCCACCGCCTCCGCGGCGTCCTCGACCACCGGCACGCCGCGACGCTCGCCGAGCGCGAGGAGCGCGTCCATGTCGCAGAGGTTCCCGTAGAGATGGACCGCGAGGATGGCCTTCGTGCGCGGCGTGACGGCGCGCTCCGCGGCGCGCGGATCGATGCACCAGGAGTCGGGCAGGATGTCCACGAACACCGGCGTCGCCCCCAGGTGGACGATGGGCGCGGCGGACGCGATCCAGTTGGTGTCGGCGAGGATGACCTCGTCGCCGGGGCCGATGCCGAGCGCGGCCAGGCCCATGTGCAGCGCACCGGTGCAGCTGCTGGTGGCGACGGCATGGCGCACGCCGAGGTGGTCGGCGAACGCCCGCTCGAAGCGGCCGATGTACCCGTAGCACCGCTCGCCCCACCCGTTGGCCACCGCATCGGCGGCGTAGCGCTGCTCGAGCTCCGTGATCGACGGTCGCGTATAGGGAATGCGTGGCTTGCTCATGAGAACCTCAGCTCCGGCACCGCCGTCACGAAGCGCGTCCCGCGCGCGGCGAGGTGCGCATTGTCGCGCCGCACCTCGTTGGCGAGGTTCCACGGAAGGACGAGCAGGTCGTCGGGCCGGAAGCGGTCGAGTTCCTCGGGCGGCACGATCGGGATGCGGCTGCCCGGCATGAATCGACCCTGCTTGGCAGGGTTGCGGTCCGCCACCATCGGCAGAAGGTGCGGCCGAACGCCGGCGAAGTTCAGGAGCGTGTTGCCCTTCGCGGCGGCTCCATAGGCGGCCACGCGGCGGCCGTCACGCTTGGCATCGAGCAGGAATCGGAGC
>VGXR01000136.1 GCA_016873255.1 Planctomycetota bacterium
GGGAAGCCGGCGCCGGTTCCCGTCGCTCCGTTGTTGGTGGCATCCAGCCAGCTGCCGAAGTTCAAGATGCTTTCCGTGCTCTGCAGGCAGCTCGGCGCGTCATCGTTGTACGCAAGCGTGTTGAAGGTAAGGCCGATGCTCGGGCAGGCCCCGCCGATCGCCATCTTCGTGTCGCCCGCGAGGCACGACTTGAAGGTGAAGGCACCGGTCGCCGTGGGGGTGAACTTGAACCACTGCGGCTTGTGGATGAGCGCCGTCGACGTCGAGGCCTGTGCAGCCGTCGAGTAGACGCCCTGCGGATTGGCCGCGCCGAGCGTGGAGCTGATGGGGTTGTCACCGTAGGCAGCAACCAGGGCGCTCACGCAGACCGGTTCCGGCGGGCCGATGACCACGATCTCGATCGGGGACGGGATGTCCGCGCCCTCGCCGCCCACCACCACGTACACGGGCACGCCGCTGGTCAGGCTGGCGCTGACCACGGCCGACGAGCCGTTGCTGCACGAGTTGTCGTCCCTGGTGATCACCGTCGAGCCGGGCGCGCAGTTGGCCATGATGGCCATGCGGGTGGCTGCGCCGGAGCTGCAGGTGCTGAAGCTCCACGTGCCGTCAGCGATGGGGGTGAACTTGTAGTAGTTCGCCTTGCTGATGACCATGCTGCCGACGTTCAGGTCGGTGGCCGTGGTCTGGTTCAGCGGAACGGAGTTGTTCCCGTTCACGATCGTCGGGTTGCTCGGGGCGCACGGGTCGTAGGGTCCGCTGCTGCCGTTGTCACCGACGGTGATGGGAGTGGCGGGCACGGTCTCCCACGCGTACTCGGTGATGGTGCGGTCGGTGATCGCGGCACCGACGTCCATCTTGCCCCAGCCGTAGTGGGTGAGGCCATCCGAGGCCACGAAACGGAAGCCGAAGTAGTTGGACGCGTTGAGCCTCCAGTTGCCGGCCGCGGGGCCGACGGTGACGGTACCGGCGCCGAAGCTGCCGGAGGCACCGACCACGGTACCAAGGGAGAGGCTGCCGGCCGATCCGCTGGTCACGCCGGGGAAGCGCATCATGCCGGTGCCCGTGGCGTTGAACCATTGCAGCGCGGCGGCGCCGTACGGGTTGAGGTCCCAACCCGCGACGGCCGATCCGGCGGTGCCCGTGGCGCCCGTCTGGACGTTGATGTAGATACCGTCGAAATTGGCCGGGACGGGCAAGGACGTGGACGTGTACTGGACGCCTGCCGTCGCCGAAGCGGCGACCGCGGTCGTGAGGGCGGCCGCGAAGTGGCGCCCGAGGCGGGAAGGACGATTCATCATTGTTCCGATCTCCCAGTGTGATATGGGCGCGGCGACATCCGTCGCGCAGGGGTTGCTGTCAAGAGTACGGCGTAACCGGGATGGTGCCAGTATCACCCTTTGAAACGCAAACAAAACACGACGCCCGCACCCCGAGGGGTGCGGGCGGTGGAAGAACCACTGCGCTTCGTCAGGCCTTCGCCTGGCTCAGGGGCACGCGCCCGTGGTGGCAGAGAAGAGGGAAGAGAGAAGAAGGGAAAGGGAAATCAGGGGGTCCTCGCGACGCGGAACCCGATGAAGCTGATCGAGCAGCAGGGCGAGACGCCGTAGGGACGGCCGGACGAGCGCACGCCGTTCGGGCCGTTGATCCAGCCGCCGCCGCGGACCACGCGGGTCGACCCACTTGCCGGACCAGTTGGGTTCGTTTGCGCGTCCGCCGAATAGTCGCCGTACCAGTCGTTCACCCACTCCCACACATTGCCCAGCATGTCGTACAAGCCGAAGGCGTTCGCCGCCTTGCCGCCGAAGGGGTGCGTCTGGCCGCCGGAGTTCGAGCCGTACCACGCCAGCGCACCCACCGTGCTTTCATCGGTTGACCCGTTGTAGAAGGGCGTCTGCGTGCCAGCCCGGCACGCGTACTCCCACTCCGCCTCCGTCGGCAGCCGCATGCCCGTCGCACCCAGGTAGCCCTGAATGGTGTCCCAGCTCACATTCTCCACCGGGCGGTTCGAGACCTGGGCCGCCGGAACCGGGGCGCTCGCGCTCTGGAATGCCGACGGGTTCGACCCCATCTTCGCCTGCCACTGCGCCTGCGTCACCTCGTAGCGGCCGAGGTAGAACGCGTTCGTCAGCGTCACCTGGTGAACGGGCAGCTCAGATCCCAGGCACGCGTGCGAGTCCGACCCCATGATGCAGCCCATCTCGAACGTCCCCGGCGGCACGAGCAGCATCTCCACCTGCGTCGCCGTGTCGCGCACGCGCCACGCCAGGCACGTTGCCGTGATCGCCGCACGCAGCGCCGGGTCCGTCACCACCGCCGGGTCGGGCTGCGCCTCGACGAGCGTCGCCCACG
>VGXR01000137.1 GCA_016873255.1 Planctomycetota bacterium
ACCTCGGTCACGCGGAGCGCCTGCTCCCAGCGCTTGCCGCATGCACGCCCTCGCGCCGCGGTGCGTGGGCCGGCATCCGCACCAGCGTGCACGACCACTGCCCCGTGGTCGGCCCGGTGGTGGCCGACGCGGCGTTCCGGGCCGCCTTCGAGCGGCTCGCGCACGGTCCCGCGGCCGCGCGCTGGCCCGACCCGCCGCTCATGCCCGGCCTCTTCGTGACGCTCGCGCACGGTTCGCGCGGGACGTGCACGGCGCTGCTCGCCGGCGAGCTGATCGCGGACCTTGCCTGCGACACGCCGCGCTGCGTCGGCGACGACCTGCTGCCGGCGATCCTTCCCCAGCGATTCCTGGTGCGTGAACTGCGGACGGCCACGCGCGGCAACTGACCCTCCGCGCGCCGCGGCGTTCACTTCGCCGGCGGCAGAACCTCGCACAGCACCAGTCGCTTCATTGGCCACCCGTCGAAGCGCGACAACGGGCGAAGCCGTGCGGCAGCTGCGGGGTCGATGGCCGGCAGCCGCTCGAGATGCCACTCATCGGTCAGCACGGTGCCGTGCTCATGCGCGGCCAGCCACGCAGCGAGGTCCTGCTCGAGGCGGCCGGCATCCACCCACCGGCCGAGGTACCAGTCGACGGAGGCGTTCGAAAGCCCGAACACCATGGTCGGCCCGTCGCGTTCCGCGAGCGCGCGGGCGGCGATGCCCGGCGACATGGCGGACATGGCCACGTCCTCGGCGCGCCAGGCGCCAAGCCAGATGCACGCGGAGCCCACGAAGCACGCCCCGAGCGCCGGAAGCCGAAGCGACGGCCGCCCCCACCATGCCATCGCGATCCACCCCGCCACCATCGCGGGCACCACGCACAGCGAGAGCCAGAAAAGGGTCCATCCGCCGGCCCACGCCGGCGCGACGCCGCGGAGGATGACCGTGGCGGCCGCCGTGGGCACGCCGATCCCGATCGCCGTCATCACGATGCCCGTGGTGATGCGCACGTCGGGCAGCCGCTCGCCGGCGGGCACGTCGGCCGCGCGCCGCCCCACCCAGCGGGCGAGCATCAGGCCCACGAGCACGGAGAGCGGCGCGGCCATCGGCAGCACGTAGGTCGGCGAGCTCCCGCGCAGGAGCGTGAACCCGGCGAGCGGCAGCACCACCGCCGCCACCAGGAGCGCGCGCAGGTCGCCGGCGCGCACGGCACCCCACGCCCGCGCCCATGACACGTTGAACACGGGCAGCGTCATCATCGCCGTCGCCGGGAAGAGCCCCATCATGAACGCGGCAGGGACCAGCCAGCGGGGGTCGTCGTGCGTTCCGCCCGTGAAGCGGTCGACGAACTCGAAGCGCCACACCGACTCCGCGCGCGCCGGGTTTGCGCTCCAGTAGCCCCACGCGACCAGCGCGAGCGGTGCGATGGAGAGCGGCAGCCCGATCCACGGCACGAACGCGCGCGCGTCGCGCAGGCGGCCCGCAAGCGCGAGCCACGCCGCGACGATCACGGGCGGCGCCAGCACGAGCGGGCCCTTCGTCAGTCCCACCATGGCGCAGCATGCCCAGAAACCAGCCACCCAGCCGCGCCGCACGGGCGAGGTGCCGTCCTCCACCGCCATCCACGCGCAGCAGAGCGCGCCCCACCACCACGCCGCGAGCAATGGATCGGTGATGGCCAGCCTGCCGACCACCTCGAAGAGCGGCATCGCCGAGAGCACGCCCACCGCGAGCATCGCGGGCATCGCGCCGAACGCGCGCCGCGTGAAGCGGAAGGTGACGATGAGGAGCAACGACGATGCCAGCGCGCTCGGCATGCGCACCGCGAGCTCCTTGTGTCCGAGCATGCGCTGCGAGAGGGCCTGCGCCCAGTAGGTGAGCGGCGGCTTGGTGATGTGCAGCTGGTCGCCGAGGCGCGGCTCGAGCCAGTTGCCGTGCTCGGCCATCCATCCGCTGACGGCCGCGTAGCGCGCCTCGTCGGGCGGGTACAGCCCATGGTTGCCGAGCGAGTGCCACACCATCGCGAGCGCCAGGAGCAGCACCATGGACTGCGCCCACGCGGGCGGGTCGTCGGCGGTGCGGCGGGCGATCATCCGGTCATTACACCCTGACGTGCGGCCGCGCGCTCACTGCCCGGTCTGCACCGTCGGCTGCGCGCCACGCTCGCTCACGAGCACCACGAGCAGGTTGGTGACCATGGCGGCCTTCTGCTCGGGCGTGAACTCGGCGAGGCGCTTGGCGTGGATCTGCTCCATGGCAAGCTCCACCATGCCGA
>VGXR01000138.1 GCA_016873255.1 Planctomycetota bacterium
CTGGGGCGCCCCGGGCATCGGCAAGTCGTCCATCGTCGCGCAGGCGGCGGAGCGCGCGGGCGTCGGCTTCATCGACGTCCGCCTGAGCCAGCTGGCGCCCACGGACCTGCGCGGGCTGCCCGTGCCCGAGCGCCTGTCGGATGGCGGCGGCATCGCGCGCTGGTACCCGCCCGAGTTCCTGCCGCGCAGCGGCACCGGCGTCCTGTTCCTGGACGAACTGAACATGGCCGCGCCCAGCATGCAGGGCGTGGCGCAGCAGCTCATCCTCGACCGCCGCGTGGGCAGCTACGAACTGCCCGATGGCTGGTTCGTGTGGGCCGCCGGCAACCGCAAGGAGGACCGCGCCTCGGTGTTCGACATGCCCGCGCCGCTCGCCAACCGCTTCGTGCACCTGGAGGTGACGGCGGACCTGGACAGCTTCAAGACCTTCGCCGTCGGGCACGGCGTGTCCGAGCGCGTCGTCGCCTTCCTCAGCTTCCGTCCCGACATGCTCCACAAGCTTGACTCCACGCGGCCGGCGTGGCCGTCGCCGCGGTCCTGGGTCATGGCCGACGCCATGGCCAAGGCGGGCCTCGAGGTGGACGGGGCGATCGGGCCCGGCGCCGCGGCGGAGTTCCGCTCGTTCCTCAAGGTGTACGAGGCGCTCCCGGACCTGGCCGCCATCCTGAAGGGGCGGGGGCAGGGCGTCAAGGACCCGACGGAGCCGTCGCTTCGGTACGCGACCGTGGTGGGCCTTGCCATGCGCGCCCGCGATGGCCGCGAGGGGCACAACGCCATGGTCTGGGCCATCGCTGCGCTGCCCGGCGAATGGGCGCAGGCGCTCTTCACGGACCTGTACCGGGCCATCATGGGCACCCCGAGCCAGGGCGAGTGGGTCACGCTGATGATGGGCGACCCCGCGATGAAGCCGTACTTCGCGCGCCTCGGCAAGCTGCGCGGCGCGCTCGCCTCGCTGGAGAAGGCAGCGTGACGACCGCGCCGCTTCCCCCCGCCGCCGCCGCGTCCGTCGCGCCCGCTCCCGCCGCCGCCGCGTCCGTCGTCGCCGCCGCCGCCGCCGCCCCCCGCGTCAGCGCCAGCGTCCTCGAGCGCATCGAGATCACGCACCTCCTGCTGCGCGAGCACCATCCCTTCTTCGAGGCCCTCTTCCTGATGGCCCCGCTGGAACTGACCGATTCGCTGCCGACGGCGGCCACCGACGGCGAGCGGCTGTACTTCAATCCGGCGTTCGTCGAGCGCCTCTCCTACGGCGCGCTGGCCGGGCTGGTGGTCCATGAGCTGCTGCACTGTGCGCTGCTCCACGTGCCGAGGCGCGGCGAGCGGGATCGGCTCCTCTGGAACATCGCCGCCGACATCCACGTGAACGGCGTGATCCGCGGGCTCAGGCACCTGGAGCTTCCCGAGGGCGGCGTCGAGGAACCCAAGCTCGCGCACCTGCCGGTGGAGGAGATCTACGAGAAGCTGCTCACCTCCACGAACACGAAGCGTGCCCTGGGGCTCGTGGACCTGCTCGACGTGCCGGCCACGGACGACGGCTCGCTCCGGGATGCGATCGACCGCCTCGGCACCTTCTGGGGCGATGCGGTCGAGCGGGCGCGGGCCGTCGCGCTGTCCGCCCGCGCGGGCACCATGCCCGCCGGCATCGACCGGCTGATCGACGAGGTGCATTCGCCGGGGCTTGACTGGCAGTCGATGCTCTGGCGCTTCATGGTGCGCACCCCCGACGACTTCGTGGGCTTCGATCGCCGCTTCTACTGGCAGGGCCTCTACATCGATTCGCTCGACGGCGAGTCCGTCGACGTCGATGTGTGCGTCGACACCAGCGGATCGGTGGATGACGGGCAGCTGCGCATGTTCCTTGCCGAGGTGCGCGGCATCCTGAACGCCTACCCGACCGTCCGTTGCCGCCTCTACTACTGCGACGCCGCGTGCACCGGCCCGTTCGATGTGCACGCCGACCGGGCCCTTCCGGTGGCCACGGGCGGCGGCGGCACCAACTTCGCGCCGTTCTTCAGCGCCACGGCCGTGCCGCACGGCGAGCGGTCGACCGGTCCCCGCGTCGCCATCTACCTCACCGACGGGTACGGCTTCTTCCCGAAGGTCGCTCCGGACCGGCCCGTGCTGTGGGTGGTGACCCCCGGCGGTCAGGCCGCGAAGGAGTTCCCGTTCGGCGAGGTGGTCCGCATGGGGGTCCGCCGATGATTGACT
>VGXR01000139.1 GCA_016873255.1 Planctomycetota bacterium
ACCTGATCGAGCATGGACGCATGCACGGCATCGCCAAGTTCGTGCAGGCAGGGACCATCTGCGCGTACCCCAAGTTCACGCCGGTGCCGTTCACCGAGGAACACCTCTGGGACGGATACCCCGAGGAGACGAACGCCCCGTACGGCGTGGCGAAGAAGGCCGCGATGCTGATGCTCGACGGCTACCGCCGTCAGTACGGGCTTGCATCGGCCTACCTGCTCCCGGTCAACCTCTACGGGCCGTGGGACAACTTCGACCTGAACACGTCGCACGTGATCCCGGCCTTGATCCGCAAGTGCGTGGAAGCGCAGGAGTCCGGCGCAGGCCACATCATCTGCTGGGGAACGGGAAGCGCAAGCCGCGAGTTCCTCTTCGTGGACGATGCCGCCGAAGGACTGGTCCGGGCAGCCGAGGTCATGGACGATCCGGTGCCGATCAACCTCGGCACCGGCACGGAGATCTCCATCAAGGAACTCGTCGCGGTGATTGCCCGGCTTTCGGGGTTCACCGGCGAAATCCGCTGGGACACCACCAAGCCCGACGGCCAACCGCGGCGTTGTCTGAGCACGGAACGGGCCGCGAGGCTGCTCGGCTGGCGGGCGAGCGTGAGCTTCGAGGACGGGCTGCGGCGGACCATCGAGTGGTACCGCGCCAACCGCGGGCATCGCGCGCAGCACGATCCTTCGCGCCCCGCGTAACCCTCAAAACAACTCCCCCCGCTCCCCCGGCGTCAGCTGCTCCCGCGGCCCGGCGTACTCCTCGTAGTCCGCGTTCGGATGCGCGTCGATCCACTCAAGGAACGCCATCACGCTTGCCGGCGACGTGCGCTCGCGCCAGTCGTCGCCGAAGATCACCTTCAGCCCAAGCCACACGTGGGCGTGCGCGTTGCGGCGTGCCAGGCCCGGGTGCGGGTCAAGCAGCGGCTGGATGCGGTCCGACACCGATCGGACGCGCGCGGTGACCGCTGCCAGGTCCTCGGGGCTCATGCGCGGAATGTAGCCCGGGCCGAGCGTCGGCCCGCCCGCTCCGGCATCACCCCCACACTGCCAGCTGAAGCCCCAGGTCGGCGCCGTTGATCACGCCGTTGCCGTCCAGATCACCGGGGCACGGAGTGCCGCACGGACCCCATCCGGCGAGAAGCAGGCCGAGGTCGGCGCCGTTCACCACTCCGTTGCCGTCGAGGTCGCCGGGACGGGCCGCCTCGTTGAAGGCGCGCGTGGGCCCGGTGCCGGTGTTGCCGCTGAAGTCCACGGCCGTCACCCAGTACTGGACGCTGGCGCCGTTGGCCTGCGCAGGCACCACGCCGCGCCACTGGTTGTTCCCGTTCCACCGCATCGGCGCCGACTGCTCGGCGCCGGCATTCACGCGCCAGCGCAGCGTCACGCCGCGATCGTGGAACCCGCGGTCGCTCGTCATCTCGTCGGCGATGTTCACGCGCACCGGATGCGGTGCGGGCGCGGTGCCAGCCACCACCTGCTCCATGGCCAGCACGCGCGGCGCGCGGTTGTCCACCGGCCCGGTGAGATTCATGTAGATCTTGTTCTGGAACGCGCCGCTCTCGCCCTGCGCGGTGATGATGTCGATGCGCCCGTCGTTGTCGAAGTCGGCCACCTTCAAGTCGATGGTCGAATCAGCGACCGCCGCAAGCAGCACGGTGTTCTCGGTGAACACGCCCGTGCCGTTGTTCAGGTAGATGCGCTCGCGCGAACCGAGGCTGCCGACCACCAGGTCGAGGTCGCCGTCCATGTCCATGTCCACGAAGCGGCTGTCGTTGTCGTCGACCGCAGGATTCGGCATGATGTTGGTGGAGATGTTCGTCCACGCCGCCGACGGTCCGTTGTTGCGCAGCAGCAGTTCACCGTTCGACGCGCCCGCGTTGATGCCGATCAGGTCGAGGTCGCCATCGCCGTCGATGTCGCCCGCGTCGTAGCTGTAGGACGCGGCGTCGTTCGGAATGCCGGATTGCAGCGAGAAACGGCCTGTGCCGTCGTTGCGCCAGAGCCGGCTCTGGTTGGGCGAATTTGCGCGCGTGGCAAGGAAGATGTCCAGGTCGAGGTCGTTGTCGAAGTCGAAGAAGAGCACGTCCATCTGCTCGGCGACGTTGCCGACG
>VGXR01000140.1 GCA_016873255.1 Planctomycetota bacterium
TCCTCGGCGGAAGTTGCGACGCACGCGAGGTCGCCGCCACGGGACTTCGCCTGCGAACGCGCCGCGGACCACGCAATTGGATCAGACATCGCGATACCGCGATACCAATGCCCATTCCCCCCATCCTCCACCCGCCACTGCACCGCCGACTGCGCTCCTGCGCTTCCGGCCATTGCCGCGCCCGACACCACCGCTGCTGCAATTCGCTTGTTCACGTCTGGCTCCTGGATCGCGCCGGGCGCGTCCCCGGCGCGCGCGGACGCCGCGCTGCCCGGGGTGCCGGTGCCGGGGAGTGATGCGCGGGTCGGGGCCCCATGCGGCGGAATCCACCAGAGAACAAGCGCGCCCGCGCCTGCAAGCGCAATCGCTCCGGCAGCCACCCTGCGCCCGCGATTTTCGGCCATTTGCCGGGGGCGTCCGGCCACGGCCCCGGCACGTTCTCGCTCGGCGAGCTCCTTCGGTTCCACCAACGCCGCAAGCAGCCGGGGTGCCTCCGGCTCGCCGATCGGCCGCCATGCCTGCTCCTGGTCCATCGCCGAGAGCCAATGCGCGGCAGGCGCGCGCCTGCGCGGGAATCCGGTCGCTTCCCACGCCTTTCGCGTGCTCACGCGCCGGGCTCGGTGCGCTTGCCGATGCCGAACGCGTCGTACACCTCGCCGAGCGCGGTCTCGATGTCCGCGCCTGCAAGCCCTTCGTCGCGGAGCACGGACCGCACCGCATCGCGAAGCCGTTCGGTGACCAGCCGCGTGGCGTTGGCGCACTGCTGCGCCGTCCGGCCGACGTCGGGCATGATGGTCTCGTAGGACTCTCCGCCGATCACGCGCCGGCGGAAGATGGCATAGTCATCCAGGCGGTCCTGGGCCGCAAGCTCGCCGTGCACCTGCGCAAGCGCGGCGTTCAGGACGGACAGTGCCCATGCGCGCTCGAACGCCCGTTCCGCCGTCTGGTGGTCGAGCAGCGAGTCCTCGGGGACCGCGCCGACCGGCACCTCGCGGCTGCGCGTCTCCTCGCGGATGAGCGACTTCCCGTGGAGGTTGATGCCCGTCATCATCCAGCGCCGAAGCGGCAGGCCGCTTGCGCGCCAGGACTCGAGGAACGCCGGCCTGCATGCGCGCTCCGCGAAGAAGCCGCCCACGAGCTCGTCGGGCTCGCGCACCCGCCGCAGGCTGCTGCCGCGGACGTACGCCCGCAGCGCATCGTGGTAGCGGTCCATCAGGTGGCGGCGGAGTGCCTCGCGCGCGTTCGATTCCAGCGCCGCGTCACCTGCAGTGCGGCCGCGCTCGGCGATGGTCAGCTGCGCGTCGATCCACGTGGCGTGCGTGCTCGGGAAGTGGTCCACCGGCATGGGGTCAGGGTAGCGGGGGATCGGCCGAGTTGGTGCCCTCCGCCCACCCCTACGGAATTCCACGCGCATTTCCTGACTCGCGATCGGCCCCGCGTGCGAACACCTTGCCGCCGTGCCCGCGCGCCGCACCAATCTCGCTTCGCTCGTTCCGGCCGTCGCGGCCGCGGCGGTCCTCGTCCCGGCGGCGTCTCCTTCCGCGCATGCAGGCGACTGCGTGCCGCCGAAGGCAAGCGCGAAGGAGATCGAGGCGTGCGGCGTCTCGGGCAACGGCGGCTGCAACACGCTCGCGCACCTCACCGAGCCGATCGAGTTCGGGCTGCCCATCGCGGGGTCGTTCTGGGCGGATGCGTCGCACCGCGACACCGACTTCTACCGCTTCGCGATCGCCGTGCCGACGGTCGTTCGCGCGAGCGCCTGGAGCGAGAGCTTCCTGCAGCTTGCGGTGGTGGACACATGCTCCGTGGTGACGAGCGACGCCGGCACCTGCACCGCGATCGAGGCCTGCCTGCCGCCCGGCGTGTACGAGGTGTTCGTGTCGCCGCTCGACGTGTTCCCTTCCTGCGGCTCGGCGGAGGCGGGCTACACGGTGCTGCTCGACATCGTGCCCGACGCGCCCGCCTGCGCGCCGCTGATCGGCGACCTCGACCGCGACGACGTGGTCGGCCCGTATGACCTCAACATGCTGCTCATCGCGTGGGGATCGGTGAATCCGGGCTCCGCAGACC
>VGXR01000141.1 GCA_016873255.1 Planctomycetota bacterium
CGCTCACGCAGCTCGTGCGGAACGCTGTCGCTCGAGTCCTCCACCACCAGCACGCTCATGGCATCCGTCTCGCGCACGATGCTCGGGCGCGCCACCGCGAAGGTCAGGAGGAGGAGCACCGCCGCACGCAGCGCCAGTCCGCCCCACGCCTTCCACGCGCCCAGCACCGGCACGCTGCGGCGCGCCATCCACCAGAACGGCAGCGCGAGCGCCAAGATGGCCAGTGCCCAGGGATGTTCGAACGTGATGTTCATGTCGCCGCCCACACCACGCTACCCCACCGGCGGCGCCGCGGGCGGCGTCGTTCCAAGCCCCTCGAGCGGGACCCGGAGGATGCGCGAGTGGCCGGAGTCGAGGATGAACGCCCGCCCGTCGCGCACGCCGACGGCCCACGGGAAGCGCAGCGCGTTCTCGCCGCTCGGGACGCTCTTCACGCGCTCGCCGTCGACCACGTGCAGGAGGAGGGGCACCGGCGCCCCGGACACCGCCCGGACCGTCCCGAGGTCGGCCCCGTCCGAGGCGCGGATGCGGTGCAGGCGGTGGTTGCCGAACTCGGTGACGAGGAGCGATCCGTCCGGGCAGCGGTCGATGCCGTAGGGGAACGCCATGTCAACCGCGGCCGAGGTGCCGCGCCCGTAGGCCCGCAGCGGCGCGCCCTGGAGGTCGAGCACCTGGATGCGGTGGTTGCATGCATCCGCGACGAAGAGCTCGCGGCCGTCCTGGGAGAAGACGATCGACTGCGGCCGGTCGAACTCGCCGGGCGCGCGCCCCGGCCCGCCGATGGCCCGCACGAAGTCGCCTGCGGGGGTGAACACCTGGATCCGGTCGTTGCCTCCGAACTCGCACACCCAGACGTTGCCGTCGGGCCCGACCTCGGCATCGCACGGGAAGATGAACTGCCCAGGTCCGGTGCCGTAGCCGCCGATGCGCAGGAGCTCGGTGCCCTCGGGCGAATAGCAGATCACCCGGTGGTAGTGCGTGTCCGCCACCCACACGCGGCCATCCGCGCCCACGCCGAGCCCGGTCGGCTTGCCAAGCGACTTCTCGGGCATCGACCACTCGCCGAGGTACGCGCCGTCCGGCGAGAAGCGCTGGATGCGCGCCTGGCGGTCGACCACCAGCACCGTGCCGTCGCGCGGGTCGATCTCGAGGACGCGCGGGTACTCGAACTGGCCGCGGCCGCGCCCCGGCGAGCCGAACCACCGCTCGACCGCGAGCGCCGCGCCCGCGGGCGCGCCCGGCTCCTCGCGGCAGCCGCCGACCACCACGAGCGCCACGAGAAGAACCCCGGCCATCCCGCGCAACCGCTCGCCGCGCGCGAGCATCCATGCCATCGCCGCACCGGCGACGCCCGCGAGCAGGACGATGGCAAGGAGCGACCCGAGCACGGTGCCGGGCTGCTGGTAGTGGATGGCATTGAGGAGCATCGACGACGCCCACGCCCATCCGGGCGGCTCCACGCGCGCGGCTGCCACCACTTCGCCCGCCGCAAGCACCGTGCACGCCAGGCCCGCGCCGATCGATGCCGCACGCACGTCGGGCGCGAGTGCCGCAAGCGTCGCGCCCGCGCCGCCGCCCTCGAGGGCGCGAAGGTCGGTGCGCTCGCGCGGCTCGCGCAGCGCCGCAAGCCGCCCGATCCACGCCGCCACGATGCCGAAGCGCCCGACGTGCGAAAGCACCACCACGGCCGGCGTGTCGTACACCCACGGGCCGAGGCGACCGGTGTTGAAGGCGGCGATCACGCAGAGCGAGGCCACGGTGGCCGGGACGGCGGCTGCCACGGCCCATCCGACGAGCAGCGATCCCTCGGCGACCCGGGCCGCACGCCCCGCGGCACCGCGCGCGGCACCGCGGGCCGCAAGCAACGCGTGCGCGGCCGCCACGCAGGCCAGGACCGCGCCGGCGGCGAGCGCGGCGAGCAGCGTCCCCGCCGCGCCGCGCAGCGAGAGCTCCGCGAACCGGTCGAGCGCCCCGCGCGCGATGACCGTCCATGCGAGGGTCGCCACCGGCAGCACGAGCGCGAGCGAAACCAGCGCCCAC
>VGXR01000142.1 GCA_016873255.1 Planctomycetota bacterium
CGCGGGCGGCAGCGCCGGATCCCGCTGGCGGAGCAGTCCCGCGATCGAGTCGTTGATCGTGACGAAGAGGTCCACCTCCGCGGCATGCCGGGCGAGCACGCGACGCCACATCCACGCCGCGACGCGCGGCATCTGCGCCACGGCGTCGTAGATCTCGTGGCTGTCGAATGCCACTTTCGCGGCGGGGTTGCGGCGGCGCCAGGTGGCACCGACCGGGAGCGTAGGGAGATCGTGGCAGTGGACCGCGTCGGGCCGGATGCGATCGAGCTCCGCGTGCATCAGCTCGGCGATCACCCGCGACTTGCCGTGGATCCGGACGCCGGCGAGGAGTCGCGCAACCCACTGACGGGCCAGCCCCGCCTTGCGGACCGCACGGACAGCGACACCCGGCATCGGGGCGTGCACCTCTCCGGGGCCGGCGGCCGCCAGGCTCAGTTCCGCCCGCTTGATGCGCGCGCTGCGGAGCGATCGCCGCAGCCTCAGGAACGCGGCACCGGCGAATGCGAGCATCGCCGCCAGGATCGCCAGGGGCACCAAGTCCCAGGGATGCTCCGTGAGCCAGGCCCGGGCGCCGTCGCGGACCGCCGACCAATTCGCGACCAGGATCGCCACCGACCCGAGGCCGAGGGCTGCAACGACGCCCCACGCCCTCGCATTGCGCGCGTACCTGCGGCCCAGAAGTGCCTGCGGCACGGGGACGCGGACGATCTCGACCCCGGAGGCACGGACCTCCCGAGGCGTGGCGACCTTCCGGTCCATCACCCCGACGATCACGACCCGGTAGCCGGCCTCGGCGAGGGCATCCGCCTCCTTGAGCACCCGGGCGTCGTGCGAGACGGAGTTGCGGACGAGGCACGCAACGGTTGGCTGGGATCCCGCGGTTTTCACCCGGACGATGCTACCCACGCCGGAGGGGAAGTCAGGCCTTCGCCCGCTGACCCGAGCCCGATGGCTCGCCGACGACGAGCCGACGCACCTCGGCCGAGTCGTGCTGGCTCACTGCCGCCTCCAGCCGCTGGAGCCGCCGCTCGAGCGTCGACCATGGCTCGTAGCGCTCCTCGGCGACGAGCACCGCGGGATGCGCCGACGGCCGAAGGCCCGCGCCGATCACCAGTTCCTCGAACATCTTCTCGCCGGGCCGCAGCCCGGTGAACAGGATCTCGATGTCGCCTGCGGGATTCGCGGCGTCGCGCACGCTGCGCCCGGCCAGCCGGATCATGTTGCGCGCGAGGTCCACGATGCGGACAGGCTCGCCCATGTCGAGCACGAACACGTCGCCGCCGCGGCCCATGGCCCCGGCCTGCAGGACGAGCTGCACGGACTCCGGGATGCTCATGAAGTAGCGGGTGACGTCAGGGTGGGTCACGGTCACCGGGCCGCCCTGCTCGATCTGCGCCCGGAAGATCGGGACGACGCTGCCGCTCGAGTTGAGGACGTTCCCGAAGCGCACGGCGGTGAAGCGGATGCCGTGCGCGGCCCCGAACTCCGACTGCATCGCCTGCAGGAGTTCCTCGGCGAGGCGCTTGGTGGCCCCCATCACGCTGGTGGCGCGCACCGCCTTGTCCGTGCTGACGAAGACGAACTTGCCCACGCCGTGCCGGATCGCGGCCTCCGCGACCCGCAGCGTGCCGAGCACGTTCACCTCGGCGCCCTCCGGCTCGTTGCTCTCGACCAGCGGCACGTGCTTGTACGCGGCCGCGTGGTAGATCGTGTCCGGGCGATGCTCCGCGACGATGCGGTCGATCCGCACGGCGTCGGTGACGCTCGCAAGGTAGCGATGCAGCGACGGGCGGGAGGAACCCGGGGCGCGGGAGGCCAGCTGCTGGCTGATCTCGCTGTCCACCTGGAACAGGTTGAACTCGCCGTTGTCAACGAGCACCAGCGCCTTGGGTGCCAGCGCGAGCACCTGCCGGCAGAGCTCGCTGCCGATCGACCCGCCCGCACCCGTCACCATCACCGTCTTGCCCGTCACGTCGGCGCCGAGGAGCGAGGCATCCGGCGCGACCGACTCACGGCCG
>VGXR01000143.1 GCA_016873255.1 Planctomycetota bacterium
CACCCAACCGTGTTGCCATCGCCCAGTGCCGACGCAAGGCCGTAGGTGATGGAGAAGCTCATTGCCTCGGAAAAGTCGTACCGCGCAATTCCCCGGCTCTTGGCGATGACCCCTCCGCCGCCCGAGGCGAACCCGCTGAAGGTGCAGTTGGAGGCAAACCAGCCGAGGCTGGCGCTGGCGTCGGTCACCTGGGCAACGTAGGTCCCGAAGGCGCTGCCGAAGTCCGTGTCGATGGTCGGGGCACCGCGCCCGACCTGGCTGCGCTCCGCGAGGGCGCCGAGGTCAAGGCCCGCCGAGCAGGAGAGGGTGGCGACGAGGGGCGCGGCCAATGCCGCGGTGACATGCCGAAAGTCCATGGCAAGGTCTCCGAAGGGGAAAGGGGGACGCCCGGACGCCCTGTGAGGCGTAATCCATGCCCGGTCCGGCTCGCTCGTTACCCTAACGGCAATGGACTTTCGACCCCATCACGCGATTCACGGACTTTGTGCGATGGCTGCCTGCGCATCGCTGGTCCTCGGGACGGGCTGCGTGCGCGAGGTGCTGAAGGGCGAGGACCCCGAGTCACGGGCTGGCCGCCTGACCGGCGACAACCGCCGCGACGCGCTCGTGGTGCGGGTGCCCTGGATGGCCATGCCCCAGCCGCGGCTCCTCTCGGCGGGCAAGTTGCTCCGCACCGAGACCGTCTTCGCGCGCACCGACAAGGGCGACACCCGCTTCACGCTCCGGACGCCCGGTGGCACCACGGCGACCGTGGACGCCACGTCGCAAGAACTGCCCGATGGTTCGATGGAGTTCACCTACAGCATCGGATCGCTTCCCCAGGGCCTGATCGTGGACGTGGCGGTTCCCATCCTGGGCAATGGCCTGCGCCCGGACATCGACCTTGCCGTCAACGGCGCATCCGTGAAGATGGATCCCGGTACGGAAGTCGCCGCGGTACAGTTGGCCCGCGACGCCGCCACTAAGATCACCGCAACCGCCCGCCGGCCTGCGCCGGCGGCCCCCAACGCCGAGACCAAGCCATGAACCGACCGCTCCTCGCCATCGCGTGCACCGCCGTGCTTCCCGCCCTCGCCGCCTGCGGACCCCAGAAGGCCACCGGAAGCACCCCCGGCTCGGGCGACGGGTGGGTGGTGCTCTTCGACGGCAAGGACGCTGGCAAGGAACTCCGCGGCTTCAAGCGGGCCGACCTTCCGCCGGAATGGAAGGTCGAGGACGGCGCCCTGGTGCTTCGCGGCAAGGGCGGGGACATCGTCACAAAGGGCCAGTACCAGGACTTCGAGTTCACCGTCGACTGGAACGTGGCGCCGGCCGGCAACAGCGGCATCATGTGGCACGTGTCCGAGGACTTCAACCACCCGTGGGAGACCGGTCCGGAGATGCAGGTGCTCGACGATGCCGGCCATGGCGACGGCAAGAGCCGTCTGACCGGCGCCGGCGCCTGCTACGCGCTGTACCCCGCGCCCGCGGGTGCCGTGAAGCCCGCGGGCGAGTGGAACACCGCCTACATCAAGGTGGTGGGCCCGAAGGTGGTCTGCCGGCTGAACGGCGTCACCACCGCCGAGTTCGACATGTCGAGCAAGGAGTGGAAGGATCGCATCGCCGGGAGCAAGTTTGCGTCCATGAAGGACTTCGCGACGAAGTCCACCGGGCACATCGCGCTGCAGGACCATGGCGACGTGGTCATGTACCGCAACATGAAGGTGCGGCCGCTGCCGCCGGCAACGGTCGCCAAGTGAAGTGATCATCGCACCCGTCATCCTCGCGGCCGCGCTCCTCGGGATTCCCGGGCCGTGGTCGGGCGGCGAGGTGCGTGGCCAGGACCCGTTCGACCGGGTGGAGACCGTCGAGGACCTGGCTCTGCTCGAGTCGGAGCTGGTGGCGCGCGCCTCGCAGGTGCTGCCGACGGTGGTCAACCTGCGCCTCGGCGGCCGGATGGGAGGCGCCACGGGCACCGGGGTCATCATCTCCCCCGATGGGCTGGTGG
>VGXR01000144.1 GCA_016873255.1 Planctomycetota bacterium
ATAGCGCGGTGGCGCGGGCCGCGGTGCGGAGCAGGGCGTCCGCATCGTGCAGCGCGAGCGCGCCCTGGGCGCACATGTAGTGCGTGCCGTTGATGAGGGCGAGCCCTTCCTTCGCGTGCAGCGCGAGCGGCCGCAGCCCGACCGCGCGCAGCGCGTCGCCCGCCGACATCCGCTGCCCGCCGAGGTGCGCCTCGCCCTCGCCGAGGAACGCGAGGGCCAGGTGCGAGAGCGGGGCCAGGTCGCCGGACGCGCCCACCGACCCGCGCGACGGCACCACGGGGTGCACGCCGGCGTTGAGCATCGACACGATCAGCTCGACCAGCTCCGGCCGCACGCCGCTGTGCGCGCGTGCGAGGCTTGCGGCGAGGATCAGCATCATGGCCCGCACCGTGTCCTCGGGAGCGGGGTCGCCGACGCCGGACGCATGGCTCCGGACGAGGTTCGCCTGCAGCGCATCGAGCTGCTCGTCAGGGATCCGAACCCGCGAGAGCGACCCGAACCCGGTGTTGATCCCGTAGAGCGCCTGCGCGCCCTCGGCGCGGGCGAGCATCGCGGCGCGGGCCGCGGCCACTCGGGCGCGCGCCGCGGGATCGAGCGCCACCGCTGCCCGGCCGCGCGCGGCCGCCACGACCTGCGCAATGGCGAGCGGCGATCCGTCGAGGGTGATGCGCGGCAGCGGGGCGTTGGCCGGGGGATGCATGGCGATCCGCACGATACGGCACCGGTTGCCGGGCGCGGGCGGGGCGTGGTAGCACACGCGCATGGCAAACGCCCAGCCTGCGTCCGCGGTCCCGAACTTCGCCGATCGCCCGATGGTGCGGTACGCGGTGCTCACGCTCGGCGCCGTGGCGTGCATCCTCGTGGCCGTGCCGGTGATCCCGTTTCTCGGGAGCGAGCGCGGCGTGCCTGGGCCGACGGTGACCGACGCGGTGCGCCCGGCGGCGGCGGTCGTCGCGCTCGCGTGCGCGTGGGTGGCGTGGACCGCGGTCGCGTGCGTGGTGGGGCGCCTCCTCAACGCGGCCGTCGGGCTGTTCGTGCTCGGTTGCGGCGTCGCCACCGTGGCCGGGCGCTGCGGCACGGTCATGGATGCCGCCTTCGACGGTGACGCGCTCCTGCCGATCGCCGTGGAGACGCTTGCATGGGGCGTCATGACCGCGGCCGCATCCGCGTGCGTCTTCCGGGTCTCCGGTCCGCTCATCGACATCCCTGCGCGCTCCAAGGGCGCATCCTTCGCCTCCGAGGCCCTGAATGCGGACGCGCTGCGCGGGATGGTCTCCGGCCTCCTCTGCGTCGCGGCGCTGTGGTTCCTCGTGCGCACCGGGCTCAAGGGCCAGGCGATCGGTGCCGCGGTCGTCGGGAGCGTGGCCATGGCCTTCGCGGCGCGGCGCACGCTGGGCGGCGCGCAGCCGATCCTGCTGGCGGCGGCGCCGGTCCTGATGGCCGGCCTCGCGCAGGCCTGGACGGCGTACACGTTCAAGGCACCCGTCGACCAGGCGGTCATCGCGCACGCGCTCCCCGGCTGGTCGATGGCCATGCCCGCGGACGTCGCAGCCGGCGCTCTCATCGGGCTGCCGATCGGTCTTGGCTGGTCGAAGCCCTCCGAGGACGCGGGCTGACGCGCACCTGACGCCGTGGCGCGAAGGACCCCGCGTACACTCGCGGAAATGTCCCTCCTCGTCACCGGAACCATCGGAATCGACACGCTCCACGCCCCCACCGGCGAGGCCACCGGCGTCCTCGGCGGCAGCTGCGCCTACTTCGCGGCGGCCGCCAGCCAGCTGACGCCCGTGCGCGTGGTCGGGGCCGTCGGCGGCGACTGGCCCGAGGCGCACGAGAAGCAGCTCCGCGCTTTCCGCAACGTGTGCCTCGACGGCCTCGAGCGCCGCGCCGGCAGCGAGACGTTCGCCTGGGGCGGCCGCTACTTCGACAACATGAACCGCCGTGAGACGCTCTTCACGCGCCTCGGCGTGCTGGA
>VGXR01000145.1 GCA_016873255.1 Planctomycetota bacterium
GGGACCCCCCGGAGGTGAACTACTGGCCGGACGCGTTCAACGACCAGGGCATGCAGCTGCGGGTGGTGCCGAACATGGAGGGCCACCTGGCGCAGGGCCCGCCGCGCTTTGCGTGGCTTGGTGCGCGGTGGCAGTCGCCCGACGTACGCAACGTGACCGATCGCCGCTCGGCGCTGCCGGAGCTGCGTCACTCGATCATGGTGCACGCGGAGATCCTGCGCCGACATGGCTCGTCATGGCAGGACGCGACGGGGAGGATTCGTGACGCCATCCGCAAGGACAGCGCGGGCGAGTTCGTCGGGCAGGTCGCCGATGCGGCGGTGCCCTTCGGCGGGCTGCTGATGAAGCTCTTCAAAGGCGCGGCAAACCTGGCGAAGGACCGGCTGGACGGCCCCCGGAGCGTGGAGCAGGCGGAGGATGCGGCGAGCAAGACGCTGGTCGACGAGGTATGCGAGTGCTTGCACTCGCTGGTGGACGGAGCGGGCGGCCTGCCGACGGTGCTGTGGCTCGACGACGCGCCGCAGGAATTCGTGCGCCGCACTTGGCGCACGGCACAGCAGCGGAACTGGCCGCTCTTGGTGGTGGTAACGCACTGGGAACGGGAATGGCGGGAGTTGAAGCGCGCGGGCGCGTCGGCGGCGGCTGGCGGTGCGATGGCACCCTTCGACCTCTCGTCGCTCGACGGCGAGCCGGGCGTGGATGCACGCGTCCTGAATCCTTCGTCGCCGGACTCGCTCGCTGAGTACGCCGCCTCGCGGCTCCCGGGCCTCACGCCTTCGCAGCGTGCGCTCCTGCTCGAGAAGGCCGCCGGAAACTTCCTGACGATGGTCGAGAACGTGGGAGACCTGCTATGCGTGCCGCAGAACTTCGTGGATCGCGATGTATCGAGGTCACTGAGTTCCGCCGGTGAGCGCGAGGTGGGCGAGTGGGCAATCGACCGCCAGATGCGGGGAAAGCAGCGGTTCACCAAACTGGCCCCCGAACTTCAGGAACTGCTCGGCTGGGGCAGCTACCTCGGGGTGAGCTTCCTGCGCGAGGTGGTCGAGGAGTACGCCGAGGGCGTTCCCGGTCTGCGGGGCGCCCCCGAGCGGCTGCGTGAGGCGGTCGATCCGCTCGTGATCCTCGGGGAACCGAGCGAGCACCTGCGTGAGTTCCGGGACCGAGCGTTCCACCACGTGGCACGGCGGCACTTCGCCCACTACGGCATGGAGCACGCCGAGGCGCTCGACGAGGTACTGCGGGAGCGCGCGGCCGAGTGGGTGAACAGGAGCTTCGACGGCGAAGGCAATGAGGTCTGGCCGAATGAGGAGCAAGGGATCCCTGCGCCTCCGCGGAGCGTGACTGGTCTGACAAATGAGGAGGCGCGGGACATGCTTGGGATGGCGGCGCAGTGCTTGCGGCTGGACAACGGCGAGAGTTGGGATACACCAATGCAGCGTGCTGCACTGCGGACGCGATTTCTGCAGGTCATCCTTGACGCACGCGACAACCTGTGGAGCCGTGTGCGCGACCACTGCACAGCTCTCGAATGTGTGAAATGGAGTACGAACGCCTCGACTGTCATATCGCACAGCGCTCAGTTCTTGCTTTTGCAGCACGCTAGAAATTCGGGTGCACTAACAACTGCACGGAATCTTGCAATCCACCGTTTATCAATTGTCCGTGCGCGAACAAACACTGAAGACCCAGAGAGCCTGCGCGACCTCGGTATCGCGCTCAGCCGCGTTGGCGATATCGAGCTCTCGCGTGGCCAAGTCGATGAGGCGTATGCGAAGTTTCTCGAATACCTGACGATCTCTCATCAACTCGCACAGCAGATCGGAAACCCACAGAGCCTGCGCGACCTCGGTATCGCGCTCAACCGCGTTGCCGCTATCGAATTCTCGCGTGGCCAAGTCGATGAGGCGTATGCGA
>VGXR01000146.1 GCA_016873255.1 Planctomycetota bacterium
CATCGACGACACGCGCGCCTGCGTCGCCCTGGCCATAGAGGGGTGACCGGGCGATCGCCCGACCGAACCGCGCCCTGCCCTCGGACGCGATGCGCGCCGCATCCGCGCCGACGAGCACGTTGGCGCCGCACTCGACGAGCTCAACCCACTCGGTCTCGTCGCGGAGCGTGATGCATGGAACGCCGCAGAAGTAGGCCTCCTTCTGCACACCTCCCGAGTCGGTGGCGATCAGGCCGGCGTTCGCTTCGAGCATCACCATGTCGAGGTAACCGACCGGATCGATGACCCTGATCCCCGGCGGCAGGGACCCGAGTCGCCCGTCCGCGGCCAGCAGCTTGCGGGTGCGCGGATGCAGCGGGAGCACCACCGGCACCGACTCGGCGAGCGCGCACAGGCCCCCAAGGACCCCAGCAAGCCGCGCCGGGTCGTCGGTGTTCTCCGCGCGATGCACGGTTGCCAGCACGAACCCGCGGGGCGTGAGCGACAGCTGCGAGAGCACCGAGCTGCGGCCCTCGGCCAGCGCGCGATGGTGCAGCATCGCATCGAACATCACGTCGCCGACCTGGATCACGGACGCTCCCTCGATCCCCTCGCGGCCCAGGTTGGCCACCGCCGTCGCAGTGGGCGCAAGAAGCAGGGCCGAGACGTGGTCCGTGAGGACCCGATTCACCTCCTCGGGCATTCGGCGGTTGAAGGACCGCAGCCCCGCCTCGACGTGGGCGACCGGGATGTGCAGCTTCGCCGCGGCCAGCGCGCCGGCGAGCGTGGAGTTCGTGTCGCCGTACACCAGCAGCCAGTCCGGACGGTCGGCGACGAGCACCTGCTCGATCGCCTCGAGCATCCTCCCGGTCATCTGCCCGTGGGCACCGCCGCCGATGCCGAGGCTGACCGCAGGGCGCGGGATCCCCATCTCGCGGAAGAACACGTCCGACATGTTGTCGTCGAAGTGCTGGCCGGTGTGGATGATCCGCTCGCGGACCGCACCGCCGGCCGAGGCCAGCGCACGGCTCACCACCGCGGCCTTCACGAACTGTGGACGAGCTCCGACGACGGTGACGATGTGCATCGACCGCTCAGGCTATCCGCGGCAGGCAGCGGGAGCATCCGGCGATAGGCCGCGCACAGCCGCTCCGCGTAGACGCCCCAGTGATCGGCCTCCAGGAACCGCCGGCAGTTCGCGCGCATGGCATCGAGCTGAGTCCCGTCGATCGAGCGCAATAGGTGCGCCAGGCCCGGTCCGTCGAGCGTCTCGGGCAGGCAGAGGCCGACGCGATGGCGCTCGACGACCGCCCGGAGCTCGGGAAATGGGCTCACCAGCATGGGCACGCCGGCGACCGGATACTCCCACAGCTTGTTGGGCGAGCAGAACCAGTGGTTGAGGCAGGTGTTCTCGTACGGGATGAGCCCGAGGTCTGCATCCGCGGTCCACGACCCGAGTTCCGCGTGGGGTGCCGGCGGGATGAAGCGGATGCGGCGGCCGGAAGGATCGACCGATGCGCCGAGGGCCTTCACGTGGCCCTCCATCGATCCGAAGCCCATCATCACGAGCACCCAATCGTCCGGCAGAGATGCGGCGGACTCGAGCAGCCGCTCCAGCCCCCGCCCGTTCTGGTAGCCGCCTTGGTACAGGAGGACGCGCTTGCCGGGTTCCACGCCCGCGGCCTTCCGCAGCCGCCCGTCGGGCTGCGGTCGGGAGTCCGGGAGCCTCGTGGCGTTGCGGACGATCACCGCGGGCGGAAGGGCCGGGTCCCGCTGGCGGAGCAGTCCCGCGATCGAGTCGTTGATCGTGACGAAGAGGTCCACCTCCGCGGCATGCCGGGCGAGCACGCGACGCCACATCCACGCCGCGACGCGCGGCATCTGCGCCACGGCG
>VGXR01000147.1 GCA_016873255.1 Planctomycetota bacterium
GGGTGGGGCGTCATCGCCTCGGCGGCGCCGCTCGCCGTGATCGACGCCGTCTTCTATTTACGCGCGGGGGGGTGACGCGCGCCGTCCCGCGACGCGGACCTCACCTGCCGACGGGATTCATCACCCCCCGGAACGACCCGCTCGACGCGGCGGGCTGCAGCGGAGTGTCGTGGTCGATGCGCCGGCAGCCTCAGGGGTCCCGCGCCACCCGCATGCCCGTGTCGCTGTAGCGCTGGCCATCGGGCTGGTCCTCGAATCGCACCGAGACGCGACAGAGGTCCGGGTAGAGGTGCCAGCAGCCGCCGCGGAAGACTCGTCCCCACCCCGACGCCGGTCCAGCGGGGTCCACCTGCGGCGTTGCCGGATAAGGGCCGAGCCAGTCGCTTGCCCACTCCATGACATTGCCGGCCATGTCGTGCAGGCCGAAGCCATTGGCCGGCTTGAGACCGATGGGCTGCGTCTGCATCCCGGAGTTCATTCCGATCCATGCGACGGCCGCCAGCGCGGCGTCGTTGTTGCCGCCTGCAGGGTTCGTGGGTGTGCCATGGAACGCGGTGACGGTGCCGGCGCGCGACGCATACTCCCACTCGGACTCGGTGGGGAGGCGCATGCCCGTGGCCGCGAGGAAGGGCAGGGTGTCGTTCCAGTTCAGGCGCTCGACGGGCCGCAAGGCGGAATTCGGGTAGGACGGCCCCTGGAACTGGCTGGGATTCGCGCCCATCACCTGCGTCCACTGCGCCTGCGTGACCTCGTAGCGACCCATGTAGATCGGACCGCTGAAGGTCACCTGGTGCACCGGCGACTCCTCGAGCCAGCACCAGCCGTTGGTCATCGGGGTGCATCCCATCTGGAAGGTGCCCGCGGGGATGAGGAGCAACTCGATTTGCGTTGGTTGGTGACGCACGCGCCACGCCATGCCGGACTCGACGATGGCGGCGCGGATTGCCGGATCCGTGATGACGGATGGGTCGGGCTGAGCCTCGACGAGGGAGGCCCAGGCCGGCACGATCGGCGACGGGCACGCTCCCCAGACGCCGAGGAGGGTCCCGAGGTCACTGCCGTCGACGCTGCCATTGCGGTCAAGGTCCGCCGCACACGCCGTGCAGCCGCCCCAGTCGCTGAGGAGGAGGCCAAGGTCAGCTCCGTTGACTGCGCCGTCGTGGGTGAGGTCACCGACGCACTGCGCCCATGCTGACGGGGCGAAGCCGGCTGCGAGGGCGACGGCGATCGCCAGGGACTTGGGTCGGGTCAATTGAGGGCTCCGGTGAATGCTGATGCGACGAGTCGTTCCGTGCGGCGAGCTCCATGGCCGTCCGACCGAAGGCTACCGGGAGGTCGCTTCCATCCAAAGCCGCTGCTCGACGGATTGGCCGGCGGCATCCAGCGGAAGTAGTTCGAGAAGTGCATCACGCCCGCGAGGTCCGCCTCGCTGGACTGCACGGTGCGATTTGACTGAGACACCGTCGCGGTCATTCCGCACCAAGGGGATGCGTGTGGACGGGCGAAGAGGCGCATCAGCCGCCGCACGGACCCCACGCGCTGAGCAGTTGCGCCAGATCATCCCCTGCCACGCTGCCATCGCCGTTGAGATCGCCCGTACCCGTGGCCTTCACCCCGTCTTGATGCCACTCGAGCTGCGAGGAATTCGGGCCATCAGCGGCCTGCATTCCTCTGACCGAGTTCAGCGAATTCCCTAGGGGTCAGCATGCCTAGGGCGCTGTGTGGACGCACTGCATTGTAATCGCTCCGCCACGAAGTCAAGGTTTCCTCGGCGTCTTCGAGCGATTCGAAGACGTGCGCGTTCAGGCACTCCGCGCGCAGCCGCGCGTTGAACGACTCGATGTGCGCGTTGTCCGTCGGCTTCCCG
>VGXR01000148.1 GCA_016873255.1 Planctomycetota bacterium
TTCCGATCTCTCTTGATGGCCACCCGGTACTGTTTCGTCATGCCCACTCCGTCCGAAGCCCTGTCGGCCCTTGGCCTTGTCCTTCCGCCAGCCCCCGGGCCGGTTGCCAGTTACGTGCCGTTCGCTCGATCCGGCAATCTGGTCTGGATCTCGGGCCAACTGCCGTTTCGCGACGGAGCGCTGACCACGACCGGGCCCGTGCCTTCGGCATGCTCAATCGAGTCCGCGCAGCAGGCTGCCCGGCAGTGTGCCTTGAATGCGCTTGCGGTCGCCGCCGACGCCGCTGGCGGACTGGACAGGATCGAGCGCGTGCTGCGCGTCGGGGTCTTCGTGCAGAGCGATGCTGGCTTCACGGAGCAGCCCAAGGTGGCGAATGGTGCCAGCGACCTGCTGCAACAGATCTTCGGCGAAGCTGGCCGACACGCTCGCGCGGCGGTCGGCAACGTCGCGCTGCCGCTTGGCGCGAGCGTCGAGGTCGAGCTGCTCGTGCAGGTCCGCTGACCGAGCGAACGAGCCGCCGGCACATCGGTGCGCTGCGTGAACACGCGTGTTGAGCGGCCGTCGCTCCGTTGGGGCGCCGGCATGCCTCGTTCGCTCAGACAGTCCTCGCCTGCTCAGAAACTGGCGCGGATGTCAACGTGTGGTCACTGACTAGCACTGCGCGCCAGCTTTCCTCGCAGGCTGCGGAACTCACTCGGCGAGGCATGCCGCGCCCCCTTTCCGCGACGGCCGCAGGGAAGCACTCGCGCAGTGCCACGAACTTCCGGTGCGACCCAGCATTCATGAACAGTGCCGCGCTCGGTCGCTCCGGACGAGCGCAAACGTGCGCGTCCGCGCGCTCACTTCGACAGAAGCAGGTACAGCAGCAGGCCGTTCACGAGCACGCTGGCGCCCAGACCGATCGCGATGCCGAGCGTGACGGGATTGGCGAAGGCGCTCGGCGGTCCCGCGTGGCGCAACTCCCTCGTCGAAGGCTGGTCGTCGACCGCGGCAGCAAGCGAACCCATATCGAGTGGCTTCCGCGCATGGTGCGGGGCCTCGCCCTTCATGACGAGGTCGATGTCCTCGATCAGTTCCTTCGCTGACTGGTAGCGGTCGCGCGCGGGCTTGGCCATCATCATCTCGACGACCTCTGCGCAGCCGTTGGAAATGCTCGGAACAAGGTGATCCGGTGGGACAAGGGCATCCTTGAGATGCCGCTGCATCACCTCGTTGGGGTTCTTGCCCTCGAAGGGGACCTTGCCGGTCAGCATGTGGTAGAGCGTGGCGCCGAGGCCGTAGACATCGGCTGGCGGTCCAATCTCTGCGAGGCCGCGGATCTGCTCGGGGCTGATGTAGTACGGCGTGCCGAACGCCTTGCCGATCTCGGCGGCAGCGGCTTCCTGGTCGCCCATGGCGCGCGCAAGCCCGAGGTCGGCAAGCTTGACCACGCCGGTCGAGGTGATCATCAGGTTCTTCGGCTTGATGTCACGGTGCACGAAGCCGCGCTCATGCGCGTGCTCAAGCGCAAGCGCCACCTGGCGGATGATCGTGAGCGCTTCCTTCTCGGGAAGGCGCTTCTTCGCCTGCATGCGATCGAAGACCGTGTCGCCATCCACGTACTCCATGATGAAGTAGTGCTGCTCGCCGGCCTGCCCCACGTCGTAGGCCCCGACGATGTGCGGATGGTTGAGTTTCGCGGCAGCCCGCCCTTCTTTGTAGAAGCGCTCCACGAAGATGGGATCGGAAAGGTGCTTCTTGGCAATGAACTTGATCGCGACCATGCGATCGAGGCTGACTTGCCGCGCGAGGTAGACCACCGCCATC
>VGXR01000149.1 GCA_016873255.1 Planctomycetota bacterium
TCGCCGCCTCGCCGCCCGGCAGGAACGAGTGGCGGTGCACCCAGCGGCGGAACGGGCCGCGCTCCTGCGTGTCGCTGAACGATCGGCCCGGCTGCACGTCGTGGTGGCGCGCGACCCACTCGATCGACAGACCGGCCTTGCGCATGCGGAACCGGGCCACCGCGCCGTCGGCCATCGCCCCGGGGCGCTCGAGGATCTCGACGTCCTCCCACGGCGGGATGAGCCGGTCGATGGCGCCCGCACGGAAGTGCCAGTCGGCAAGCTCCCTGGCTGGGACGGGCATGGCGCTCGAGCGGAGGAAGACGGTCATGGCGATGGTCTACCCCGCCACGCGGGGGTCGACGCCGGCGAGCGCGGAGTTCACCGAATCCGGGGAAACCGCCTGGCCGTTGACGAGCATGTCCCGCACATGGACGAACACCGCGCGGTCGCGCCCGCGCTCGGCGTCGGAGCGGCGCCGGAGCGACCCCATGATGAGCTTCATGCGGTGGTTTGCCGCGAGCACGGGCTCGTGCCGCGCCAGGAACGCCCAGTAGAGCCGAGTGATCGGGCAGGTCGACGCGGGATCGAACGCGCACGCCTCGCACGAGTCGCCCATCTTGTCCAGGTAGGCGGCGCCGGAGACGTACGGCTTGGTGGTCATGGTCTCGCCCGCGGAGAAGGTGGCCATGCCGAGCACGTTCGGCTCGACCACCCAGTCCCACGCATCCATGTAGGCCACCCAGAACCAGTCGGTCAGCTCGCGGGCATCGACGTCGAGCAGCGTGGCGAGGTTGCCGAGCACCATCAGCCGCGTGATGTGGTGGCTCCACGCCTCGTCCCAGACGCCCTCGACCACGTGGTCAAGGCAGCGAAGGCCGGAGCGGGTGCCCCAGAGGGCCGGCGGAAGCGGCGAGCGCTCCGTGCCGAGGTGCGCAGGTTCCGCGCCGCCGTCGACGCCGTCGGGCGGCGGGGCCGTCGGCGTCCACGGCGTGCCAGACCATCGGCCGAATCCGCCGTCGCCCGGCGTTGCACGCACCGGGACGGCCCGGGTTCCCAGTCGCCGGAAGCCGTCGGTGGCCGAATGCACGTGTCGCACGAACTCGCGCCAGCCGATCACCTGCCGCACGAAGCCCTCCACGCTCTGGAGCGGTGCCCCGGAGGCGACGACGTCATCGACCAGGCGACGCGGGTGGATGCGGCCGAGGTTCAGGGCGGGCGAGATGCGCGTGTGGAAGAGGCCGCGGCTCTGCTCGCTCATGGCGTCCTCGAACGGGCCGAAGTGCGCGATGCAGCGCTCCAGGCCGAAGCGCCAGAGCCGTTGCGAGTCCGCGTGCGTCGCCGGCAGCGCCTCCACGTCAAGCCGACCCGGGTGTCGGGCGAAACGGGCCTGCACCTCGCGCTCGACCTCGACCCGAAGTTCCGTCCTCGGGAAGCGCGGGGGCTCCGGCGCAGGGGGTGAACCCTCCCAGCGCTCGCGGTTGTCGGCGTCGAAGCTCAGCTTCCCGCCCTCCGGCTTGCCTGCACGCATGAGGATGCCGGTGCGCGCGCGAACCGCGCGGTAGAAGCTGTCCATGCGCCAGCCGCCGCCGCTTGCGGCGCAGCGGAAGTCCTCCGCGGTCGTGATCCAGTGCGGGTTGGGCACCACCCGGATGGCGCCGCGCGCGGCGAGGGGCGCCAGCTCGGCGCGCATCTCCCGTTCCGCGGGCTCCTGCACCATGAGGGTGCCGCGATCGCGTGCCGCGCCGGCGAGTGCATCGCTCACGGGGCCATCGGTGCGGATCTCGACGACCTCAATCCCC
>VGXR01000150.1 GCA_016873255.1 Planctomycetota bacterium
GTAAAGGTCGGGCAGTTCGATTGAGAGGTCGACCATGGACATCCGCCTGCAGGCGTCGAGCCCGTCGAACTGCGCCGCCACCCGCGCATAGTGGCCGAGCGGGTCCGCCGAGTCCATCGCGGGCCGGACGGCCGGACCGAACGCATCGAGCACGGACGGATCCGATCCCTCCGCGGTGAGCAGGAGGGCCATCGTCCTGCCGACGTCGCGCTGACTGAACGCGTGCGCGTACCGGCGGGCGCGCTGAACCAGCCGCGATTCCGGGAGGATGCCCAGGACGGGCGCCGCCGCGAGCGCCGCCACCCGCATCGCCCGCCGACGGTGCAGCGACCGGTAGCGACGGTAGCCACCGAACACCTCGTCGCCGCCGTCGCCCTGAAGGATCACCTTCGCCTGCGGCGCGACTGCACGGGCCATCAGCCAGAGCGGGATGTTCGCGGCGTCGAAGAACGGCGCGCCGTGGTGTTCGACGAGTTGCTCGACTACCGAATCGAGCCCATCGCCGCCGATCATGAACTCGTGGTGCTCGGTCCCGAGCCTCTCCGCGAGCCGGCGTGCGCGGGGGCGCTCGTCCGGGAATGAGGGATCGTCGAAGCCCGCGGAGAAGGTCTTCACGGGTGCGCCACCGGCCGCGGTCGCAAAGGCCGCGATCGCACTCGAATCGATCCCGCCCGAGAGGAAGATGCCCACGGGGACGTCGCTCACCAGCTGCCGGCGGACGGCCGCCGACAGGCGCTCGCGCACCGCGCCGGCTAGCTCCGCGCCGCGTTCCGAGGGGGCTGGCCTGCGGCACTCCTCCGCGAGCGACCAATAGGCGCGTACTTCGTGGGTCCAGTCCCTGATCCTCAGGCGGAGCGCATGGCCCGGAATCAGCTGCCGGATTCCGCGGAAGAGCGTCTTGCCACCCAGGGAGTTGCCGTAGTAGAGCCACTCGGCGAGCAGCGTCGGGTCGCAGGACGGCGTCTCGCCGGCGAGTTCGAGGAGAGGGCGGACCTCCGACGCGAAGAGAAGGGCGTCGGAATCGAGCGAGTAGTAGAGTGGCTTGATTCCGAGCCGGTCTCGGACCAGCCACACCTCACCCGCCGTGCGGTCGTGCACCGCGAACGCGAACATGCCGTTGAGGCGGGGGAGGCAGGCGGCGCCCTCGGCAGCGAAGGCCCGGAGCACCACTTCCGTATCCGAGCCAGAACGGAGTCCGGCGATGCCCAGGTCACGGGCGATGTCACGGAAGTTGTAGCACTCGCCGTTGTAAGCGATTGCGAGCGCGCCGTCCTCGGTCTCCATGGGCTGGCGGCCGGCGTCAGAGAGATCAAGTATTCTCAAGCGAGTGTGCCCGAGAATGACCTCGGCTTTCGCGCGCTGTCCATGTGAATCAGGTCCGCGGTGCTTGAGCGCTTCGATCGCCTTGTCCATCCGCGCGCGCGCGGACGCGGTGACGGTCTGGTCACGAAAGGCGATGCCCACAATCCCGCACATTCAGAGCCTCTCGCCAGCCTTGGGCTTTCGGTTCGGAAAGCGCAGTCGGAAACAGCCAGCTGCCGGTACGCACAGATCGGACATGGTGGCACACCCACTTGCTTTCAGGGACAACGCCTGATCGTCGCCCGATGGGGACACGTGTTCCCAACTTGCGAACTCAATCATCTCTGCGGGCCACCTCGGTCCGTTGAGTACCGAAGTCATCGCTGACGGATGGTATCTCGCCTCGGC
>VGXR01000151.1 GCA_016873255.1 Planctomycetota bacterium
GCAGGTTGAGCCGCCGGCACTGGTAGTCGCCGAGGCGGCTTGCGCTGTGCGTCTCGCCGTACTCGCCGGTCGGCGCGCCGTCCGCGCCCGCATCGCCGCGGCCGGGCATCCAGCACTCGACGTCGATCATGTCCTCGTTCTTCATTCCCAGGTCGCCGGTGCAGCACTGGAGCAGCCGGTACGGCAGCCCCAGCGACTGCAGGATCTCCTCCACGAACCCGAGCATCTTCCGGTGCCACGCGCGGCTCTCGGCGTCGTCGGCCTTGCATACCACCACCTGCTCGACCTTGTCGAACTGGTGGATGCGGTAGAGGCCCGCGGTGTCCTTGCCCGCGGCGCCCGCCTCGCGGCGGAAGCAGGTGCTGACGGTCGTGTAGGTGAGGGGCAGGGCGCTCTCGGGCAGGATCTCGTCGGCGTGGATGCCCATCAGGCCCACCTCGCCCGTGCCCGTCAGGAACAGGTCATGCCCGCTGCCGCGCGCGGATTCCTCGATGTGGTAGGCCTGCTCGCGGCCGAACGGGAAGAAGCCCGTGCCGAGCATGCACTCCTCCTTCACGATGACCGGCACGCCGACCGCGGTGAAGCCGTGCTTCTCGACCATGTGGTCGAACGCGTAGCGCAGCACCGCCTGGTGCAGGCGCATGCCCATTCCCGTGAGCACGTAGTGGCGTGTCCCGCTCATCTTGACGCCGCGCTCGAAGTCCGCGAGGCCGAGGTCGCGCACCAGTTCCAGGTGCGTCTTCGGCCTGAAGCCCCTGTTCGCCGCGAAGCCCTTCGCCGGGTCGAAGCCGGCCGGGTGCCAGCGACGGAGCTCGACGTTGCCGGAGCTGTCCGGCCCCTTCGGGACGTCGTGCGCCGGCGGCTGCGGCACTCGCATGAGGAGGTCCTGCCAGTGCGGGTCCACCGTGCGCAACTGGTCCTCGAGCGACGCCACCTCGTTCTTGAGCGCGAGCGGCTTCGACTCCAGCTCCGCGAGCTGCGCCTCGGCCGCCGCGCGTGCGGCTCCCTCGGCGCCCTTGAGCTGGCCCTTGAGCTTGCCGATCTGCGGCCCGATCTCCTTGCTCAGCCGGTTCTGCTCCGCACGGCGGGTCTCGAGCTTCTGCAGGATGTCGCGGCGCTCCGCGTCGAGCGCAAGCAGCCGGTCGAAGTCCACCTCCGCGCCCTTGTCACGGGCGCCCTGGCGGAAGCGTTCCGGGTTCTCGCGCAGCTGGCGAATGTCGATCATGGGGCGGGGATCGTACTTCCCGACCAGGCGTTGCCGCGACCGCCCTCGCCCTCACGCCCCGGGTGCGCGGTAGTTGGGCGTCTCCGCCCAGCGCATCTTGCTCACCAGCGTGTCCCAGTAGCTCGAGCCGGGCCGCGACACGATGCGCGCCATGGCGTGGTGGCGGCCGGCCACCACGGTGTCCCCGACCTTCAGCCCCACGTTGATGTGCCCGTCGAGCACCAGCGTCGTTCCCTCGTTGGCCCGCACCACGCGCGCGCTCACGTCGAGGTGCGCGGGCACCACCACCGGCCGGAAGGCCAGCGAGTGCGCCGCAGCGGGCGTCACCACGATCGCCTCGACGTCCGGGTGCACGATCGGCCCGCCGGCGCTCGCGTTGTACGCGGTGCTCCCCACCGGCGTCGCCATGATGATGCCGTCGCCCTGGAACTCGGGCCCCTGGGCGCCGTCGAGGCGCAGC
>VGXR01000152.1 GCA_016873255.1 Planctomycetota bacterium
GGCCAGGACCGCGCCGGCGGCGAGCGCAGCGAGCAGCGTCCCCGCCGCGCCGCGCAGCGAGAGCTCCGCGAACCGGTCGAGCGCCCCGCGCGCGATGACCGTCCATGCGAGGGTCGCCACCGGCAGCACGAGCGCGAGCGAAACCAGCGCCCACGCAAGCGGCGCGCGGGCGCGCCGCGCCGCGGGGTCGCCCTCCGAGCGCGGCACCACCGGCACCAGCGCGCAGCCAAGCCCCGCCACGAGCGCGAGCGCCACGGACGGCCACGCCGCGCGCATCACCGCCGCCGCGGGCGTGCCCTGGACATCGAGCGTGCGGAGCTCGAACCCGAACGTGCGGACCTGCGCGAGGTCGAACGCGGTGGTGGAGCCCGCGATCACCGCGACCAGCACCGCAAGCGCCATGAGCAGCGCACCGCGGTCCGACCGCCATGCGCGCGACAGGCGGTCGATGGGACGCTCCGCATCCACGCTGGCGGCCGCCCGCTCGTCGGCCTCGCCGTCGGCACGCCGCGCCGCGACGAACCACGCCGCGAGCGGCCACGCCCACGACGCGAGCCCGACCACGAGGATCGCCTCGCGCAGCAGCCCGGAACGACCGCTTGCCGCGGCCCAGTCACCGACCACCGACCCCGGCCCGCACGCCTGCCACCATGTCCAGAACACCGCGTAGGGCGGGAGCGCCGCGGCGACCACGGAGAGCGCCCGCAGCGCATGCCCTCCACGCGCCGACCGCATCGCACGGCCGACCGGCCATCCCGCGGCGCACGCAAGCGCGGCACACGCGGTCGACCACCCGAGCGTGGCGGCAAGCGTGGCCATCCCGCCGAAGCCCTCCGGCACGGCTGCATCCAACGAGAGGAGTCGCGCCCCGGCGGCCACGGGCAGCAGCACTCCCAGGGCGAACGCCGCCGCCGCGACCGCCACCAGCAGCGCCGCAAGCGCGTTCACCCGGCGCCCTTCCCTGCCTCGCGCACGAAGCCGAAGAACGCCTCCACCGCGGCATCCGACGCCGCGGCCGCCGCAGCGGGATCGACGCGCAGCGGATCCGGCACGGCGAGATCGCCCTCGCGCGCGGGCCACGCGAGCGGCGCATGCCGGGCGGGCATCTCCGCGAGCTGCCGCTCCACGCCCTCGGACGCGAACCAGCGGATGAACGCCGCCGCCTGCGCAGGATGCGGGCAACCGGCCACCGCCGCCACAGTGTTTGCGATGACGTAGGTGCCGCCGCCCTCGCGGGAGGCATCATGCGCGTGCCGCGGGAACACCATGTCCACCTTCAGCCCGCGCGCCTGCGCGGCGATGACGTCGTCGGTGTCGGTCAGGCCCACGTCGGCCTCGCCGCGCGCGACCGCGTCGACGACGCCCGCGTTCCCCGAGGTCAGGATGATCGGCCGGTTCTCGGCGAGTCCCTCGGCGAACGCCTCGAAGTACCCGGGGAGCGCGTTCGCGTCCCAGTAGGCCTTCATGGCTCCGAAGTGACCGCGGGTGGTGCCGAAGCGCGGGTCGGCCATCGCGATGCGGCCCTTCCAGCGCGGGGCGAGCAGCGCCGTCCACGTCGGCGCGGGCGGCTCG